>CAZEHT010000035.1:17881-33832 GCA_964511995.1 uncultured Mycobacterium sp.
CTGATCTTCACCAAATACCTGTGGGCATTCGAGCTGACCAGCGCACTGCTGATCACCGCGGCGCTGGGCGCGATGGTGCTCGCCCACAGGGAACGATTCGAACGTCGCAAAACCCAGCGAGAACTCTCCGAGCAGCGGTTCCACGGGCCGGAACTGGAGAAGGGCCACCCGACGACGCTGCCGTCCTCGGGCGTTTACGCCCGGCACAACGCCGTCGACGTGCCCGCACGGCTTCCTGACGGATCGGACGCCGCGATCTCGGTCAGCAGCATCCTGGAGCGACGAAGCGCAACCGGAGCCGACGAAAGGGGCGATCGCTGAATCCGGAGAACTACCTCTACCTTTCGGCATTCCTGTTCACCCTCGGCGCTGCGGGGGTGGTGTTACGGCGCAATGCCATCGTGATGTTCATGTGCGTTGAGCTCATGCTCAATGCCTGCAACTTGGCGTTCGTCACGTTCTCGCGCATGCACGGTCTCCTGGACGGCCAGGTGGTGGCGTTCTTCACGATGGTCGTGGCCGCGTGCGAGGTGGTGGTTGGGCTCGCGATCATCATGACCATCTACCGCACCAGGCGGTCGGCGAACGTCGACGATGCACACCTGCTGAGGAACTGAGACAGTGATTCCGGAATTGATCAGGGAGGGCAATCACGGTGCCGTCCAACACCTCTAACGCATTCAATACCTCTGAAAAGGTGACCGGCGCACGGCAAGACACGGCTCAGTCGTCGATCGGTAGTGGTTGGGTGCAAACTGCGGCCCTGGTGCTTATCTTCGGCTTCTTCGTCATGGGCATCCTGGTCTACCGCACCTATACGGCGTCGATGCCCTTGCCGGACAAGGTGGTCGACCCGGCCGGGCATGTGCTGTTCACCGGCGACCAGATCACCGACGGACAGAAACTATTCCAGTCCCGCGGACTCATGGAATACGGCTCGGTTCACGGTCACGGCGCGTACCTGGGCCCCGACTTCACCGCCGACTACCTGCGCCGCGCCGCCGACGACGTTGCGGCACAACTGGAACGGGCAGACGCGCCCCAGGTGGACGACACCGTCGTATCGGAATTCCGGACCAACCGCTACGACGAGGCCACCAAGAGCGGTGTGGTGTTCCGGGCCGGGCATATCCGCCCGGTGTACGGCCCGGGTGTCGTTTTTCTGATCCCGGGGATCGACCGAATGGAGCGCGTTGACTTGCGGGTGGTGACCGTAACCATCCCGCCGCAGGAAGTGATCACCAAGGACAACGTGCCTGCCCGGGTCAACGCCGTCGTGATGTTCCGCGTCGTCGATCCCGTGAAAGCGATCATGGCCGTGGAGAATTACTCGGTGGCCACATCGCAGATCGCCCAGACGACCCTTCGGTCGCTGCTGGGCCGGGTCGACTTGGACACTCTGCTGGCCCATCGCGAGGATCTCAACCACGATCTGCGGACCATCATCGAAAAGCAAACCGAGGAATGGGGCGTGCAGGTGCAGGTGGTGGAGATCAAGGACGTGGAAATCCCGGAGTCGATGCAACGCGCCATGGCGCGCGAAGCCGAGGCCGAACGGGAGCGCCGCGCCAAGGTGATCAACGCGCGCGCGGAACTGCAGGCGTCCGAACAATTACGCCAGGCATCCGACACCCCTTCGAAGAGTCCCGCGTCACTGCAGTTGCGTTACCTGCAAACACTTCTAGAGCTCGGCGCCGACCAGAATTCGACGGTGGTCTTTCCCCTGCCGGTCGACATCATCACCCCGTTCCTCACCGCCACCCGCGACAATGCCACCCGCAACAACGGCGCGGGGAACGGCCGGTGACCGCACTCGTGCTGTGGCCGTTGCTCGCACTCCCCCTGGCCGGCGCCGCGGTTCTGCTGCTGGGCGGCCGGCGCACCGATGCCTGGGGGCATCTGCTGGGCTGCGTGACGGTGCTGGCGTCCTTCGCCTGGAGCACAGTGCTGTTCGCCGGACTGACGGGACGGGTGCCCGGGGATCGGGTGATCCACCAGAGGTTGTTCGAATGGCTGCCGGTGGGCGGGCTCGACATTGACTTCGGCCTGCAATTCGACGCGCTATCAGGCTGTTTCGTGCTGCTGATCACCGGCGTGGGTGCGCTGATCCATGTGTATTCGATCGGGTACATGGCCCACGACCCCGGCCGCCGCAGGTTCTTCGGCTACCTCAACCTGTTCGTGGCGGCCATGCTGTTGCTGGTGCTCGCCGACAACTACCTGGGCCTCTACGTCGGCTGGGAGGGCGTCGGCCTGGCCAGCTACCTGCTCATCGGGTTCTGGTCGCACAAGCCCAGTGCGGCCGCGGCGGCGAAGAAGGCGTTCGTGGTCAACCGTGTCGGAGACATCGGTCTGGCCGTGGCCCTCATGGTCATGTTCGCCCATCTCGGGACCATCTCCTTCGCCGGTGTCTTCGGTGCGGCGCCGCAGGCCTCGACGGGCACGCTGACCGCGATCGGATTGCTGCTGCTGCTCGCCGCGTGCGGGAAGAGCGCCCAGGTGCCGTTGCAGTCGTGGCTGGGCGACGCGATGGAAGGCCCCACCCCCGTCAGCGCACTCATCCACGCCGCGACCATGGTCACCGCCGGGGTGTATCTGATCGTCCGCTCCGGCCCGGTGTTCAACCTGGCCCCCGCGGCACAGATTGCGGTGGCGGTGGTCGGCGCGGTGACCCTGCTGTTCGGAGCGGTCATCGGATGCGCCAAAGACGACATCAAGAAGGCCCTCGCGGCGTCAACCATGAGCCAGATCGGCTACATGGTGCTGGCCGCGGGGCTGGGTCCGGCGGGTTACGCCGTGGCCATCATGCACCTGCTCACCCACGGGTTCTTCAAAGCGGGGCTGTTCCTCGGTGCGGGTTCGGTGATGCACGGCATGAACGACGAAACCGACATGCGCCGCTACGGCGGCCTACGTTCGCACATGCCGCTGACATTCCTGACATTCGGGTTGGGGTATCTGGCGATCATCGGGATTCCCCCGTTCGCGGGGTTCTTCTCCAAGGATGCCATCATCGAAACCGCCTTCGCCGCAGGCGGTTTGCGTGGCTGGCTGCTGGGCGGATCGGCCCTGCTGGGCGCCGGCATCACGGCATTCTACATGACCCGGGTGATGCTGATGACGTTCTTCGGCGAGCGCCGCTGGCGGCCCGACACCCATCCGCACGAATCCCCGGCGGTCATGACGCTGCCGATGGTGGTGCTGGCGCTCGGATCAGTGGGTGCGGGAGCGCTGTTGGCGCTCGGGGGGCGGTTGGCCAACTGGCTGGAGCCGGTGGTCAACCCCGTGGGTGCGCACGAGGCGCACCACGCGGTCCCGGTGTGGGTGATGACGGCGATCACGCTGTCGGTGGTGGCCGTCGGCGTGGCGATCGCCTGTCGCATGTACGCCACCCGGGCCGTCCCCGAGACGGCCCCCGAGGACGTGTCGGCGCTGACCGTCGCCGCACGAAGGGACCTCTACGGCGACGCCTTCAACGAGACCGCGTTCATGCGGCCGGGTCGGGTCGTCACCGCGGAACTCGTGATGATCGACGACAAGGCCGTCGACGGCGTCGGCACCGGGCTGGCCGCAATGATCGGACGCACTTCCGACGGCCTGAGGCAGGTGCAGACCGGATACGCCCGCTCGTACGCACTGTCGATGCTCGCCGGCGCCGCCCTGGTGGTGGCCATGATCCTGGCGGTGCGGCTGTGGTGAACTTCCCGTGGCTGACCCTGCTGTGGGCCGTGCCGATGCTCGGCGCGGCGGTGATCCTCCTGATGCCCGCGGCGGCACGCGAATTCGCCAAGTACGCCGGCATCGCGGTGTCGCTGGCGGTGTTGGCCATCGCGATCGGCCTGGCCGTACGGTTCGACCCGGCCGGCCCGACGTACCAGTTCGTCGAGGACCACAAGTGGATCCCGTCGTTCGGGACGGGGTACATCCTCGGCCTGGACGGCATCGCACTGGTGCTGGTGGTGCTGACGGCGGTGTTGCTGCCGCTGCTGCTGCTGGCCGGTTGGAACGACGCCCCGTCCGACGACCGGTTGTCCGGGCGGGCACCGCACGCCTATGTGGCGCTGACACTGGCGGTGCAGGGCATGGTGCTGATCTCCCTGGTGGCCCTCGACGTGCTGCTGTTCTACGTGTTCTTCGAAGCGATGCTGATCCCGATGTACTTCCTGATCGGCGGGTTCGGCGGAAGCCGAGCGGGCCGGTCCCGGGCTGCGGTGAAGTTCCTGCTGTACAACCTGTTCGGCGGCCTGATCATGCTGGCCGCGGTGATCGGGTTGTACCTGGTGACCGCCAACAGCGAGGTGTTCGGTTCGGGCACCTTCGATTTCCGCGCCGTGGTCGAAGCGGCGACCACCGGTCGACTCGATGCCAACCCGGCGGTGCTGCATGCACTGTTCCTCGGCTTCATGTTCGCGTTCGCCGTCAAGGCGCCGCTGTGGCCGTTCCACCGCTGGCTGCCCGACGCCGCGGTGGAGGCCACCCCGGCGACCGCGGTGCTGATGATGGCCGTCGTCGACAAGGTCGGCACCTTCGGCATGCTGCGGTACTGCCTGCAGTTGTTCCCCGACTCGGCCACGCTGTTCCGGCCGTGGGTCATCGCACTGGCCGTCATCGGGATCGTGTACGGGGCGGTGGTCGCGATCGGCCAGACCGACGTGATGCGGCTGATCGCCTACACCTCGATCAGTCACTTCGGCTTCATCATCCTGGGTATCTTCGTGATGACCAGCCAGGGTCAGTCCGGTTCGACGCTGTACATGGTCAACCACGGCATCTCGACCGCGGCACTGTTCCTGATCGCCGGATTCCTGGTGTCCCGCAAGGGCAGCCGGTTCATCGCCGACTACGGCGGAATCCAGGAGGTGGCCCCGGTGCTGGCCGGCACATTTCTGGTCGCCGGCCTGGCCACCCTGTCGCTGCCCGGCCTGGCACCGTTCATCAGCGAATTCCTGGTGCTGATCGGCACCTTCACGCGCTACCCGGTGCCGGCGGTCATCGCCTCGTCGGCGCTGGTGTTGTCGGCGATCTACATCCTCTGGCTCTACCAACGCATGATGACTGGCCCAGCCCGTGCCGCCGACAAGGGCCTGCGAGATCTCATCCCGCGCGAGTTGGCCGTGGTGGTGCCGCTGATCGCGCTGCTGCTGGCGCTCGGCGTCTATCCGAAACCCGTGCTGGACGTGATCAATCCGGCCGTGACGCACACCCTGAACACCATCGGTCAGACCGATCCGGCGCCCGGGCTGGCGAAAGGACCGGCGAGATGATCCCCACACCCACCGTCGAATACGGGCTGCTGTCGCCCATGCTGATCGTGTTCGGCGTGGCCGTCGCCGGCGTGCTCGTCGAGGCGTTCGTGGCGCGGCGCGCTCGGTTCGGTGTCCAGTTGACGCTCGCCGTCGCCGGCCTGATCGCCGCGTTGGCGGCGGTGGTCTGGGTGGCGTTACAGGATGCGGTGCGTGACGGCGGCCAGATCGCGGTGATGGGGGCCGTCGCCGTCGACCCTCCCGCGCTGTTCCTGCAGGGCACCGTGGCGCTGATCGGCATCCCCGGCATCCTGCTGATCGCCGAACGGAAGCTGCCCAGCACCGAATCCGTCGGCGGGACAGCCGGTTTGGATGCCTTCACCCCACAGGCGGCCGCAGTGGCGGGCAGTGTGGCCGAGAAGGTGGCCACCCGCGCCGGCATGGTGCAGACCGAGGTCTTCCCGCTGACCATGTTTGCGATCGGCGGCATGATGTTGTTTCCGGCCGCCGAAGACCTGCTGACGATGTTCATCGCGCTGGAAGTGCTGTCGTTGCCGCTGTACCTGCTGTGCGGGCTGGCGCGGCGGCGCCGACTGCTCTCGCAGGAAGCGGCGCTGAAATACTTTCTGCTGGGGGCCTTCTCGTCGGCGTTCTTCCTGTACGGGGTCGCACTGCTGTACGGATACGCCGGGACGTTCTCGTTGGTCGGGATCAGCGAGGCGCTGCGATCGCCCTCCGGCGACAACCGACTGGCCCTGATGGGCATCGGCCTGGTGGCCGTCGGGGTGCTGTTCAAGGTGGGCGCGGTGCCGTTCCACTCCTGGATCCCCGACGTGTACCAGGGCGCGCCCACCCCGATCACCGCGTTCATGGCGGCGGCTACCAAGATCGCCGCGTTCGGCGCGATGCTGCGCATCTTCTACGTCGCGGTCCCCGACCTGCGCGCGGATTGGCGGCCGGTGATGTGGGCGATCGCGATCCTCACCATGGTGGTCGGGACCGTCACCGCCGTGACCCAGACCGACGTCAAACGGATGCTCGCGTACTCGGCGGTGGCCCATGCGGGTTTCATCCTCACCGGCGTGATCGCGTTGAACCACAGCGGGCTGTCCGGCACGCTGTTCTACCTGTTCGCCTACGGCTTCTCCACGCTGGGCGCGTTCGCGGTGGTCGGCCTGGTGCGCGATGCCGCCGGCGAGGAGGACGCCGAAATGTCGCACTGGGCGGGTCTGGGCCGGCGCTATCCTGTTGTGGGCGTGGTGTTCTCGCTGTTTCTGCTGGCGTTCGCCGGCATTCCCCTGACGAGTGGCTTCGTGTCGAAGTTCGCGGTGTTCAAGGCGGCCGGCGAAGGCGGGGCGATCCCGTTGGTGATCGTCGGCGTCATCGCCAGCGCCATCGCCGCGTACTTCTACGTCCACGTCATCGTGCTGATGTTCTTCACCGATCCGCCCGAGGACGCCCCGGAGGTGATCACTCCCAGTTGGACGTCGACCGCAACCGTGACGCTGACGGCGGCAATCACGCTGGCGTTGGGTGCGCTGCCGCAGCCGCTGCTCGATTTGGCCGACAACTTCGCCCAGTTCGTGCGGTAGACCCCGGTCGACTGTGCAGCCTTTCGGTGCCATTTCGCCGAATTTCCACCGAAAAGCTGCACAGTCGGCACTCGGCCTTGGCCCCAGAACTCGACGGGCGGCGCGGATCAGGGCGACAGCGTCGAGCTGTGCGGATCGATCAGGATCTTCGCGTGCTTCTCGGGATCCGCGAGCGCATCGAACGCCGCGTTCACCCCGTCGAGCCCGACCGTCCCCGTCACCAGTGCGGACGCGTCAACCTTGCCGTCGGCCAACATGTGCAAGGTGTCGCGGAACTCCAGCGGCGTGTAGCCGAGGCAGAACCGCAGGTCGATCTCCTTGCCGATGGCCAGCGCCGGACGCAGCTGGTCGCGTTCCATGCAGACGCCCGCGACCACGACGCGGGAGCCCACCGGTGCGGCGGCGATGATGCCGTCGATCATGCCCGGCACACCGACACATTCGAAGATCACCGGACGCTTGGGCGCGGCCGCCCCCAGCCTGTCGGCGACCCGGTACAGGTGCACCCAGCCGGGAACCTTGCGCATCTTCTCCATCGATCCGACACCGAGTTCGTAGAGCTCGGGCGCCGCGGTGATGGCGCGCTTGCCCACCGCCGCATACGGCGAATCCTGCGCGGGGTCGACCACGACGTGGGCCCCGCAGCGCACGGCCAACGCCCGCCGCGCCGGGGAGAAGTCACTGGCGACGATGGTGCCGACACCCATTGCCGCCAGATGACAGATCACCGCCAAACCCACTGGGCCGCAGCCGATGACGACCGCCTTTTCCCGGCGCCCGATTCCGCTGCGCCGCACCGCGTGCAACGCCACCGCCATCGGTTCGGTCAGCGCGGCGGTGTCCAGGTCGAGGCCGTTGGGCACGGCGAAGCTCAGCGACGCCTCGGCGAGCACCCGTTCGGCGTACCCGCCTGGCGCATACGGGGACAGCCCGGTGAGGTGCACGGCGCCCTGGGCCCGCAGCAACGGGAACGACACCACCGCGGTGCCCGGCGCGAAGGCCCTACCCACTCCGCGACCGCGTTCCACGACCTCACCGCAGAATTCGTGTCCGAGTACCACCGGGGTGTCACTGCGCATGGAACCGTCGTAGCCGACCGCGCGCATGACCTCGTTGAGTTCGTCGGCATGCACCCGGCCGTGCAGATCGGATCCGCAGATTCCGCAACGGCGTACGTCGAGCAGCAGCTGGCCGGCGGCGGGCTGCGGGGTGGGCAGGTCGATCACCGACAAGGTGCCGTCAAGACAACTCACGGCCCTCATCGGGCGTCCGATCCTGTTCGCTGGGTCAGGGTGGCGACAACGAGGTCCGCCAACCGATTTCCGGCCGCCGCGTCCAGTGTGCTGAGGCGGTGCCGCAGGCCGAGATTCAGCGTCCCGCCCACCGTTATCACCCCGATCGATATCGCCGCTGCGCTCCAGTACGGAGGCGTGAAGTAGAACTCGCTCGGGTAGTCACCGAAGAACGACGCCAACTCCTTGGGCCTGCCCAGATTGGACACCACGGCGGTGTCGACGAACCTGTTTCCGGTGAGCTCAAGCAGTTCGGGCATGCGCCTCTTGACGCCGAGCGGCAGCGGGGAGATCAACCGCAGCAGGGTTTGCGTGCCTCCCGCACGAGGCGCCCGCCGGATCGGGTCCGTCTGCTCCGCGACGGCCCGAGCCGCGGAGGCGAGATCGGTCCGGTCACTGGCCATCGTCGACACGCTGACGTAGGAGAACATGTTGCTGACAATGTCGGTCGACCATTCGGCGGGCCTGAGGTTGACGGGCATGAACACCATGACTTTGTCGGCCTCATCGTTGTGTTGCCGGTTCCATTCCTCGACCGCGATCCCGACCGCGCCGATCAGCATGTCGTTGATCGTCGTGCCCTCCGGTCTCCGGGCGTTCAGTTCGGCGACCCGCTCCGGATCGATCGTGCGGTGCGCGAAACCCGATCCCGTTCGGCTGTCCGCGGCGTCCGGCGCTACTCGGGCCGGCGCTGTCGCGGCGTCCTTCAGCTTGCGCCCACCTTCCAGGACCCGGCTTGCGAACTCGGAGTAGGTTTCCGAGCGCAGCTGCTTCTTGAGATCCCGCGCCTCTTCCAGGGGCAGGGGTGGGGGGGGTTCGGCCTTCCCCCGATATGCGTCGGTGATCGAGCGGAGCAGTCGCAGGATGCCAATGCCGTCGACCGCGGCATGCGCCGCGATGATCTGAACCAGGTCGCCGTGCGGCCTGCGGGCGACCTGCACACGAAGCGTCGGCGCCTCGTGCACCGGGAACGGCGGCGAGTAGAAATCGGTGCGCAGTCGGGCCAGCGTTGCGTCGTCGGGGCAGTCCACGACGGGGATCGACATCGGTGCCAGGTCGTCGATGATCTCCCATTGGTCGAACGTCTCGTGGGCCTCCGCGAGAACGAGCCGCGCGCGCGCAAGGGGGTGGGCCATGCACGCAACGTGCACCGCGGCCTCGAGTTTCGCGAGGTCGATGCGCTGCGTGTCGCCGATCTCCACCTGGATGTTCCATGGATCCGAGGCCGACTCCAGATGCAGAATTATTTCGTCTCCCCACGTCAGGGGCAGCGTTCGGGGCATCCAGGCCTCCAGTCTCAACAATGCCGATCCAGCTTGCAAGGCTTCCAGATCGCATTGCAAAGATGACCGGAATCGATAATTCCGCCATGCCATCGCCGTCGTCGCCCAAGTCCCGCTCGGGAGCCAGTCGCCGACTGAACCATTTGTGAAGTCTCGCCGGTGCCGGCCGCGGCCCGGACTCCACAAATCGCTATGGTTGCGGGCATGCGCGCAGTTCAGATCACCAGACTCGACGGTCCGGACTCGGTCTCGGTCGATGACGTGGCGGAACCGGGCGGCGACGGTGTGCTCATCGACGTGTACGCGGCCGGCGTGGCGTTTCCGGACGCCCTGCTCAGCCGGGGCCTCTACCAGTACAAACCGACGCTGCCCTTCATCCCCGGCGGCGAGGTGGCCGGGGTGGTGCGCAGCGCACCCGACGGCGCTCACGTCGTCGCCGGTGACCGTGTGCTCGGGCTGACGATGATCACCGACGGCATGGCCGAGGTCGTGCTGCTGCCGCCGGAGCGGGTGTTCGCTCTGCCCGACGACATCTCGTTCGAGGCCGGCGCCGGGGTGCTGTTCAACGACCTGACCGTGCATTTCGCTCTGCGCACCCGGGGGCGGCTGACGCCCGGCGAGACGGTGCTGGTGCACGGTGCCGCTGGCGGCATCGGCACCTCCGCGCTGCGGCTGGCTCCGGCACTCGGGGCCGGGCGCACCATTGCGGTGGTGTCGACGCAGGACAAGGTCGAGGTCGCGAAGGCCGCCGGCGCCGACGACGTCGTACTCGCTGACGGTTTCAAGGACGCGGCGATGGCACTGACGGGCGGCCGCGGCGTCGACATCGTGCTGGACCCCGTCGGCGGTGACCGATTCACCGACTCGCTGCGGTCCCTGGCTCCGGCCGGCCGTTTGCTGGTGGTCGGCTTCACCGGCGGCGAGATCCCGACGGTCAAAGCAAATCGGTTGCTGCTCAACAACATTGATGCCGTCGGCGTCGGTTGGGGCGCTTGGACGATGCGTCATCCCGGCTATCTGGCCGAGCAGTGGGACGAACTCGGGGCGTTGCTGGCATCGGGGAAGGTGGCCGCGCCGAAACCACAGGTCCATCCACTGGAACGGGCCGGCACGGCGATCGCATCGCTGGAGAACCGGACAGCCCGCGGCAAGGTGGTACTGAAGGTCCGCGGATAGGGTGGCCCCGTGCGGGAGCGTGCCGACGTCGTCGTGGTGGGTGCGGGTTTCGCCGGCCTGACGGCGGCCCGGGATCTGACCCGCCGTGGCTACGACGTCGTCGTCCTGGAGGGCCGCGGCCGGGTGGGCGGTCGCTCCCACACGGCCGCCGTGGCCGGGTTGCCCGTCGATCTGGGCGGCACCTTCGTCGGACCCACCCAGGAGGCGGTGATCGCGCTGGCCGCCGAACTCGGATGCCCGACCACACCCACCTACCACGACGGCAAGAACCTGATCAACTGGCGCGGCAGCGTGCGGTCGTATTCGGGAACCATTCCGGCGCTGTCGATCGGCGGGCTGCTCAACGTGGCACGGGTGCGGTGGCGATTCGGCCGGCTGGCCCGCCGAGTTCGGATCGCCGAGCCCTGGACCGCGCCGCACGCGCGGAAGCTGGACGGGATGTCGCTGCAGGACTGGCTGCGCTCGGTGCGCGCGTCGACGACCACCATGGACCTGATGGCGATCACGTCCCGGGTCACCTGGGGCGCCGAACCCGCCGAGGTGTCGATGCTGCACGCGGTGCGCTATGTGAAGGCCGCCGGCGGGCTGGACCGGATGCTCGACACCGTCGGCGGGGCGCAACAGGACCGGTTCCCCGCCGGCACCCAGCAGATCGCACTCAGGATGGCCGAAGCACTCGGCGACCGCGTGGAGTTGGAGGCGATTGTCACCGCCGTCGAGCACGACGATGCCGGGGTCACCGTCGTGAGCACCGCCGGCAGCATAACGGCGGCTGCCGTCGTGGTCGCCGTCCCGCCTGCGCACCGCGGGACGATCGTCTTCTCCCCCGACCTGCCGACCGAGCATCACCGGCTGATGCGGCAATGGCCGCAGGGCTCGTTGAGCAAGGCCTACGCCGTCTACGACACCCCGTTCTGGCGGACCGACGGCCGCTCGGGGCAAGGGTTGTCCGACACCGGCCCGGTGTTCGTCACGTTCGACGTGAGTCCGCGCGACGACGGGCCGGGAGTGCTGTTGGGTTTCGTGGACTCCCGCGAGTTCGACCGCTGGCCGGCGCAGCGGCGACGGGACAGCGCGCTGGCGGGATTCGCGGCACTGTTCGGCGACGAGGCACTGACACCGATCGACTATCTCGACCACTCCTGGGGCACCGAGCCGTTCGCGCCCGGCGGGCCGACGGCCGCGGTGCCACCCGGATCATGGAGCAGCGTGGGACCATGGCTGCGCAAACCGGTGGGCCCGATCTTCTGGGCCGGCACCGAGACCGCCGACGAGTGGACCGGTTTCCTCGACGGCGCGGTGCGCTCCGGAATCCGGGCCGCGGGCGAGGTCGCCCGCCATATTGCCCGGTCCCCCTGATCAGCCGCCCGCGGTTCCGGTGCAAGCACCGCGGTAGGTTGCACACCATGCGCGACGGGATTGCCGGGTCTTCGGCGCTCTCGCGTCTTCCGCAGCTGTACCGCGGGCCGAACCTGCGCTCCGCCTTGGTGTCCGAACGACTCGTGCTGTTGGACCTGTCGGCCGGCGAGTACCACGTACTCGACGAAATTGCGACACTGATGTGGATGCAGTTGCTGCGCAGCCCGGATCTGCGTGACCCCGGCGCGATTGCGCAACGATACGGGGTGGCTGCCTCGGTGGTCTCGACCGATCTGGCTGATTTCGCAGCCGAGCAACTCGCCGCCCAGCGCCTGACACCGGTGCCCGGCCGGGCGAGCCCGGCGGCGGTGCCGATCATCCGGCGACGAGCGTCGACAGGACGGGCGCTGGCCGAGCGCGTCCACGTCGCGCGGGGGCTGCGCAGGGGCTTCGCGGTTGCCTATGCGAGTTCCACCGCTCGTCCCGCAGACACCTCGTCTCCGAGGATCGACGCGGACCGCGTCATCGCAGTGTTCTGCAAGGCCGAGAACTTCTATCCGGCACGCGAGGCACCCCTGGATTGCCTGCCACGCTCACTTGCGCTGACGCGGTTCCTAAGAACCTCGGGGTGGCCCGCCATACACGTCATCGGCGTCGCGATGTACCCGTTCCTCGCGCATGCCTGGGTCGAACTGCATGGCCGACCCGTCCTGGACGGCCCGAGCTTCCTGCGCCAGTTCACCGAGATACAGCGCGCATGATGCGCACCGGATTCCTGATATCGATCCGACGGGACGCGCCACAGCTGGTGCGCGGCTGGCCGAAGCCGGTGACGGCCGGCCGACACGAGGTGTGGTTTCACGGCTACCTCGCCGAGCCCACTGCGCTGCGCAGCCGTCTGGGGCTCGACTCGGATGCCGGAGCCGCGGAGCTTCTCGAAGCCGCCTGGCGACGGTGGCGGGGCGAGATCACCGAGCACGTTCTGGGTGAATACACGGCGGTCCTGTCGTGCCGGGCCGAGGTCGCCGTCGTCGCCGATCGAATGGGTCTGCGGCCGGTCTATTGCTGTCGGCAACGCGACACGGTGACGATATCGACCGACCTCGGACTGCTGGCCACCGAAACGGCCGCGTGGCGTCGACTCGACGAGGACTACATCGCCGACGTGCTCAGCAGCGGCCGACATCTCGGCCCCCGAACGCCCTACGCCGACATCATCCGATTGACGGCCGGCCAGTACGCGACCTGGACGGCCGACAAGTTCGCGGTACACGGTGGTTGGCGACCGGCCGGGGCGACGGTGGACATCTCATTTGCCGATCATCAGGAACGCCTGCGGTCGACCGTCGAACGGGTGGTCGTCGCGGCGGGCACCGCCGGCCCAATCGCCGTGGAACTGTCAGGTGGACTCGATTCTTCCACCCTGCTGGCGGTGCTTGCACGCAGCGCCGACGTGCATGCCCTCAGCTTCATCTACCCCGACGATCCACAGAGCGACGAAACCCCCTGGATACAGGCGGCTTTGGCCGAAACTCCGGCACCCTGGCACCCCATCGACGCGGTCCGGCACGGATATTTCGTCGACGGGCCTGACTTCGGCCGGTTCCTGCCCGCGCCGTCACGCCGAATCCTCAACTGGGCGTTGAGCGCCGCCGAAGACCGGGCGGCCGCCGGGGTCGGAGCACAGGTGATCATCAGCGGTGAGGGCGGTGACGCTGTCTTTCTCGGCGGACTGCTGCCCTGGTACCTCGCGGACTTGATGCGCACCGGTCGGTGGCGCACTCTTTTGCATGAGTCCGCCAGATGGACACAAAACATGGACATGAAGCGGCCGACGGCCTTCTGGCTGCGACGTGCGGCCGTCGACGCGCACCGGGCCTGGCGCCGCGGCGAAGTTCTCACGATGGAACCGCACGCCTCGGTGGCGGTCAAGGCGCCATGGCTGGATCACGACTTTGTCGTGGAACGGGGATTGGACCGCCGCTCGCGCGCAACCGGACCGATTCGAGCCTCGTCGGTGCACCAACAGGCCATCCTCGAAGGAATAATGCTCAGTGCCGAAGCCGTGCGCGGCATCCACGCATCCGGTGCCCGGGCCGGCGAAGTCCGGGCACCACTGTTGGCCCCGCCGTTGGTGGACCTTGCCCTGGCAACTCCTTGGCATATCGGTGTGGATCCGCGCATCGACCGCGCGGTGCAGCGCTATGCGTTCCGCGGCGTGGTGAGCCCCGTGACGCTGCGACGACGTTCGAAACCCGGCATCGACGCCGCGATCTTCGGGGGCTTGGAGCGCCACGCGGCCTGGCGAGACTACCTCCAGCAGGATTCGGAACTGGTGACCCGCGGCTATGTTGACGGTCCCCGGTGGGCCACCGCAGTCGACCGCGCCACTGTCGGGCGCACCGCCGGCATCGCCCAGTTCCACAGCGCGGTGCAGATCGAGGTTTGGTTACGGCATCTGCGCTACGTGGGAACGCCGCAATTCCTGAACGAAATATGAAGCCTTCCGGGCGGATTCGGAATTCACCGATGGGCTGCGCCAACCGGCACCTAACATGTGCTCACACGGTTAGGGAGGAGCATGTCCATGGTGGAAAACTACCGGCGTCCCCGGGTCGTTCCGGTCGGCGATGTCCGCGCCAATACCCACGGCAGCGGGGATCAGTTCTCCGATCCCGGCGGTCATTCCGGGTACACGAAGAAGCCCGGGCAGTTCGACACCGTCGAGACAGTGCTTCCGCTGCCTGACCGCGATTAGTCGCTAGACCACCGGTATAGCCCGCAACTCGGCGTCGACGAGTTCGACTGCGCGGGAAGCACTTTGGGCTGCGCCCTCCATGGTGGTCGGCCAGTCGTTGTGGGTCCAGTCCCCGGCCAGCGCGAGGTTCGGCAACTCGGTGCGGTTACCGGGACGGATGGTGGACATGCCCACCCGGGACGAGAAGGTGGCCTTCGGCCAGGGCACCACGGTGATGTCGACGACCTCGGCGTCGCGCGCGGCCGGATAACTGGCCCGCAGGGCGGCCACCAGACGATCGGCAACTTCCGCGTTCTTCAGCGGCATCAAGTCATAGGCGGCACACGTGGTGAGCGCGTAGAGATGGTTGCCGTCGGAGCGCGGGCCGTGCATGTGGTCGCGGTCGAACACCCAGCCGATATCGCTGTCCAGCAACGACTCCCACGGTGCGACGGTGCCCAGCGGACGGTCGAGCAACACATAGGCGTTCATGATCGGGATCGGCTCGAGCGCTTTGGCGGCCAACCGGATGTCCTCGGAACCCGGCACCTCGTCCAGCAGCGACCGCAGATTCCACGACGGGACCGCCAGCACCACCGCGTCGGCGTCGACGACCGAGTCGTCGGCCAACCGGACCCCAGCCGCCCGCCCGTCGCGAACCTGCACCGACATCGCGCGGGTGCGCAGCCGCACGTTTACCCCGCGATCGGCCAGCACCTTCCGCGCCCCGGCCAGGTAGAGCGTGTCGAGGTCGACGGTGGGATAGCCGATGCGCACCGCCGCCGGGCCGCCGCGCCGGGCACGGTCGGCACCGGTACGCAGCAGCGCGGCGAACGCGTGCGCCGATGCCAGCTGCGGCTGCTCGTTGAGCAGGCCGATCACCATGGAGTTGAGCATGATTCGGCGTACTGCTGCGGGGAAGCCGAGGCGGTCCAACCACTCGTCGACGGTGATGTCGTCGAGTGCGTCATCGAAGCGGGCGACGTCTCGCACCAGTCGGGCCCAAGCGGGAGCGGTCCGCAACAGTGTCGACAGCCCTAATCCTTTGACGCGGCCGGCCAACGTGCGGCGCGCATGGTGCGGCCGCAGGCCGAACCTCTCCACGTGGCCACCGGGGTAGCGCACACCGAACTCGTCGGGGAACTCCAACAGGTGCCGGGTGCCGATCGAATCCAGGTAACGAAAGACGTTCTCGTAGCAGCCGGCAAACACATGCTGGCCGTTCTCGACCGCGTCACCGTGTCCGGATGCCAGCCCGATGGTGCGCCC
>CAZEHT010000036.1:0-33392 GCA_964511995.1 uncultured Mycobacterium sp.
CAGATACGTCGACCCCCGGCCTTCCGCGGACCAGCGCGGCGATCGCCGAACCCAGTGGTCACGACCCCGACAACCGCGGACACTTCGGCGTGTACGGAGGCCGCTTCGTCGCCGAGGCCCTGATGGCGGTCATCGAAGAGGTCACGGCCGCCTACGACAAGGTGCGCTCCGATCAGGAGTTCCTCGACACGCTCGATCGGCTGCAAACGCACTACACCGGGCGCCCGTCGCCGCTATACGAAGCGACACGGCTTTCCCGCGAAGCCGGCGGGGCGCGGCTGTTCCTCAAGCGAGAAGACCTCAACCACACCGGTTCCCACAAGATCAACAATGTGCTCGGGCAGGCGCTGCTGGCGCGCCGCATGGGCAAGACACGGGTGATCGCGGAGACGGGTGCGGGCCAGCACGGGGTGGCCACCGCGACCGCGTGTGCGTTGCTGGACCTCGAATGCGTCATCTACATGGGTGAAATCGACACCGAGCGCCAGGCGCTCAACGTCGCGCGGATGCGGTTGCTGGGAGCCGAAGTCGTCTCGGTGAGTACAGGGTCCAAGACATTGAAAGACGCCATCACCGAGGCGTTCCGGGACTGGGTCACCAATGCCGACACCACCTACTACTGCTTCGGGACAGCGGCCGGCCCGCACCCGTTCCCGGCGATGGTTCGCGACTTCCAGCGGATCATCGGCCTGGAGGCCAGAGCGCAGGTCCGCGCGCAGGCCGGGCGGCTACCGGATGCGGTCACCGCGTGCGTCGGGGGCGGCTCGAACGCCATCGGTATTTTCCACGCCTTCATCGACGACCCTGGTGTGCGACTGATCGGCTTCGAGGCGGCCGGTGACGGCGTCGAGACCGGCCGGCACGCGGCGACCTTCACCGGCGGGTCGCCCGGTGCCTTCCAGGGCTCCTACTCCTACCTCCTGCAGGACGACGACGGGCAGACCATCGAATCGCATTCGATCTCGGCCGGGCTGGACTATCCGGGCGTGGGACCCGAGCACGCGTACCTCAAGGACACCGGCCGCGCCGAATACCGCCCGATCACCGACACCGAGGCCATGGAGGCCTTCCGGCTGCTGTCGCTGACCGAGGGCATCATCCCGGCGATCGAGTCGGCACACGCGGTGGCCGGCGCGTTGAAGCTGGGTCAAGAGCTGGGTGACGGCGCGCTGATCGTGGTGAACCTGTCCGGTCGCGGTGACAAGGATGTGGAGACGGCGGCGAAGTGGTTCGGCCTGCTCGATGACCAGGGCCGCGGCCATGGCTGAAACCAGTGGGCTGGCAACGATTTTCAATGAATGCCGCAGGGACGGTCGTGCCGCGCTGATCGGCTATCTGCCGACCGGCTACCCCGACGTGAAAACCTCCGTCGAAGCGATGGTCGGGCTCGTCGAATCGGGTTGCGACATCATCGAAGTCGGCGTCGCATACTCCGATCCCGGCCTGGACGGCCCCACCATCGCCCGGGCCACCGAGGCCGCGCTGCGGGCCGGAGTGCGGGTGCGCGACGCGTTGACCGCGGTGGAAGCGATCTCCGGGGCGGGTGGTCGCGCGGTGGTGATGACCTACTGGAATCCGGTGCTGCGCTACGGTGTCGACGCCTTCTCCCGGGATCTGGCCGCGGCGGGCGGCCTGGGCATCATCACCCCCGACCTCATTCCCGACGAGGCCGGGGAGTGGTTGCAGGCCTCCGACCGGCACGGCCTGGACCGGATCTTCCTTCTCGCGCCGTCGTCGACCCCGCAACGACTGGCGGCGACCGTCGAGGCATCCAGTGGCTTCGTCTACGCCGCATCGATCATGGGCGTGACCGGCGCGCGCGACGCGGTGTCGACCGCCGCTCCGCAGCTGGTCGAGAGGGTCCGGGAGATATCCGACATTCCGGTCGCGGTGGGCCTGGGAGTGCGAACGCGCCAGCATGCCGCGGAGATCGCATCCTATGCTGACGGCGTGATCGTCGGATCGGCCTTGGTATCGGCGCTGGACGGTGGTCTTTGCGCGGTGCAGGCTCTGGCGGGGGAATTGGCACAGGGGGTAAGGCAGAAGGTGAGTGCGTGACCACCACGATATTGGCGTCCTTTCCCAGCCCGGCGCGTGGCGTGTGGTACCTCGGTCCCATTCCGATACGCGCCTACGCCATTTTCATCCTCATCGGGATCGTCGTCGCCCTGGTGATCGGCGACCGGCGCTGGGTGGCTCGCGGCGGCGAGAGGGGAGTCATCTACGACATCGCCCTGTGGGCGGTACCGTTCGGTTTGATCGGCGGCCGGCTGTACCACGTGGCGACGGACTGGAAGACCTACTTCGGCCCGGATGGCGCGGGGCCGGTTGCGGCACTGCAGATTTGGCAGGGCGGACTGGGGATCTGGGGTGCCGTTGCGCTGGGCGGCGTCGGGGCCTGGATCGGGTGCCGTATGCGCGGAATACCCCTGCCGGCGTTCGGCGACGCGATAGCGCCCGGCATTGTCCTAGCCCAGGCGATCGGGCGGGTGGGCAATTACTTCAACCAGGAGCTGTACGGGCGGCCGACCGACCTGCCGTGGGGGATGGAGATCTTTCTGCGGCGCGACCCGTCGGGAAGCATCGACGTGCATGCGGTCAACGGCGTGTCGACCGGGCAGGTCTTCGCGACCGTGCATCCGACGTTCCTCTATGAACTGCTATGGAACGTCCTGGTTTTCGTCATCCTGATCCTGATCGACCGGCGGTTCACCATCGGGCATGGCAGGTTGTTCGCGTCCTACGTCGCGCTCTACTGCGTGGGCCGGTTCGGCGTGGAACTTCTGCGCGACGACACCGCGACGCACATCGAAGGCATCCGAATCAACTCCTACACGGCCACACTGGTCTTCCTCGGTGCGATCGTGTACATCATCTTGGCTCCGAAGGGCCGCGAAGATCCCCAGACCCTGCGCGGCAAGGCGGTCGAGACCGACGAGACGGCAGAGGAATTGGCGCGGGAACTCGCCACGGTCGCATCCGGTGCCGGTGGTGTCGCCGTCGCCGCGGTCGCGGGCCGGGAGGACACCGCGTCTGGGACAGACGACCAGTACGACGCGTTCTCGGCCGAAGACGAAGCGGAGTTCTTCTTCGACGATCCAGAACTCGACGACGTCGACTCGGGCTCGTCGGAAGAGGACCAGGACGAGGGCGACGTGGACGAGCCCGCCGGCGTGGCTGAAGAATTCCACGTCGATCCCGAGACATCCGAAGAGGACGCGGGACCGCTGGCGATATCCGAAGACGCCGACGACGTCGAGATCGATCCGGAGGACGAGTCCATCGTCGAGGCCGAGGCGTGGTCGCCCGGCGTCGAGGTCGAGACGGCCGCCGAGGAAGCGGTGATCGACGAGGATCACGATCCGGTCGATGAGGAAGCCTTCGAAGGCGTTGCGCCCGACGTGACCGGCGGCCCGGTCTCCGAGCAGGCGGAATCGTTCGACCCGCCGACAGAGCAGACGTTGCCCGGCGAAGTCGGCGACGCAGTCGAGGCGGTTGGCTCGGCCTCGCCGAAGGCCGAGATGGTCGTCGTATACTCCTGCGACGCCCCGCCGGAGGTGATCGTTGTGCATGCGGAGGAAGTGATCACCGAAGCGGGGCCGCTCGACGAGCCGGGCGAATCCGCGGGCGAAAGCGACGCGGTGGTCTCCTCCGACGCCGTTCCTGAGGAGACCTCGGCGGGAACCCCCGAGGAGTCCTCCGACGCCGCTCCGGGGCGTGGGTCCCGTTTCCGCCGGATCTTCCGCGGCCGGGGTTGAGCGAACCGGCCGCCGCCAGGCGGGACGCCCGCTGCCCGCCCCCGCAATCGAGGCCAGGGCAAGGCCAATCGGCGAGTCTGCGCTCTGAGTACCACGTCAACCTCAAGATTGGCTGCGACGCCGCCGGTTCACTCCGGCGACCCGACAAGCGCTTCTGGCATCCTGAAAGACATGACCGATCCTGAGCGCGGCACCGACCCGCACAACGGTGCCCCGCCCCCGCCGAGCTGGGAATACCCTCCACCAGGCGATTTCCCGCCCCCAGGGGCATACCCTCCGCCGGCTTTCCCCCCACCCTCAGGGACGTACCCCCCGCCGGGCTTTCCCCCGCCACAGGGCAGCTACTACTACGATCCGACAGCGCCTTACGGGCGAGATCACCTGACGGGGCAACCGCTGTCGGACAAGTCGAAGGTCATCGCGGGGTTGCTCCAGCTCATCGGCCTGGTCGGATTCGTCGGCTTCGGGCGTATCTACCTCGGCCACACGAGCTATGGCGTCATCCAGTTGGTGGTGGGCATCGTCACATGTGGGGTCGGAGCGTTCATTTGGGGAATCGTCGACGCCGTCATGATCTTCTCGGGCAGCGTCGCTGACAAGGACGGCCGCCCGCTGCGCGATGGCGCCTGAACTCTCGCCGCTGCCCCGCCGCCCTCGCTACGCCGTGCCGGCGACCGGCGCCCTCCTGGTGGGCGCCGTTGCGTACGTCGGCTTGATCGACCCGCACCGTCGTGGCTCCCCGTTCCCGCCGTGCCCGTTCAAATTGCTCACGGGGTGGAACTGTCCGGCCTGCGGGGGACTGCGGATGGCGCACGATCTCCTGCACGCCGACCTGGCCGCCGCGG
Source organism: uncultured Mycobacterium sp. (assembly GCA_964511995.1). Taxonomy (GTDB): domain Bacteria; phylum Actinomycetota; class Actinomycetes; order Mycobacteriales; family Mycobacteriaceae; genus Mycobacterium. Next base: position 4,604 of record CAZEHT010000036.1, read on the forward strand.
TCGCCGACAACGTTTTCCTGCTGTTCGCGTTACCCGCGGTGGCGGGTTGGGTGCTGGTGCGCCGCCGCCTCGGGCGGCCGGTGCTCACCACCGCGGCTGTCACTGTGATGGCGGGCCTGCTGGTCACGTGGACCGTGGTCCGCAACCTTCCGGGCTTCCCGCTGGTCCCCATCGTTCTCGACGGGTAGCGGCGCGGCGCCGCTGATACACTCGGCGACGGTGGCGCGTCGACCCGGTGCCGTGCCCGCCACGCTCGGGCCGGTGCAGTCCCGGATGTCAGACGTCAGACTGCGGCCCGCCGAGAAACCCGTTCGCCAGCTCATTCAGCGACTCTCGCGTCCCCGTAGGCCCGACTGCGGAGGTGCTTCACAGATGCTGTTCTCGGCACTACCGAAAGCCCAGGGACTTTACAACCCCGAGGATGAGCACGACTCGTGCGGTGTGGCGATGGTCGCCGACGTCAGGGGGCGGCGTTCTCACGCGATCGTCAGCGACGGACTGGTCGCCCTGGGGCACCTCGAACATCGCGGTGCGGCCGGCGCCGAGCCCAACAGCGGCGACGGCGCGGGCATCCTTCTGCAGCTGCCTGTCGAGCTGCTCCGGGAGGTGGCCGACTTCGAGCTGCCGCCGCCCGCGCCGGACGGCGCGAACATGTTCGCCGCCGGGATCTGCTTCCTGCCGCAGGACCCGGTCGCGCGCGCCGCGGCCCGGCAGCGCGTCGAGGCGATCGCAGCCGACGAGGGTATCGACGTGCTCGGGTGGCGCGCGGTGCCGGTCGATCCCGGCGGCGCGGGGATCGGCCCGACCGCACTCGGCTGCATGCCTTTTATGGCCCAATTCTTCGTGGCCGCGCCCGAAGGCGACGGCGCTCGCCCGTCCGGCCTCGCACTCGACCGCCTCGTCTACCCGTTGCGCAAACGGGCCGGCCATGTCACCGCGGACGTCGATGCAGCGGGCACCGGGGTGTACTTCGCCTCGCTGTCCAGCCGGACCATGACCTACAAAGGCATGCTCACCACGATGCAGCTGCCCAAGTACTTCCCGGACCTGCGCGACGAACGGTGTATGAGCGCGATCGCCATCGTGCACAGCCGGTTCTCCACCAACACCTTCCCGTCCTGGCCGCTGGCGCACCCGTTCCGCTTTGTCGCGCACAACGGCGAGATCAACACCGTGCGCGGCAATCGCAATCGGATGCATGCCCGCGAGGCCATGCTCTCGAGCACGCATATCGGCGGTGACTTGTCACGGCTGTCGCCCATCTGCACACCGGACGCGTCTGACTCGGCGTCCTTCGACCAGACGCTGGAACTGCTGCATCTCGGGGGCCGCAGCCTTCCGCATGCGGTGATGATGATGATCCCGGAGGCGTGGGAGAACAACACGACCATGAGCCCCCGGCGGCGTGCCTTCTGTCAGTTCCACGCGTCGGTCATGGAGCCCTGGGACGGCCCGGCTTGCGTGACGTTCACCGACGGAACCGTCGTCGGGGCGGTGCTGGACCGCAACGGATTGCGGCCCGGCCGCTGGTGGCGGACCATCGACGACCGCGTCATCCTCGCCAGTGAGGCCGGCGTCCTGGACGTGCCGTCGGCGGAGGTGGTGGCCAAGGGTCGGCTGGAGCCCGGCCGGATGTTTCTCATCGACACCGCGCAGGGCCGGATCGTTTCCGACGACGAGATCAAGGAGGAGCTCGCGGCCGCCAAGCCCTACGCGGAGTGGCTGCACTCCGGGTTGCTGGACCTTAAGACACTGCCGGACCGCGCCCGGGTGCAACCCAACCATGATTCGGTGGTGCGACGCCAGATCGCCTTCGGCTACACCGAGGAGGATCTGCGGATCCTGCTCGCCCCGATGGCCGCATCCGGGACCGAACCGTTGGGCTCGATGGGCACCGACACACCCGCCGCCGTGCTCTCTGCACGTTCGCGGCAGTTCTATGACTACTTCATCGAAATGTTCGCGCAGGTGACGAACCCGCCGCTGGACGCCATCCGCGAGGAGATCGTCACGTCGATGGCCCGGGTGATGGGTCCCGAACAGAATCTGCTGGAACCCACCGCGGCGTCCTGCCGGCAGATCCGAGTACCGTGGCCGGTGCTCGACAACGACGAACTGAACAAGATCGTGCACATCAACGACGACGGCGAGCATCCCGGCCTGCGCACCGCGGTGTTGCACGCACTCTACGATGTCGAGCGCGGTGGTACGGGTCTGGCTGAGGCCATCGAGGATCTGCGCCTCCGCGCCTCCGATCAGATCGCCAAAGGCGCTCGTACGCTGGTGATCTCCGACCGAGACTCCGACCACACCCGGGCGCCGATCCCGTCGCTGCTGGCCGTGGCCGCCGTCCACCATCATCTGGTCCGCACCAAGGAACGCACCAAGGTCGCGCTGGTTGTCGAGACCGGTGACGCCCGGGAGGTCCACCACGTCGCGCTGCTGATCGGCTATGGCGCCGCGGCGGTCAACCCGTATCTGGCGTTCGAGTCGATCGAGGACCTGATCCGCGAGGGCGAGCTGACCGGTATCCAGACCGAGACGGCCGTGCGCAACTACCTCAAGGCGCTCGGCAAAGGCGTCATGAAGGTGATGAGCAAGATGGGCATCTCGACGGTCGCGTCCTACACCGGCGCGCAGGCTTTCGAGGCAATCGGTCTGGACCGCGCGCTTGTCGACGAATACCTGTCGGGAACCGTCAGCCAGCTGGGTGGGGTGGGCCTCGACGTGATCGCCGAGGAGGTGCGGTTCCGTCATCGTCGGGCCTATCCGGAGAACCCGACCGAGCGGGCGCACCGGCGCCTGTCGGTCGGCGGCGAATACCAGTTCCGCCGTGATGGCGAACTGCATCTGTTCACCCCGGAAATCGTTTTCCTGCTGCAGCATTCGACCCGGACAGGGCGTCAGGACATCTTTGCGAAGTACTCCGCGGAGGTGGATCGGCTGTCCGCCGAGGGCGGAACGCTACGCGGTCTGTTCACCTTCAAGACCGGTGTGCGCGAACCCGTGCCGCTTTCTGAGGTCGAATCGGTCGATTCGATCTGCACCCGGTTCAACACCGGTGCGATGAGCTACGGCTCGATCTCGGCCGAGGCGCACGAGACCATGGCGATCGCGATGAACAATCTGGGCGGCCGGTCCAACTCGGGCGAGGGCGGCGAAGACACCGACCGTCTGTACGACCCGCGTCGCCGCAGCGCGGTCAAGCAGGTCGCGTCCGGCCGGTTCGGTGTCACCAGCGACTACCTGGTGAACGCCTCCGATATCCAGATCAAGATGGCTCAGGGCGCCAAACCCGGCGAGGGCGGACAACTTCCGGGCTACAAGGTTTACCCGAGCATCGCCAAGACCCGGCACTCCACGCCGGGAGTAGGCCTGATCTCCCCGCCCCCGCACCACGACATCTATTCGATCGAGGATCTGGCCCAGCTGATTCACGACCTGAAAAACGCCAATTCGCAAGCGAGGGTTCATGTCAAGCTGGTCAGCGCCGTGGGGGTCGGAACGGTGGCGACCGGCGTGTCGAAAGCCCACGCCGACGTCGTCTTGATCAGTGGTTACGACGGTGGGACCGGCGCGGCACCGCTGACCTCGCTCAAACACGCCGGCGCGCCGTGGGAGATCGGCCTTGCCGACACCCAGCAGACATTGGTGCTCAACGGGTTGCGCGACCGCATCACGGTTCAGTGCGACGGGGGAATGCGCACGGCACGCGATGTGATGGTAGCGGCGCTGCTGGGCACCGAGGAGTTCGGCTTCGCCACCGTGCCGCTGATCGTGTCGGGCTGCGTCATGATGCGTGTGTGCCACCTCGACACCTGTCCCGTCGGCGTGGCGACCCAGAACCCGGAACTGCGCGCGCGATTCAACGGCAAACCGGAGTTCGTCGAGAACTTCTTCCGGTTCGTCGCCGAAGACATTCGCAAGTACCTGGCGGAGTTGGGGTTCCGCAGCATCGACGAGGCGGTCGGCCATGCCGAGATGCTCGACACGGCAGCGGGAGTGGCGCACTGGAAGAGTGCGGGTCTTGATCTGACTCCGATCTTCGCCACCCCGGCGCAGGGCGCAGCGCCGCTTCAGCGCAGACGCGTGCGCGACCAGGATCACGGGCTCGATCACGCGCTGGACCAGACGCTGGTGGCACTCGCCGAGGGTGCGCTCGAAGACGCGCACGCGGTCGTCTTGGAGTTGCCGGTTCGCAACGTCAACCGGACGGTCGGCACCCTGCTGGGTTCCGAAGTCACTCGGCGGTACGGGGCGGCGGGTCTACCGGCCGACACCATCACGGTGAAGCTGACCGGTTCGGCCGGGCAGTCGCTGGGCGCGTTCCTGCCGCCGGGCATCACGATCGATCTCGTCGGCGACGCCAACGACTACGTCGGCAAAGGACTTTCCGGTGGCCGGGTGGTGGTTCGCCCGCCCGACGACGTGCTGTTCCTGCCAGAGGACAACGTTGTCGCGGGCAACACGCTGTTGTACGGTGCCACGTCCGGCGAGGTCTACTTGCGCGGCAGGGTCGGGGAGCGATTCTGCGCCCGCAACTCCGGTGCACTGGCTGTCGCCGAGGGGGTCGGAGACCACGCGTGCGAGTACATGACCGGCGGGCGGGTCGTCGTGCTGGGCCGCATCGGCCGAAACATGGCGGCGGGCATGTCCGGCGGAATCGCCTACGTGCTGGGTCTGGACCCGGCCCGGGTGAACACGGCGATGGTCGAACTGCAGCGACTCGAACCCGAGGACCTCACATGGCTGCGGGAGGTGATCGCCCGCCACGCCACCTACACCGGCAGCGCGGTCGCGGCGTCGGTGCTGGCCGACTGGCCCAGGCGCAGTGCGCAATTCACCAAGGTCATGCCGACCGACTACCAGCGGGTGCTGCAAGCCACCCGGATGGCGAAGGCGGAAGGGCGTGACGTCGACACGGCCATCATGGAGGCGACTCGTGGCTGACCCGCTGGGATTTTTGCAGGTGGAGAAGATCGAGGCGGCAAAGAGGCCGGTCGACGAACGCATCGGCGACTGGCGCGAGGTGTACGAGCTGCGGGATCCGCACGAGCGGGCCGGGGAGGTCAGCGAGCAGGCCCGCCGGTGCATGGACTGCGGAATCCCGTTCTGCCACTCGGGGGCGGCGGGTTGCCCGTTGGGCAACCTCATCCCCGAGTGGAACGACCTGGTCCGACGCGGCCGGTGGCGCCCGGCCAGCGATCGGCTGCACGCGACCAACAACTTCCCGGAATTCACCGGGCGGCTTTGCCCCGCGCCGTGCGAGGCGGGTTGTGTGCTGTCCATCGCCGACGACAAAACCGGCGGCAGCGTAACGATCAAGCGTATCGAGCAGACCATCGCCGACCAGGCGTGGATGGACGGTACCGTCGAGCCGCGGCCGGCGGCCATATCGACGGGTTGCAGCGTGGCGGTCGTGGGTTCCGGTCCGGCGGGTCTTGCCGCGGCGCAACAGCTCACCCGCGCGGGCCACGACGTGACGGTCTACGAGCGCGACGACCGGCTGGGCGGGCTGTTGCGCTACGGGATCCCCGAATACAAGCTGGAGAAGTCGACGCTCAACCAGCGCCTGAGCCAGATGCGAGCGGAGGGAACGCGTTTCGTCACCGACTGCGAGGTCGGGGTGGACGTGTCGGTTGAGGAACTGCGCAACCGCTTCGATGCCGTCGTGCTCGCCGTCGGTGCCCTGCGGGCCCGCGACAACGAGGTCGAAGGCCGCCACCTCAGCGGGGTACACCTGGCGATGGAGCATCTGGTGCCCGCCAACCGGGAGTGCGAAGGTGACGGTCCGTCGCCGATCAGCGCCTCGGGCAAACACGTTGTCATCATCGGTGGCGGCGACACCGGCGCGGACTGTCTGGGCACCGCCCACCGGCAGGGCGCCGCTTCGGTGACGCAGCTGGACTACAACGCCGAGCCACCCGAGTTTCGCGACGACTCGGTGACGCCGTGGCCGACCTGGCCGCTGGTGCTGCGCACCTCGCCCGCCCATGCCGAGGGCGGCCTGCGCCGCTATGAGGTCGCGGTGCAACGGTTCCTCGGCGACGAGGACGGCAATCTTCGCGCGATAGAGATCGCCGAGGTGCGGGTAACGCGCTCCGTCGACGGCCGGCGCACCATCACCCCGGTCGGAGGTTCGCTGGAGTTGCCGTGCGACCTGGCTTTGCTGGCCATCGGCTTCAAGGGCGTCGAGCACATGCCGCTTCTGGAGGGGCTCGGATTGGAACTCACCCGACGCGGCGCGCTCAGTTGCGGACCCGATTGGCAGACGTCCGCGCCCGGGGTTTTCGTCTGCGGTGACGCGCACCGCGGCGCCTCTCTGGTGGTGTGGGCGATCGCCGAAGGCCGCAGCGTCGCCCACGCCGTCGACGTCCATCTGATGGGCGAATCCGATCTCCCGGAACCTGTTCACCCCACCGCGTTACCGCTGGCGGTCCGATAGGTGTCCCTCACGCGAACATCGTCAGCACACGGTTGTGTATCGGTCGAGAAGCCTGCGCACGGCGGCTATGCTGGGGCGTCGTGACCAGACGCGGGAAAATTGTTTGTACTCTCGGACCGGCTACCGACAACGATGAGATGGTGCGTGCCCTCGTCGAGGCGGGCATGGACGTGGCGAGGCTGAACTTCAGCCACGGTGACCGCTCCGATCACAAAGCCACCTACGACCGAATTCGCGCCGCGTCCAATGCCACCGGCCGCGCGGTCGGGGTGCTGGCCGATCTGCAGGGTCCGAAGATCCGCCTCGGCAGGTTTGCCGGCGGACCCGTGCAGTGGGCTACCGGTGAGACGGTTCGGATCACCGTCGAGGACTGCATCGGCGACCACGACCGTGTTTCCACCACCTACAAACAACTTGCCCAAGATGCGCAGCCCGGCAACCGCGTGCTCGTCGATGACGGCAAGGTCGCATTGGTCATCGAGCACATCGACAGAAACGACGTCGTTTGCTCCGTCATCGAGGGCGGCCCCGTCAGCAACAACAAGGGCCTTTCGATGCCGGGGATGAACGTTTCGATACCGGCGTTGTCCGAGAAGGACATCGAGGACCTGGAGTTCGCGCTGAGCGTCGGCGTGGATCTGGTCGCGCTGTCGTTCGTGCGCTCCCCGGCCGACGTCGATCTCGTGCACGAGGTGATGGACCGCGTCGGGCGCCGGGTCCCGGTGATCGCAAAGCTGGAGAAGCCGGAGGCCATCGACAATCTCGAAGCGATCGTGCTGGCCTTCGATGCAATCATGGTGGCGCGCGGTGATCTGGGTGTGGAGCTGCCCCTGGAAGAGGTGCCGCTGGTGCAGAAGCGCGCGATTCAGATCGCGCGAGAGAACGCCAAGCCGGTGATCGTGGCGACCCAGATGCTCGATTCGATGATCGAGAATTCCCGGCCGACCCGGGCGGAGGCATCCGACGTCGCCAATGCGGTACTGGACGGTTCCGATGCGGTGATGCTGTCCGGCGAGACGTCGGTTGGCAAGTATCCGCTCGACGCGGTCCGCACGATGGCGCGCATCATCACCGCGGTGGAGGAGAACTCCATCGAAGCGCCGCCGTTGACGCATATTCCGCGCACCAAGCGCGGCGTCATCTCGTATGCGGCTCGGGCCATCGGTGAGCAGCTGGACGCCAAGGCGCTGGTCGCGTTCACCGCGTCTGGAGACACCGTGCGGCGGTTGGCCCGACTGCACACGCGCCTGCCGTTGCTGGCGTTCACCGCGCTGCCCGAGGTGCGCAGTCAGCTGGCCCTGACGTGGGGTACCGAGACGTTCATCGTCGATCACATGAAGTCGACCGACGAAATGATCCGTTGTGCGGACCGGGAGCTGCTGGCGATGGGCCGTTACAAGCGTGGGGACATGGTGATCATCGTCGCGGGCGCACCGCCCGGCACAGTAGGCTCGACCAATCTGATCCACGTGCACCGGATTGGGGAGGACGACCACTAGCACGGTGAGGATGCGGCCCAGGAACTGGGCCGGTGAGGAGCCGGGCGAATCAGACCCAGCCCTCAGAGGAGGTCGCCAGATGCCGAGGACCACCGGCGCGGATTTCGAGGAACTGCTGGCGGTGCTCGATCTCCGCGATATGGATGGTTGCGCCGATGCATTCATCGGCTCTCATCCCAGCAAGAATCCGATCCGCACGTTCGGCGGCCAGATGATGGCGCAGGCGTTCGTCGCGGGCAGCCGCACGGTCGGCAACGCCCTTCCGCCCAGTGCGCTGTCGGTTCATTTCATCGCCGGGGGCGACCCCGCGCGTGACCTCGAATTCCGGGTGGCGCGATTGCGCGACGAGCGCCGGTTCGCCAACCGCCGCGTGGATGTCATGCAGGGCGACGTGCTGCTGGCCACAGCGCTGATCTCCTACTTGGCCGGCGGCCCGGGCCTCGAACACGGCGTTGTCGCGCCGTTCGTGCCGCCGCCGGACCGATTACCCCGGATCGACGATCTGCTGGTGGGGTACGAAAAGACGGTGCCGCTGTTCGTCGAGGCGCTGCGCCCCATCGAATGGCGTTACACCAACGACCCGGCCTGGGTGATGCGGGACAAGGGCGGGAGCCTCGATCACAACCGGGTCTGGATGACGACCGAGGGACCCATGCCCGACGACCCGGTGCTGCATCTCGCCGCAATGGTGTATTCGTCGGACACCACCGTGTTGGACTCGATCATCACCACGCATGGCTTGTCCTGGGGCCATGATCGCATCTTCGCCGTCACCACCAACCATTCGGTCTGGTTCCACCGGCCGGTCAGGTTCGACGAATGGGTGCTCTACGCCACCACGTCGCCGGTGGCGGCTGACTCTCGTGGCCTGGGCACCGGGCACTTTTTCGACAGTGCCGGACGGCTGCTGGCCACCGTCGTCCAGGAGGGCATCGTCAAGCACTTTCCCGCCCGCTGAGCGTCTCGAAAGGCCGTGAAAGTCGTTATCGCACGGAGTTTTCCGCCGTCTGCGTTCCGTGAGGCTAACGCGGCGGGGTAGGGGTGACGCTCAGCCGTTCGTTGAGACTCTCCCTGAACTGCTCTTCGCACTGGATCCTCGCTGCCGGGTCCGATCCGGCCCGCTGCACGCAGTCGACGTAGTCGCCGCCGCCCACTTTCAGGAAACCCCAGATGCCCAGGGCGATCAGGGCGGCGCTCAGGATGATGCCGAGGATGCCCAGCACGATGCTCGCGATGGCCATGCCGCCATTGGTCGCCTCGCCGCGACGGGCACGGTTGTAACCCATGATGCCCAGGATGATTCCGGCTATCGCCAGGATGAAGCCGCCGAACACGGTCAAGGCGGCCGGCAGCGAGAGGATACTGGCGATGAGTGCGCCGGTACCCAGGCCGTTGCGCGGACCCGCAGGAAGGGGCGGGGGGTAGCCGGGGTAGGGAGGCGGTGGGTAACTCCCGGGCGGGTAACTGCCCGGCGCATAGGTTCCCGGCGGAGGGTAGCCTCCCTGTGAGTAGGCCTGCGGAGGATACGACGGCGGGGGATAGGGCGGGTAAGCGCCGGGAATGGGCTGCCAGGCCGCCCCGGGCGGCCCCGTCGGGGTTGAGTTCTCCGGCGTATCCCGCGGTGGTACCGGCGGATCCGTCATGAGACACGCTCCCGTCTGTCTCGCGTACACGATTTCCAGCCAGGTTACCCGGCTGGGGCTCTCCGCAGGTGCCCACACGTGACTTCATCGGGCACGGTGTGGGTCGCGACAGCAACGGTACGGTCCGCGCCGAAGAGGCCGTCCGGCGTCGGAAGCCGGCGCACGAACGCGTCGGCGTCGCGCGCCGAAAGGTGCTCGGGGGGCTCGTCCAGCAGCACCACCGTGGCCCGCGACAGCAGTGCTCGGACCAACAGCAGACGCCGGCACCGCCTGCCGTGACGAATCGGGCAGGCGGTGCCAGCGAGTTGTGACTGCGGTGTGACTGGCTTCAGGCCGTGAGTGCCTTGGTGTCTTTCCGGATCGCGAACGCCGTCCCGATTTCGAATCCCCCGATGACGATCAGCCAGACTCCGACCACGGTGAGTAGGCTCAGCAGTGTCGGGCCGGGCCAGGCCAGCATGACGATGCCCGCGACAAGGCTCACCGCACCGAAGAAGATCTCCCAACCGCGAGCCGGCAGCGCTGGGTCACTGATCGCCAGCGACAGGGTGGCCACCCCGCGGAACACGAATCCGACGGCGATCCAGATGGCCAGCAGCAAGATCGCGTCGCCGAACTGCCGAAAGGCCAGCACCGCCAGCACGATCGCCGCCGTGCCGCTGATGAACAGCAGGAAGCGGCCACCCGAAGAGATATGCAGGGTCAGCGCGAAGAACACCTGATAGATGCCACTGATCACGAGATACACGCCGAACAAGATGGCCGCGATCAGCAGCGTCTTGCCGGGCCACGCAAGCATGAGAACGCCCAGGACCACCGCGAGCACGCCCGACAGCAACGTTGACTTCCACAGGTGGGGAAACAGGCCGCTGACGGCCGGGAGTGAAGTGTTTTGCATGTGCAGCAGTCTGACACATCCAGCGCAGGTCCGGTGATCTTGATTTCGGAATGTGTCGTGCCGGTTAGGTGCGCGCAACCTTTCGGATCCGGCTTCGGCGTTCTCCTGCGTACAAGGGACGGGAGTGCAACCCTTATTAACGTTCGGGTTAATTACCGTTTCGTTTCGCGCGGTACACGCGGGGTCCGTGGTCGATAACGTCAGCGCCATTGGTCGAACGCGGGGGAACGACAAGTACACACCAGACAAGCAGACAAGTGCAAGACAAGAGCAGAAAGAAGATGAACGTGCAAGCTGGATATCAGGTACGCCGTCAAGGCTCGCGCTGGTTGTCCGGCGCGGCGGCGATCATCATTTCGGGCGCGCTGGCCGTGACCGGGTGCGTCAAGAACAGCGATACCTCATCGTCGGACGAGGCCCCCACCACGGCTGTCGCGGCGACCAAGGTCGATGAGATTGCCAACATGGTTCCCGAGGACATCAAGGCCTCCGGCAAGCTGGTCGTCGGGGTCAACGTCCCGTACCCACCCAACGAATTCAAGGATCCCAGCGGCAAGATCGTCGGTTTCGACGTCGACCTGATGAACGCGATCGCGGCCACCCTCGGGCTGACACCCGACTACCGGGAAGCAGGCTTCGACAAGATCATCCCCTCGATCGAGGGGGGCACCTTCAACGTCGGCATGTCGTCGTTCACCGACACCAAGGAGCGCGAGCAGGTGGTCGACTTCGTCACCTACTTCTCCGCGGGGTCACTGTGGGCGCAGCGGGTCGGTGGCGGAATCGATCCCGAAAACGCCTGCGGCAAGAAGGTGGCGGTTCAGACCACCACCACCCAGGAGGTCAAAGAGCTGCCGGCCAGGAGCAGAGAGTGCACCGACGCGGGTAAGCCGCCGATCCAGATCCTGAGGTTCGACGGCCAGGATGCCGCCGCCAACGCGGTCATTCTCGGGCAGGCCGACGCGATGTCGGCGGATTCACCGGTCACCCTCTATGCGATCAAGCAGACCAATGGCAAGCTCGAACAGGCCGGAGAGGTCTTCGGCTCCGCTCCCTACGGCTGGCCGGTCAAGAAGGGTTCGGCCCTGGCCGCCGCGCTGCAGAAAGCGCTCGAGCACCTCATCGAAACCGGCGACTACAAAACCATCGCGACGAACTGGGGCGTCGAACAGGGCATGCTCGACAAACCGGTCATCAACGGCGCGGTCAGCTAAGTGGCGGCCGGCCAATGAGCACCGACGCCGCGCCGTCCCCGGCCGCCATCGACGCGGTCCCACTGCGGCATCCCTGGCGGTGGGCGGCGGCCGCCGTCATCCTCACCCTGGTCGGGTTGTTCGTCTACGGTGCCGCGACCAACGAGGCCTATCGCTGGCCGGTCTTCGCTAAGTACCTGTTCGACGAGCGGATCATCAAGGGCGTCTGGATCACCCTCCAGCTAACCATCTGGTCGATGCTGCTGGCGATCGTGGTCGCCGTGATACTCGCCGTCATGAGGCTGTCGCCCAATCCCGTCCTGAAATCGGTCGCCTGGGCCTACCTCTGGATCTTCCGCGGTACACCCGTCTACGTGCAATTGGTGTTCTGGGGATTGATCCCGACGATCTACCGCAACATCCAGCTCGGCATTCCGTTCGGACCGACGTTCTTTCACCTGAACATCCAGGACCTGTCGATCTACTTCCTGCTGGCGATCATCGGGCTGGGCCTCAACGAGGCCGCCTATTTGGCGGAGATCATCCGCGCGGGCATCAGCTCGGTTCCCGAAGGCCAGACGGAAGCGTCCGTCGCGCTCGGCATGTCCTGGTTCATGACGATGCGGCGCACGATCCTGCCCCAGGCGATGCGGGTGATCATCCCGCCGACCGGCAACGAGTTCATCGGCATGCTCAAGACCACCTCGCTGGCCGTTGCGGTGCCCTACACCCTCGACCTGTTCGGCCGCCAGCGCGACATCGCCGCGGAGCAGTTCGCGCCGATACCGCTGCTGCTGGTCGCGGCGGTCTGGTACCTGCTGATCACGAGCATCTTGATGGTGGGGCAGTTCTATCTGGAGCGGTACTTCTCCCGGGGTGCGTCACGCAAACTCACCAGCAAACAACTCGAAGCGTTGGACAAGGCACAGCAACTAGGTGAGGTGGGCCACGTATGACCAGCGGTGAGGCGGCGACGCTGATGGTCAAAGCCGAAAGCGTCTGCAAGAACTTCGGCGCGCTCAAGGTGCTGCGGGGCGTAACGCTGGAAATCGGCCGGGGTCACGTGATGGTTCTAATCGGACCGTCCGGCTCGGGAAAGTCGACGTTCCTGCGGTGCATCAATCATCTCGAGGTGGTCAACGCGGGCCGGCTCTACGTCGACGGTGAGCTGATCGGCTACCGGGAGCGCGGCGGTAAGCTCTTGGAGATGCCGCCCCGTAATGCCGCCAAGCAGCGCCGCGACATCGGCATGGTGTTCCAGCATTTCAACCTGTTCCCGCACCGCACGGCGCTTGGGAACATCATCGAGTCGCCCATACACGTCAAAGGCGTCAAGAAGGATGCCGCGGTCGCGCGCGGCAAGGACCTCCTGGACCAGGTTGGCCTCGCCGACAAAGCGGGCGCCTATCCGGCACAACTGTCCGGTGGTCAGCAGCAGCGGGTGGCGATCGCCCGGGCGCTGGCCATGAACCCCAAGTTGATGCTGTTCGACGAGCCCACCTCGGCATTGGATCCGGAATTGGTGGGCGAGGTGCTCGCGGTGATGAAGAAACTCGCCAGCGAGGGCATGACGATGGTCGTCGTGACCCACGAGATGGGCTTTGCCCGTGAGGTCGCCGACCAGCTGGTGTTCATGGACCGCGGCGTGGTGGTCGAGCACGGGCCCCCGCGAGAGATACTGGCCAATCCCCAGCACGAACGCACGCAGGCGTTCCTGTCGAAGGTGATGTAACCTCCGTCGAACCAACCCTCAGGTGGGGTCGGCTGCTGCCCAGGAGTAGAAGGTGGACGGGACGCCCTTCGGGCACTACCAATTGCTCGAGTTGCTCGGCCGCGGTGGAATGGGCGAGGTCTACCGGGCGCTGGACACCAAGACCAACCGAATCGTGGCGCTCAAGCTGCTGCCGCCGCACCTGGCCGAGGACGAGGCTTTCCAGAAGCGGTTCCGCCGCGAATCCCAGGCTGCCGCTGCGATCAGCGAACCGCACGTGGTTCCCATCCATGGGTTCGGCGAGATCGGCGGCCGGCTCTATTTAGACATGCGGTTGGTCGACGGCCTCAACCTGGGCGCGATCCTGGCCAAGCGCGACCGTCCGCTCGGGCCGAAGTTGGCAGCGGTTGTCGTCGAACAGGTCGGTTCGGCGCTGGACGCGGCCCACGAGCAGGGGTTGGTTCACCGCGACGTCAAGCCGTCGAACATCCTGATATCCGACCGGGAATTCGTCTACCTGATCGACTTCGGCCTCGCCCGCACCACCAGCGAAGAGGGGGTGACCACCGCGGGCAACACGCTCGGCACCCTCGCTTACATGGCTCCCGAACGTTTTGAGGGCGGCCAGAGCGACCCGCGGTCGGACATCTACGCACTGACCTGTGTGCTCTACGAGTGCATCACCGGTGTTCGCCCCTATTCCAACGACAGCCTGGAACAACAGATCGCCGGGCATATGGTGTCGCCTCCGCCGCGCCCGTCCAATACCGACTCGTCGCTGGCCGCGTTCGACGAGGTCATCGCAACGGGCATGGCCAAGGATCCCGAGCGCCGATATCAAACCGGGGCGGCACTGGCGGTCGCGGTCCGGGAGGCACTCGACGCGCCGCCGCCGGCGCCGCGCCGCGGTTCCGGACGGCATTGGGCACCCCGCAAATCGTCCGTGCGCCGCCCGGCCATCTCACGCCGGGCGCTCGTGGCGCCGGGAGTCGTGCTGCTTCTGCTGGCCGTCGGTGCAGTCGGGGTGTGGCAGTTGCGCGCCCCACCCGACGGCGAGATCCGGGCGGAAACGCCGGGGTCCGCCGCCTCGGGCTTGCCGGTTCCCGGGAGCGCATCCGGCGCCATGGCCGTGGTGCCGTCGATCGCGGCGACCGTCCCGGCCGTGGTCAGGGAATCCGGGAGGTTGGTCGTCGGGGTCAATCTGCCATACGCGCCGAACGAATTCCGGGATGCCAAAGGGAACCTCGTGGGGTTCGACGTCGACCTCATCAAGGCGGTGTCGCGCGTCCTAGGGCTGGCGCCGGAATTCCGGGAGACCGCCTTCGAGAAGATCATTCCGCTGGTGCAGGCGGGCGAATTCGATCTGGGGATGTCGTCGTTCACCGACACTCGGGCGCGTGAACAGTACGCCGACTTCGTCACCTACTTCGAGGCCGGCACGCTGTGGGCACAGCGCCCGGGTGCGCCGATCGACCCGGCGAACGCGTGCGGCCTGCGCGTCGGCGTGGCCTACGGCGCCATTCAGGAGACCGAAGAGATACCGGCCAAGAGCGATGCATGCATCCGGGCCGGACACCCGCCCGTCGACAAGATCATCTACGCCCGCCAGGATGACCTGACCAGCGCATTGATCGCCGGCAACGTCGATGCCATGTCCGCGGACTCGCCGGTGACGGGTTTTGCCATCAAGAACAGCGGCGGGGCATTGGAAGCCGCCGGGGAGGTGTTCGACGCGGGGCCGTACGGCTGGCCGGTGGCGAAGGACTCCCCGCTGGCCGAATCGCTTCGGCAGGCGCTGGTGCATCTCATCGGGACGGGTGAGTACCGCACGATCGCCACATTGTGGGGCGTCGAATTGGGCACTATCGACCGGCCGGTGATCAACGGCGCCGTCAGGTGAGTGCCGCGGCGACGCCGGACCCTGCTGCGCCGCTGTGGCGGGCCGCCCAGGTTTTTCGACTTCTCACCTACCTCTATGCCGCGGCCTTTCAGATCGTCAGCGTCGATGAACTCGATAAACCGGTTCTGGGCTGGGTGTTGTTCGGTGTGCTGTCGGTGTGGACGCTGGCTTGCGGGGTGGCGTACCTGCAGGGGTTCGGGCGTCGCCCGGCATGGGTGCTTTGTGAACTGGCGGTGGTGGGGCTGCTGATCCAGGCCACCCGGTTGGTGGCATCACCGGAGTGGATTGCGGCGAATCAGTCGCTGCCCACGACGCTGTGGGCCACCAACGCGACGATCTCGGCGGCGATTCTGAGCGGGCCGGTCGCCGGGATGCTCGCGGGAACGGCGGTGATAGCCGTCTACGCCGCGCTGAAGGGCTACGTCAACCTCGATCTGGCGCGGAACGCCACGCTGGTCATCGAGTTGGCTGTCGGACTCGCCGTCGGGATGGCCGCATCCACCGCCCGCCAGGCGCACCGCGAGCTGGACCGGGCGGCCCGTTTGTCGGCGGCGACCGCTGAGCGGGAACGGCTGGCCCGCCAGGTCCACGACGGAGTCATCCAGGTGCTCGCGCTGGTCGCCAAGCGGGGACGTGAAATCGGCGGTGCGACAACCGAACTCGCAGAGCTTTCGGCCGCGCAGGAGCGCGCGCTGCGGCGCCTGGTCAGCATCGGCGACGTGCAGCGACGGTCCGCTTCGGGCACGGTCGACTTCAGGGGGGAGCTGAACAAGTGCTGCGGCGACCAGGTGGTGGTGAGCGTCCCCGCGACGGCGGTTCCGATGGATCCGGCGGTGGCTTCGGAGCTGGCTGCGGCCGTCGGCAACGTGCTGGACAATGTGCGCAAGCACGCGGGGACTGGCGCTCGCGCTTTCGCACTGCTCGAGGATCTGGGGGATTCGGTGACGGTGAGCATTCGCGACGACGGGGTCGGCGTCGCCGCGGGTCGGCTGCAGGAGGCGGTATCCGAAGGGCGACTGGGCATTTCGCAATCGATCGTGGGCAGGCTGCAGGCGCTCGGAGGGTCAGCGGTGCTGAGCACCGAGACCGGAGCGGGCACCGAGTGGGAGCTGACGGTGCCCCGTGGCTGAGGTGGTGAATGGGCCGACCGTCATGGTCGTCGACGACCATCCCATCTGGCGCGATGCGGTGGCTCGTGACCTTGCCGAGGACGGTTTCGAGGTGGTGGCGACAGCCGACGGCGTGGCGGCCGCGCGGCGCCGAGCCGAGCTGGTGCGTCCCGCCGTGGTGCTCATGGACATGCAGCTCGCCGACGGAGACGGCGCGCAGGCCACCGCAGAGGTGTTGAAGGTGTCCCCGACGAGCAGAGTGCTGGTGCTCTCGGCGTCCGGGGAGCGTGACGACGTCCTGCAGGCCGTGAAAGCCGGGGCGACCGGCTACCTGGTCAAGAGCGCGTCGCGCGCTGAGCTTGCCTCCGCCGTCCGGGCGACCGCGGAGTGCCGTGCGGTGTTCACCCCGGGCCTGGCCGGCCTAGTCCTCGGTGAGTACCGGCGCATCGCGCAACAGGAGCGACCCGGCGATCCGGCCCCCACCTTGACCGAACGCGAAACCGAAGTGCTGCGGCATGTCGCAAAAGGCCTGACCGCCAGGCAGATCGCGGAGCGACTCTCGGTCAGCCACCGCACCGTCGAGAACCACGTACAGGCGACGTTTCGCAAGCTGCAACTGGCGAATCGGGTGGAACTGGCGCGATATGCGATCGAGCACGGCTTGGACCAGGAACCTGGGGAGTAGTTCTACTCATTCGCCCGCCGCGCGGATCCGCCACGATGGCGGATATGACCGCCCCGCCTCAGATCGCCCTCAAGAGGCTGTCCGACGAGTTCACCGCGATGTCTCAGCAGATGGCCCGCGTGGCGGGGCTGCTCACGGAACTCGAACACAGTCTCGCCGCATTCGCACCCGGCGCGCAGGCTGAGCCCCAGGCACGACCGGAACCCAGGCCGACGCCGATCCCGCAACAGATGTCCGTGGCGGGCCGGTATCCCTATCCGCCGGCCGCGGTCGCGTTGCCGCCTGCGGCAGCGCCCCGCGTTCCGGCACCCCCGACGCCCCCGTCCGCTCCCGATCCGCGGCGGGTTCAGGCGCACGCCGGCCTGTCTGCGCGCCTCAAGAACGATTCCGGGCAGGGGTGGGTCGGCAATGTGCTGGCGATCGCCGGGGTTGCCGTCACCCTCGTCGGGGTGGTGCTGCTCTTGGTCCTCGCCGCCCAGGCCGGAATGTTGCGCCCCGAGATCCGGGTTGCGGGCGGCGCCGTTCTCGCCGTGCTGCTGGTCGTGGCCGGGCTGCGGATGAACGGTCGGGAGGGTGGCCGGGTCGGTGCCATCGCGCTGTCGGCCACTGGTGTGGCGACCGCCTACATGGACATCGTCGCCGTGACGGCCATTTACGAATGGGTGCCGCCTGTGGTCGGTCTGTTGCTCGCCGCGGTGATCGGCGGGGCGGGCCTGGCGTTGGCCCGCCGGTGGGATTCGGAACAGTTCGGACTGCTGGTTCTGGTGCCGTTGCTGGTGCTGGCGCCGATCGTCGTCGACGCCGTCTCCCTGCTGCTCATCGGCTTCATGACGGTGCTGTCGGCGGCGGCACTGCCCGTCCAACTGGGCAAGGACTGGATCTGGATGCACGCCGCCCGCACGGCGGCGGTCACCTTGCCTTTGTTGGCGGCCCTGGTGGTGAGGTCTTTCACGGTCATCCCGGAGTTCGGGGTCGGCGCGTGGCTGCTCGGCGGCGCATGTGTGGTCGCGGCGCTGCTGGCGATCGCCGGAACCGTCGTCCTGCTGCCGAGCAGCTCGCACCGGGTGGCGATGGCGCTGCTCACCGCTGTAGGAGTGCTGCCGGCCCTGGCGGCCGGAATGGCCGTGCACAGCAGGCTGGCCGCGCTGATCGCGGCCCTGGTGTCCGCGGCGATGCTGGCCGTCGTCGTGGCGCCCGGTCGGCGCCTTGGCATCGACGATCCCGTCACGACCATCTGGTCGGCTCTCTCGGCCGTCGCGGCTCTGATCGCCGTCACCACCGCCTGCGACGGCTATGTGGAAGGCCCCGTTGTGTTGGCGATGGGCATGCTGACAGCGATCGCGGGGCGCAACAGTCGTGTCGCCCGTTGGGTTGCGACCGGTTTCGCGGTCGTCGGCGGCATGATGTTTGCGGTCACGGCCGGTCCCGACACCCTCACACAAGCAACGGTGCTGACGACGTCCGCGGCGGTCTCCGTGTTGGCGTGCAGCGTGCTCGGGGCGATGAGTGCCCTGGCGAACGCCTGGGTGTGGTCGCGGGCACATGACGTCAGGGCCGAAACCATGCGGCTGATCTGGGCCGCGGCGGGAACGGCCATCGCCTACTGCGTCACGATGCTGACCGTTACGGCGGGGGTGCTTATCGGAGGCGTCCACGGAGGGTTCCTCGGTGGCCACATGGCGGCGACGATCTGCTGGATCGCCATGGCCGCCGGCCTGTTCGCCCTGGCCCTGCGGGTCGGTGACCGCGATGCTCGGACCGCGTTGATCGTGGGCGGTCTCGGGGTGACGGCAGCGTCCACCGCCAAGCTCTTCTTCTTCGACCTCGGGACGCTCGACGGGATGTTCCGGGTCGCGGCGTTCATCGTGGTGGGACTGGTACTGCTGGGGACCGGCGCAGGGTACGCGCGAAGCCTCGCCAAGCAGGACCGCGAGCGTTCGGCAAGTTGACCTGACGATCGCAGGCGCCGACCGTCAGCGCCGAGAGCCCGTCACGTCGAGGTGATCGTCGGCCATCGGCCGGGGTTCTGCCGCACCGGTCGTCGGCGACCGACCTCCCACCAGGTACCACGTGTGCATGAGACCTTTGCCTTTGATCTCCACGTCGCCGCGTTCCTCGAACAAGAAGTCCTCGCGCAGGCGCTCGTAGACGTTCTGCGGCACCTGGATGCGCCCGGTCTGCGCACTGGACTCCATCCGCGACGCGGTATTGACCGCGTCCCCCCACACGTCGTAGAAGAACTTGCGGGAACCCACCACGCCGGCCACCAGCGGACCGGCCGACAGCCCGATCCGGACAGGGACCTGCTCGCCGTCGGTGTACCGGATTCTCGACGTCACCTCGACCATGTCCAGTGCCAGGGAGGCGATGGCGTGCAGATGATCGGGGCGCGGTTGCGGCACGCCGCTGCCCACCATGTACCCGTCGCCGGAGGTCTTGATCTTCTCCAACCCGTAGCGGTCCACCAGTAGGTCGAACTCGGTGTAAAGCTGATCGAGGAACTCGACCAGCTCACACGGATCGATCGCGCTCGACTGTTCGGTGAAGCCCGCGATATCGGCGAACAGGATCGACGCGTCGTCGTAGCTGTCGGCGATCATCGAATCACGGGCGGGATCCTTCAGGCGTGCAGCGATGCTCGCGGGGAGAATGTTGGCGAGAAGTGCTTCGGAACGTTCGTATTCCATCTCCATCGCCCTCTCGGCGCGGGCGATGGCGCGAAGGGCGTACGAGATGGTCGCGAACGCGAGCAATGCCGCCGACAGGATCGAAATGGCGAAGCTGGCGTGCAGCAGCCAGGCAGCCTCGACTCCGGTGTCGCGGGGCACATTCAGTTCGAGGATGAGGGCCAGAATCGCACCGCCGGCCGCGGTCGTGCCGGCCAGCCAAAGGTGCTCCACGCCGAGTATCAGGACGGCCATCGCAGCCGCGACGATCAGGTAGCTCTGCAGGCCCGCGGCCGTTCCCACATGCCAGGTCGTGATGAACACCGCGGAGTAAGCCACGGCCATGAAAGTCAACGGCGCGACCAGGTGACCGAAAACCCGAAGTAGCGGGACGGCCAGAAGTACCAGCGGCGCCAAGACGTTGATAGCGATCAGCCACCAAGGAGAGTGCCTGCTGAACATCAGCAGTACCGCGAAGCTCACGCCGATCATTGCGGAGATCCTGGAGGCGACCTTGAGCACCCGCAGGTTCCTGGCCGCGCTTTCCATGTAGTGGCGGTAGCGCATCGGGGCAAATGGGCCCTGCGGAGCCCGTGCCGCTCGGGTGCCGTCTTGCCACTCGGCCATTGAACAAGGGTAGTCGGTATGTCGTTAGTTAGGCGGTGAGCAGCACGAACCGGACGGTGTGGTCGACGACGGCGTCCAGATCGGTGCCTAGGTCGCCGGCGAGCCACTGCTGGGCGAGTTCGGCCATCGCGCCGGTGTACATCGCGGCCGCGACGTGGGTGGCTGTCAAATCGTCCCCGGGGCGCGCGTGCTGCCGTTCGCTGAGAACCATGTGCCGCAGCGTGTCCTGGGCGATCGCCCGCCGCGCGAGCAGGACTGGGTTGGCACGCGCCTCGGTGAACAACACGCGGCCCCGGCGGGGATCGGCGGAACTGAAGCCGAGCACCGTGCGGACTCCCGCGCGCAACCGGTCGGCGTCGGAACGGCCGCTCGCTGTGATCGCGGCCTCGACGTCGGCGTTGAGTCCGTTGGCCACCATGTCGTACACCGCGCCGAGCAGTTCGTCGGTGTCATGGAAGCTCTCATAGAAATAGCGCGTGTTAAGCGCGGATTCCCGGCACACCGACCGCACAGAGACCGCACTTTCGCCCCCGTCGCCGAACAAGGCGAATGCCGCGTTGACGAGTAGCGCCCGGCGCTCGACGCGGCGGTCGGGCAAGGGCACGCCCGCCCATCTGGTCGCGCTCGTCATGGCGAACAGCTTACGACCGGATGTCTGGTAACGCTCGTATCCAGAAATGTTGGGTGGTGTCATGCTGTTGCCGCACCAACTGCTCCAGCGCGGACTCGCCGGGTTCTACGACGCGGAAATCCGCAGCCGCTACTTCCGGGGTCTCGATACTTCGCCGCGCCGGCCGGCGACCCGGGCTGGTTCGGTCCCGGCAGCGCGGTCTGGCATGTGCACTCCCACATGCCGGCCCTGGTGTTCGTTTACAGTGCGCGGTCTATCTGGAGCGGTTCGACCCCAGCATTTTCTGGATGGGTGTCGACCATTCCCGGATCGTCGGGCGGGATGCCGGCGGCACGCCGACGATGGAGGTGGATCCCGAGGGCGCCGCCGTCCGGCTGGGGCACTCGGTGTCATTCTTCATCGCCACCGCCTACGGGTCGACCGCGGCGGCCGAAAGGGTGGCCAAGACGGTGCGGGCCATGCACCACACGATCAAAGGGACCCGACCGGACGGGCTCACCTAGACGCCGACGACCCTGACCGGCTCCGGTGGAACTATGCGACCGTGGTGTGAGGAATCGCCACCGCGCACGAGTACTGTCACCCGAATCCTTTGCGCGGCAAGAAGATCGATCGCTACTACGGCGAGTTCGTCAAGGTCGGTCACCCGCTGGGCGGAACCGACCTGCCGAACACCAAGGCCGAGACCCTGGAATGCCTGCGTGTGTACCTGCCGAAACTGGCCCTCACCTACGGCGCTGTCCTGTCGACGGGGCCGAGCCTGGCCTCCGCCCAGCCCGGGCCGCCGGGCGGAGAATTCGTCGACTGGGCCATACGGGACGTGCTGCCGAGTTGGGCCGCCGCGATGGTCATGCACCGCGTGCCCAACCCGATCGAGCGGGCGGCGCGGCAAGCGTCGGTCTGGGCGGCCATCAAGGGGATCCACTTCGCCATGGTTCCGCTGCCGGAGTTCCGTCAGGCACACGGCGGGTGGCCGCCAAGGGGAGAGGTAAGGCGTGTCCTGAACGGCCCACCTCGCCGTGGTACGTCGCGGGCAGTGACCCCAAGCGCAGTAGGGCCATGGCTGAGCGGATGGGTTGACCTGGTCGCGGCAATCGTGGCGTTCGCCCTCATCGAGGCGCGCTGAGCCGTGGGGCGACCGGGGCCAAGAGGCAGTATGGTCGCAGCTTTCACGCATGCCGCAAGCAGAAGGCTAGCAATGTGCTTGCGCACGGTATCCTTGGTGTATGCGTACCCTGCATATTCGCAATGTGCCTGATGACGTGATGGATCGGCTGGAACGGCTGGCCCGTGCCGCGAACACGTCGGTGACGGCGGTCGCCATCAGAGAACTCGACACGGCCACCCGCCGGGTCGACAACGCCGCACTGGTGGCCACGTTGCCCGACCTGAACGTTCCCGCAGCGACGATCGTCGAACATGTCCAGGCCGACCGGCGGTGATCGTCCTTGACGCGTCGGCGGCGGTGTCGGCGTTGTTGAACGACGGCGCGGGACGCCGTCTCGTTGCCGGTGAGGCTCTCCACGCTCCGCACCTGGCGGACACCGAAGTCGTCAGCGTGCTTCGACGGCACGCCCTGGGGGGCGTTGTGACAGCCGGCGAGGCTCACCGCGCTCTACGCATGTGGGGCCAACTCAGCGTGATCCGCTACGCCGCAGCCCCGTTGTTTGAGCGGGTGTGGGAACTCCGCGAGACCGTGACCGCCTACGACGCGATCTACGTTGCGCTGGCCGAAGCGCTGGTCTGTCCGCTGGTGACCGCGGACGCCCGGTTGAGCCGGGCCCCCGGTATCCGCTGTGCCGTGACCGTGGTACCCGACTGAGCCACCCGAAACGATCCCGGGAAACTAACCCGGTCCGTTTGCGTGCACAGTTTCTTCCTTGGACGAAGGCAGCACTCCTGGCTGTAATGGTCCGTTCAGGTCTGCGTAGCGGCGGGGCTCGACAACCGGAGGGGACTCCTGTCGCGTTTCCTCGGCAGATATCGGGGGCGGTGTCTGGCGATAGGAGTCGGGTATATCGAATGGGCGTTCAGGCAGGTCTTCGGTTTGGTCGCCGCGCCACTGGATGGCTTCGGCATCGCCTTCGGGTTGGTCTGCGAGCGAACCTGCCCAGCCTTCTTCTAAGTCGAGGGCCTTGCCCCCGCGTATTGGACACGGAAATTGTGGTTACGCAGCTTGCGGCAGCGTAGCGGGTGTGAGGAGCCTTTCATAGTTGGCGGGGCTGAGGTATCGGCAGTAAGAATGCCGACTTTGAGATTGTAGCGAGTCAGCCAGCGGAACACTTCACGGCGGCACGTCTGCTCATCAGGCCAGGACGTGTTATCTTGCAGGACTTCACGTTTGAGGGATGCGTTGAACGACTCGGCCAACGCGTTATCAGCACTGGTCCCGACCGCGCCCATCGACTGAGTCACCCCCAGATCTGCACACAGTTTCGCGAAAGCCCTTGAGGTATACCGGCTTCCGTGGTCTGAATGCAATTTCGCACCGGCCAGACCACCCCGCAGCGCGTCGGCCGCCTTCAATGCATCCTCCACCAGTTCGGTGCGCATATGGTCAGCGACCGACCACCCCACCACCCGTCGTGAACAGCAATCGATCACGGTCGCCAGGTACAGGTTCTCGCCGGTGGCCAGCGGCAAGTAGGTGATGTCCCCGACATATTTGGAATTCGTTGTGGCAGAGGTGAAATCCCGGTTAAACAGGTCCGGTACTTTCTGGTCGGCCGGATCCGCCACGGTGGTCTTGACCCGGCGTTTCTTGCGGTAGCCGGCGATCCCCGCAAGCCGCATCACCCGAGCTACCCGCTTGCGATTGACCCGCTCATCGTCAGGGACACCGTCGTTGAGCTCAGCAGTGATCCGCGGCGCACCACAGGTGCGGTCCTCGTCGTGCACGACCCGGATGCGGGCCTCCAACGCCTGATCAGCAGCCCGTTAGGCCACTCTGATCTCGGCGGCATTGAGCCAGGCGTAGAACGAGGAACGCGCGATCTCAACGACCTCGCACAGCTACTTCACCTCGAAGGTGTTCCGGTGGTCGGCAACGAACTGGAAGCGGCTCACCAGTTCGTCTCCCCGGCGAAATATTTGGCCGCCTTCCGCAGAATCTCGCGCTCGGTGGCCAACCGGGTTTTATCAGCCCGTAGCTGGTTGACCTCGGCCCGGAGCCGGGCCAGCTCCTGCTCCGGCGTCTCGATCCCGACCCCATCGCCCCCAGTGACTGGGGTCGATCTGCGGTGCCTGATCGGCACGCCCGCGGCCTTGTACCACGCCGTCAGCGTTGCCTCATGGACCCCGAGCTCGCCGGCGATCTGGGTGACCGTCGCACCCTCGGTATCCCGGGACAGCGCGACCGCGTCACGCTTGAACTCGTCTGGATAATTCTTCCTTGCCATCGGGATGGATCATCTCGCTTCCCCCAGGACATTCCCGGGATTAAGCGTGTCCAACACACGGGGGCAAGGTCCCTGGCATTTGTTGAATCAAGCCGCGTTAGCTGTTCAAGAGAACCGCAGGTCAGAGCGTTGGTTGCATTGGCTAGCGATGACTACTGCTGGTAATGCTGCGGACGATCTGCGGACGACGACACCAACTGATCACCACAACGAAAGGATGGTGCCATGATCACCTTCGAGGAAGCACGCAGGATCGGCGCCGGGTCGCAGGATGTTCGCGACGACTTCGGCGATTATGTCGTTGCCGATTACGGCTGGGAGAACGACGATGTCTACGTTCTCGCCTACCACTCTTCCGTCGACCCCGACGAGCTGCTGTTCGACGCTCCTGCGCTGCTGGTCGACAAGCGCACCGGTGAGCTGACCGAGGTGTACGGCCTTCTGGGGCATGACCCCGCGCCCAACCTGGTGCCGGTCGGCAATCCGCCGGCAGACTGGTCGCCGTGACCAACGCGACGACGATCACGAACTCATTGCCCTGCACGTCTACGAACGTGCCCGGGCTCTTGGCCTGCGGGTGGACGGAGAACTCGTCAGAGAGACGCTGAGAGCCTTGCGCGGGCATCCTGAGGGCTGTTTCTGCTCGGCACCCTGCGACCGTTCCCGCAGGCTCTCCGTCGAGAGGGTGTTGCGGACCGCGGCGGCCTGGGACCGGGCAGCCTGCTGCTCACCATAGGATCGGCACTGTGGCCACCAAATTACGGCGGTGATCTTGCCCGACGGCTGTACCCGCGGTACAAGGGCGAATACGAGAACGTCAGTGCGCTGGACTCGCTGATGCGCGAGGATGCGGTCGTTGCGCTCATCGGGTTCCTGTTCATCGGCTTGAAGCGTCAGGATTTGCAACCCGACGAGGCTCGGGAAGCCCTGCAGCTGGCTCGCGAGGGCAAGCTGCTGAAGTCGAGCGCGTACCTTCGTGACGCGCTGTTGGACTACCAGCCCGTCGTCACCTGACGACCTGATACGGCCGCCGAGCGCATCCGGCCTCATCGCTGACCTGAGAGAATTCGAGAGTGTCCAATGTCGATTACGTCATCGTCGGCCCCGGTCCATCGCAGGCGGACGTGTTGACCGCAGTACAGCAGGCCATCGGGGCGGCTGAAATCGTCAACGGCAACGTGCTGGTCACTGGTGACGATCAAACATCGGTGACCGTCT
This sequence comes from uncultured Mycobacterium sp., assembly GCA_964511995.1. Classification (GTDB taxonomy): domain Bacteria; phylum Actinomycetota; class Actinomycetes; order Mycobacteriales; family Mycobacteriaceae; genus Mycobacterium. Next base: position 30,227 of record CAZEHT010000036.1, read on the forward strand.
ATTCTTCCGGGCCGCGCACTGTGGTCGATGTCTACTACGGCGGTGAGCTTGCAGAGCGGCGCGCTGTTTCTCGTCGCATCTACGATTCGCTCGCTGCGCGTACAAATTGGGATCTGGCGCTCGATTCCGACGACGTCGAAGACGTCATCGCAATGCGCCGCGTAACCACGGCTTGACAGCTAGTGCAACGCGGCGAGGAACTCGAACATGGGGACGCCCAGCACTGTGTGCAGATCCTGATCACGCGGCCATTCCACCGCGGTCAGGGTGCCGGCGACGATGTTGTGATCGTCGATCGCGTCGCGATCGGCCTGGTCGACGTGGGTTCGACGCTGCTGCTGGAACTACTGCGGACGATCTGCGGACGATTGCGCCTCTCAGGGCTGTTCCGTCTGAGTGAAATAGGCTGTGAACTGCGGTTTTGTGGTGCCCTCGGTGAGACTCGAACTCACACTGCACGGGTTTTGAATCCGTTTCCTCTGCCAATTGGGATACGAGGGCCGGGCCGAAACAGCGCCGCGACTAACCACCATAGAGGATCGGCGACACGACTCCGGCGCCCGTGCGGAAGGCCCGCGCTCGCCCAGCCGATGCGGCCAAGTGACAATGGGTCGATGACGACCGACTCCGGTACCCCGGCCCCGTATCGCGTCTTGATCGCCGAGGACGAGGCTTTGATCCGGCTCGATCTGGCCGAGATGCTGCGCGAAGAGGGCTACCAAGTCGTCGGCGAAGCCGGCGACGGCCAGGAGGCCGTCGATCTGGTCGAGAAGCTGTCTCCCGATCTGGTCATCATGGACGTCAAGATGCCCCGCCGCGACGGCATCGACGCTGCCAAGGAGATCGCCGCCAAGCGGATCGCGCCCATTGTCGTGCTCACCGCGTTCTCCCAGCGCGATCTCGTCGAACGTGCACGCGACGCCGGGGCGATGGCGTACCTGGTCAAGCCCTTCTCCGTGACCGATCTGATTCCAGCCATCGAGCTGGCAATCAGCCGGTTCAGTGAGATTTCCGCGCTGGAGAAGGAGGTGGCAACGCTCAGCGACCGGCTGGAAACCCGCAAGCTCGTCGAGCGCGCGAAGGGACTTCTCCAGTCCAAGCAGGGTATGTCCGAGCCCGAGGCGTTCAAGTGGATTCAGCGTGCCGCGATGGATCGCCGCACCACGATGAAGCGCGTCGCGCAGGTCATCGTGGAAACCCTTGCCGATCCGGGACCGTCGTCGGGGACAACTCCGAGCGGCCGTTAGATGAGGCGCCGGGCGGCGACCCACAGCGCGGGTGCCCAGGTTGACGATGCTATAGCCGCAACGCCCTGAACAGTTGGCTTGTCGGCCCCCGGAAACCCGCACAGCGACGTGTCCGAGTGCCAACGTCCCGCGTTTGGACCCACGGCCGGTTATGTTCTTTGCGAAGCGTCGACGGTCAGGGCACCACCGCGTCCGGCCGGCGGGGCAGCAATGAACATCGACCCGGAGGTGAAACGTGCGCGGTCGCGCGGTTCGTGGTTTATTCGCCCTGAGTTCGGCAGCCCTGCTGATGTCGGGCATTGCCGGCTGTAGCCAGCAGTCCAAGCCGGAGGAGCAGGCGGCGCAGCCCGACCTGAAGATCGTCGAGCTGGTACCGATCGACGAAAACGGTGCCGAGGTCAAGCCGCCCGAGGGGACGGTTCCCGCCAACCCGGCCGGCGATGGCAAGGCGGTGTGCCCGCCCGTGACGCTGGCCATGGCAGGCGCGCTGACCGGTTCTGACGCGGCATTGGGTATCAACATCAGGAACGGCGTGCAGTTGGCCGTCGACCAGCACAACACGGCCAACGCCGGTTGTCAGGTCACGCTGAGGACCTTCGACACCGAGGGCGATCCGCAAAAAGCCACCCAGATCGCGCCGCAGATCGTCGACGACGCATTCACCATCGGTCTGGTCGGGCCGGCGTTTTCCGGTGAGACCAAGGCCACCGGCCAGGTGTTCGACCAGGCCGGCCTGGTCGCCGCCAGCGCCTCGGCGACCAATGTGACGCTCTCCGAGCAGGGCTGGAGGACCTTCTTCCGGGGGCTGTCGAACGACGGCGTGCAAGGCGTGTCGGTCGCGAACTACCTCAAGAACAACCTCAAATACGAGAAGGTGTGTGTCGTCGACGACAGCACCGATTACGGGTTGGGCCTGGCGAAGGTCGTCCGCGAAACCCTGGGACCGGTGGCCGATTCCGGCTGCAACATCTCGGTCAAGAAGGGCGACAAGGACTTCTCGGCGGCGGTCAATCAGGTCAACGGCGTCGCACCCGACGCGGTGTTCTACAGCGGTTATTACGCTGAGGCCGCCCCGTTCGTGCAGCAGTTGCGAGACGGCGGCTTCACCGGCACGTTCGTCAGCGCCGACGGCACCAAGGACCCCGAGTTCGTCAAGCAGGCCGGCCAATCGGCCAAGGACGCGATCCTGTCCTGCCCGTGCAGCCCGGCCGGTGGTGAATTCGCCGAGGAGTACAAGGCGGCCTTCGGACAGGATGCCGGGACCTACAGCCTTGAGGGCTACGACCTGGGGACGATCATGCTCAAGGGCATCGACGCCGGTCACATCGACCGTCCCGGCCTTCTCGAGTGGGTGAGGAACTACCAGGGCCAGGGTTTCGCCCGCAAGTATCGGTGGACCGGAACCGGCGAGCTCACCGATCCGCAGATCTGGATCTACAAGGTCCAGTAGGGGTTTACAGGGGGACGCGCCCGAGACCGGACGGCTCGGGCGCGTCCCCTTCCAGCAGACTCGAGGAGCCGGCCCGCGATGACCGCCGATTGCCTTGACGAGTACGCCTGTCTAGCGGCCAACATCAACTTCAACGTCGATGGGCTGCTGAATAGCTTCTGGCAGCTTACGATCGACGGGTTGTCGTGGGGCGCAATCTATGCGCTGGTGGCCGTCGGCTACACGTTGGTGTTCGGCGTCCTGCGGCTCATCAACTTCGCGCACTCCGAGATCTTCATGCTCGGCATGTTCGGCGCTTACTTCTGCCTCGACATGATCCTGGGTTTCACACCAAGCGGGAACGCCTACAACAAGGGCGTCCTGCTGACGATGTTCTATCTGGGCATCGCGATGTTGTTCGCGATGCTGGTGTCGGGAACGGCCGCACTTGGATTGGAAGCGGTGGCTTATCGTCCGCTGCGGCGGCGCA
>CAZEHT010000037.1:0-31920 GCA_964511995.1 uncultured Mycobacterium sp.
AAGCACGGGCGGCGTCGTCGAACTCCTCTGCCAGTTCGGCGCGCGCCAGCATCGCGACTCGTCACGGATGAGCAGCGCGCCCAGATCACCTTCAGTTTGCCGCAGCACCGCCGCCAGCAACGCGTTGTCGGTTTCCACGTTGGTGGCGGTGTCGCGCCATGCCTCCAGCTTGTGTGCGGGTCCATTGAACTGCACCTGACCGCTATGGTCGAAGCGCGCCGTGACTTTCTGGTTCGCCCAGGTGGGTTCGACGATGATCTGCGTCTGCCAGTGCTGCCCCGGCGGTACTACCACGCGCCATGTCAGCGAGCCGGGCAGCACGATCGGCTCGCCGGATGCCGTCACTGTCACTCCTCGCAACCGCTCCGACCGTTCGTGCAGCACGAGTTCGTTGTTTGCGACGTCCATATCTGCGCCGCCCAGGGACACCCTGCCTTCCTTCACGGCGAATAGGTCGGCGAAGTCGGCATCGACATGCACCTCAACGGACACCACGGTGGCTTCGTGGTTGAGGTTTTCCACCGTGATGGTCTCGCGCAGCCACTCGGCGACCAACCGCTCGCGAACCACCAGGAGGGTGCTGTCGGCGCGATCGACCCGGGGCGCGCGCCGCTGGATGAACCGCGCCGCGAAGGCTTCCGAACAGTCAACTGACAACGGTTCGGGCAGCTGGCCGTCGACACGCAGTTCCCACCGCGACAGCACCCGCGCGTCACGAAAGAAGAAGCCGTGCGGCCGGCCCAAGACGATGTCACCCTGGCGGTCGGACAGGCAGAATGTCGCGCCTTCCACGAGTGTGACGGTGTCAGCACACGCGCCGCTGTGCACCGCCGGCTGGCCGCTGTTGAAGGCAGAGGGCAGTAGGCCACGAGGTCCGGAAAACCGCGCCGCGCTTCGGACATTCGGGACAAGATCGATGCTCCCCATTCGTCACCACCTTCGTCGAACTTCCGTCAAGACTCACCGCTGTCATTCCCCGAACCAGACAATCTGGAACCCACTGGGCACGATGTTGCGGAAACGAAGAGGAGGTGACGTTCAGCGACGACCCGGTTTATCGGGCACCGCGACAACGACGGCGTCAGCCCGCCTGGAACTCGTTGAACGCATCGATCAGATTCAACGGCAATCCCGCTGTACCACAACGATTTTGCAGGTCAACAAGCGGTGCGGTGATGCCGCGGAGCACCAGGTACTCATCGGGGTGCGCAGTGAAATAGGCCCGCACCGACGCACGGGCGTCGTCTGGGGGCTGCGAGATCGCATCACTGAGCGTCTGGTCGGCACCGGGATGGGTTGCCAGGAATTGACTCGCCGCACTCGACACCGAGCCGATGGTGCTGGTCGCACCCGATGCCGAGCACGGGGCGGCATGGGCTTCGGGTGCGGTTAGAACGACGGTGACACCGCCGACGGCTGCCAGGCCCCCGAAAATCACGCGCGCCTTCATGGGCATTCCTCCTTCTGAAACGACGCAAGACGTCACAAATCGTCCATATTCGCCCTTCAGGCGATTCGAATACCCGACCCTTGCACCACGGTACGCGCGGTCCGCTCCGGCTCAGAGAAACTTGCTGGTATTTGCAGAAGCGTCCACCCGCTCTTGTCTCGCCAACTCCACCATATGGTGACCGAATCGTTATCCAGGGAGGTCGCCGCCGGTTTTGACAGCACCTTCGCGCCTCGTTCACACCGCTGTGTTACCGGTCGGTAACTTTCGATGCCGTAAGTCCGCTACCGTAGTTCCAACGCCGTATAGCCGATTTGGAAGCGAAGGAGGCGATGACGTGAACGAGATGCGATATGTCCAGGTCAACGGCAACCGGATCGCCTATCGCGACGAGGGCGAAGGCGAGTTCCTGTTGCTGGTGCACGGCATGACGGGCAGCTCAGCTACGTGGTGCCATGCGATAGCCGAGCTGGCACGGGACTTCCGCGTGGTGGCGCCCGACCTGCTCGGCCACGGGCAGTCCGACAAACCGAGAAGCGACTACTCGCTGGGCGGGTACGCGGTGTGGTTACGCGACTTCATGGACGCGCTCGGCATCGCCCGCGCCACGGTGATCGGACATTCCCTGGGCGGCGCAATCGCGCTGCAGCTCGCCTACCAGCACCGGCAGCGCTGCGAACGGTTGGTGCTGATCGCCAGCAGCGGACTGGAGCCCGAGCTGACCTGGCCGCTGCGGGCGCTCTCGGCGCCGGGCGCCGAATTCGTACTGCCAGTCGTCGCACCGAAACCGGTGCTCGACGCCGGAAGGCGGATCCGGGCCGCGATGGCATCCGCAGGTATCCGGCATCCGCGTAGCGACGGGCTGTGGGACTTGTTCTCGTCACTGTCCGACGGAGCCACTAGACACGCTTTCCTGCGCACGCTGCGCTCCGTGGTGGACTATCGCGGACAGGCGGTCATGGCGATGAACCGGCTTGATCTGGCGGCTCAGCTCCCGGTGCAGTTGATCTGGGGTGAACGGGACCGCGTCGTACCAGTGTCACATGGCTATGCGGCGCACGAGGCACTTCCCGGCAGCCGCCTGACCGTGCTTGCCGGTGTCGGCCACGTACCGCATGTCGAAGCCCCAGAGCTGACAGCCGGCGTCATACGTGACTTCGTGGAGTCGACCGAGCGTCGCTCCGCGCTCCTGACCCGCTGCTGATCTGCCCGCCCGCGTCCCGACGCGGACGGCAATGCCTCCGGAACAACATATTTCGACATCGGCTCCGTGGGGGCCCGCCACACCGCCGGTCAGTACGCTATGAAGAGGATCTCGTCGCGCGAGTAGTCGTGACCGGGATGGTTCTCGGCCAGGTGCTGCTGGGTCTTCTCGACCAGATCGTCCTCGTCGGTGCCGACGATGGACTCCCCGCACGGACAGTTCAGATGCGTCTTCATGGCTACAGGTCTACCCGACCGAACCCGACTCCGGTAGACACGTGCCATGTGGGATTTCCAGACCGACCTCGACTACCAGGCCAAACTGGACTGGGTCGACGAGTTCATGCGCGCCGACGTGGAGTCGCTCGACCTGTTGGGGCTCGACCCGTACGACAAGGCCAACCCGGATGTGATGGCCGTGTTGCGGCCGCTGCAGCAAGCGGTCAGAGACAACGGGCTGTGGGCCGCCCACCTCACTCCGGACCTCGGCGGACAGGGCTACGGCCAGGTGAAGCTCGCCCTGCTAAACGAGATCATCGGTCGTTCCCGTTGGGCGCCTTCGGTGTTCGGCTGCCAGGCACCGGACTCCGGCAACGCCGAGATTCTGGCTTTGTTCGGGACCGCCGCGCAGAAGCGTCGCTACCTGCAGCCGCTGCTGGACGGCGAGATGTCGTCGTGCTATTCGATGACCGAGCCGCAGGGGGGTTCCGATCCCGGGCTGTTCGTCACCCGCGCCCAGCGTGACGGCGACTCGTGGGTGATCAACGGCGAGAAATGGTTCTCGTCGAACGCCCGCCACGCGGCGTTCTTCATCGTCATGGCGGTCACCGATCCGGGGGCGCGCACCCGCGACAAGATGTCGCTGTTCATCGTGCCCGCCGAAACCCCCGGTATCGAGATCGTCCGCAACGTGGCGGTAGGCGGTGAGTCCGCCGATCACGGATCGCACGGCTACGTGCGCTACACCGACGTCCGGGTACCGGCCGACCACGTGTTGGGCGGCGAGGGCCAGGCTTTCGCGATTGCCCAGACCAGACTTGGCGGCGGCCGCATCCACCACGCGATGCGCACGATCGCCCTCGCGCGCAGCGCGTTCGACATGATGTGCGAGCGGGCGGTCTCCCGGCAGACGCGCCAGGGCCCGTTGGCGAGTTTCCAGCTGACGCAGGAGAAGATCGCCGACAGTTGGATCCAGATCGAACAGTTCCGACTGTTGGTACTGCGCACGGCATGGCTGATCGACAGGCACCACGACTACCAGAAAGTGCGCCGCGATATCGCGGCGGTCAAGGTCGCGATGCCTCAGGTACTGCACGACGTCGTGCTGCGCGCGATGCACCTGCACGGGGCGCTCGGCGTGTCCAATGAGATGCCATTCGTGAAGATGATGGTGGCCGCCGAGTCGCTGGCGATCGCGGACGGCCCCACCGAGGTGCACAAGCTGACACTGGCCAGGCGCACGCTTGCCGAGTACCAGCCGGTGGACACGCTCTTCCCGTCGGCGCATATCCCCACCCGCCGCGCCGCGGCCGCTGCCCGGCTCGCCGAGCGTCTGGAGCACGAGGTGGCCGAGCTCTGAGCCATGCCCGCCGAGCGGCAGCGCAACCGGACAGCCGTGCGGTTCAGGCCCCGATGTAACGCAGGATGCTTTCGGCGACGCACGCCGGCTTGGTCGCGCCCTCGATCTCGACGATGGTCGATACCGTCAGTTGGACCGTCGCGTTTCCGATGTCCTGGGCGGCGACGAGGGTGCTCACCGCTCGGACGCTGGAGCCGACGGGAACCGGGGACGGGAAACGAACCTTGTTGAGCCCGTAGTTGATCGCCAACGTGACACCGTCGACGGTGTACATCTCGTGCATCAGCCGGGGCAGCAGTGACAGCGTCATGAACCCGTGCGCGATGGTGGTGCCGAACGGACCGCTGAGTGCCCGCTGCGGGTCGACATGGATCCATTGGTGGTCACCGGTGGCGTCGGCGAACAGATTGACGGCTTCCTGCGTGATCTCAACCCACGAACTCGTGCCCAGCACTTCGCCTTCGGCGGCAAGAAGGGCTTCCAGTGATCTGAATGTCCGCATCGACCTCTCCTGACCGTCGTGTCCACCGGCAATTGTCCGTGCCGCCGACCGCGCGTCACTCGCGGGCCGCGATCAGACCTTCCTGCACCATCGTTGCGCTGATCAGACCATCGACGCCGACCAGGCTCGCCGTGACCGCCCCGCGCCCGCGGGCCGCCGCGGGCGATCTCGACTCGAGCAGGTTCCAGCGGTCGGCGCGGATCGGCCGGTGAAGCCACACCGACGCGTCGGTAGTGCCGCTTCGATGGCTGCGGTCGCTCATCGCGTGCCCGTGTACCCGCAGTGCGGCATCGATCATGTAGACATCGGTGACGAACAACGCCACGCACGCGTGAACAACCGGGTCGTCGGGCAGTGAAACCGTTGTGCGCCACCAAAATCTGCGCACGAACGCCTCGCCGCTGCCGTGGTCGTCGATCCTGATGTCGATCTCGTCGAGGGGCAGGCCGGGTGCGGGCCCCGCGGGTCCGGTGGCAGCGAGCAGGTCCGGGTCATCGGGCAGGTCACCGTAGTTCCCGTGCTCCGGGCCGGGCAGCGGGGACGCGCACGACACCATGGCCGCGGTGATGAGGCGGCCGTCCTGCCGTGCGAGCACACGCCGCGCCGACGCCGTCCGGCCGTCGTATAGGCGCTCCACGTCGTAGTCGACGGGCATGCCGCCGGTGCCACCACGAAGAAACTGCAGATGCATGTTGACGGGAGCCTTGCCGTCGTCAACCGTGCGCACCGCGGCGGCCATCGACTGAGCCAGAAACTGACCGCCGAACGCACGTTTTCCCGCGGGGCCGTATCCGGGACCCGTCCAAATGCCGCCCGGCCCTTCGCGCATCTCGAGGAGTTGCAGAAGAACGCTCATCGGGAGTCGGGTCCTGTTGCGACCGTTCCGGCTTCCCGCAGCGCCTGCAACTCGGCGGGCGATGTGCCGCACCGCTCGGCCAGCACCTCGGCGGTATCGTCGCCGAGTGCGGGCGCGGCGACGGCTGCCGTGCGGGCGTCGTCGACCGAGAACGGCAGACCCGGCGCCAGGTACTGTCCAACGCCGGGCTGATACAGGGGCGCGAACAAGGGATTGGCCGTGACCTTCTCCTCCGCGATCACCTCGGCGAACGTCCGGTAGCGCTCCCACAGCACCGAGGTCGCCGCCAGCGCGGCGGCAATATCGTCGGCACGCTGCTCTGCGAACCAGACGCCGAACAGTTCACCAAGCGCTTCGCGGTGCCGGAATCTCTGGCCTTCGTCGGTGAAGTCGACGCCCAGTGACTCGGCGAGCGCGGCGAGCGCCCTTGTGGTTCCTGTCATTTCGGCCAGATCCCGAATGTGTCGCGCAGTCAATGCCACCACCATGAACGACGCGCCGTCGGCGCTGACGAAGGTCTGGCCATACTGGCCGTAAATGGCGTTGCCCAACCGTTCCCGCTCGGTTCCGTTGATCATGGGCTCGGTTAGGAATCCCAGGTTGCCGGAAACCGCGAGTGCGACGTCCTCCAGCGGTAACCGGATCCTGGCCCCCGCGCCCGTGGCGTCGCGCCGGCGCAACGCCGCGGTGACGGCCAGGGCGGCATAGATCCCGCAGGTAACGTCCCAGGCCGGAAGCACGTGGTTGACGGGCCCGGTGTGGTCGACCGGACCGGTCACCAGCGGAAACCCCAGACCGGCATTGACCGTGTAGTCCACCGCGGTGGTGCCGTCAGAGCGGCCACAGACTTCCAGATGGATCAGGTCGGGCCGCTCCTGAACGAGCTGATCATACGAATGCCATTGACGCCCAACCACGTTCGTGATCAGGATACCGCCCTGCGGACCGCTATCGGCCACCAGCCGAGCCACCAAGCGCTGTCCTTGCGGTGAACGCATGTCGGCGGCCACCGACCGCTTGCCCTTGTTGAGGCCGGCCCAGTAGATGCTGGTGCCATTCTCGGCGAGCGGCCAGCGGCGATAGTCGGCTGCGCCGCCGACCGGGTCGACCCGGATCACCTCACAACCGAGCTGGGCGAGTGTCATGCCCGCGAGGGGCACGGCGACAAAGCTGGAGATCTCCACCACCCGCACGCCCGCCAAGGGCAGGAAAGTGCCGGGGGTCGGCGCCATTCGTTCGCTCCCATCACGCGACCGCCGTGCGTCCTGTCGGTAGCGATGGATAGTCAACCAGTCCGGGTACGAATGTGCGGAGGCGGCCCCGAGGCGCTGCGGGGCGGCCGTCGACGAGTGTTCAGCCGAAGCCGAAGCCGATACCGAGACCGCTCCCGAACCCGAATCCGTAATCTTCGTCCGGGCACGAGACGTCTACATAGACGGTGGTGAACGAGGTCGGAGGGGGCGGTGAGCGGTCGGGATTGTGCACCGCGCTGACCGAGCATTGCGACAGCGGTGTGGTGCTGTGACCGTTGACCCAGTTGATCTGCACGTTGTAGCCCTTGGCTTCCAGGTCGGCGATGACGTCACTGGCCGACCCGCCGCCATGCGGCGGCCACACCGGGTCCGCGGCGGTCACGGCCGCGCTGGCAATGAGTTCGGCAGCGATAGCCACGGCAGCCAATCCGGCTGCGGCACGTCTACGGGTGAGCGGCATCGAGGGTGCTCCCGAACCAGTGGTCTTCCTCTACCAGCATCGTCCCTTTCGGGCAGCGTAAACGCAATCTTGCGACTTGACTCACGAAAACTGCCCGCGAAACGCCCTCGGTGCCTCAGATAAGAATGCCCGCGAAATGGTGACCGTCATCTGGGGCATGGGAAGTGGGTTTGTGGATGGGTCTCGCGCGGATCTCGGGCCGAGTGTCACCACGAGGTTACGCCAGGGCGTATGCGAAGGCGTCGAAGAAGGACAAGGGCTTGATTTTGGATCAGGTGGTGTCGGTGACGGGCTGGTCGCGGGATAACGCTCGGCGCCGGCTTGCGCAGCGGCGAAACGGGCGCCGGGGCCCGGGGCCGCAGTGCGGCTGCGCGGCCGCGCAAGCCGCGGACCCGTCAGCATTCCTACGACGCGCTGACGGTGCTGCAGCGGATGTGGGCGGCTTCGGGTGAGCAGTGCGGCAAAGTATCTGGCCGCGTCGATGGCGCTACAGCTCGACGGGTTGGCACGCCACGGCGAGTTGGCGTTCTGGCGGGACCGCTACAGCCCGGCGGTGCGTGCCGAACTGCTGGCGATGAGCGCGTTCACCCGCACTACCTCGCAACCCACCGCCCTGCCCGACCTCCGCAAAGGCATCCGAACCAAAGCCGTCTGAACCACCCGTTTCGCGGGCATTCTTATCTGAGGTATGGGCCGATCTTCGCGGGCACCTTTACGTCAGGCATCACGCCTCGTTCGCCACAGGATCACGCCGACGGAGTACGCGGACAACCAGCGGCTCGGCATAACCCCGTCAAATCGCCAATTACCATGGTTGGCCTCCCCTTACGCACGGCCGGCTACCCGCCCGCGGGGCCACCCGGCGGCGGCGCATCGCGAATGTCCCCATTCGGCCCACCCGACCCTGACGAAGACCGATCCCGCGCTTCCCTCACACCGATACTTGGGCCAGATCATGGAAGCCGTTGTGGCACAACAACCGAGTTGCGCCCAGAGCCTGTGCCATCGCCGGCAGCCTTTCGCGCCCAACCATCCGGTGGCAACCGCGGGCGGCAAGCCGTCACGACATTCGGAGGCCGTGTCAGGTATTGCCAGATCGGGTGAGTGCGGCGCAAGGTGGATGCTGACCGCGGACATACGCCGAGGTCGGCAGCCGCCGCGCGCCGAGAGGAGAAGAGATGTTTGCAGTGAGAGGTGCAGGATCCGACTCGTTCGCCCAGGTCAGCTTGGGGATAAACCCCGCCCGAACCGCGATGAGGGTGGCGATGGCGGCGGCAACGGCGGTGATCCTGATGACGGGGCTCTCCGCGTGTGGCGCCGAAAAGCGTCCAGACGAACCGATAGAAGGCACCGTTCTCGAATACAACGGCACCATCGCCCATCAGGTGATCGTGCTCGAGAACGGAAAGAGGGTCGACTGCGCTGTGGCCGCCGCCAACGGAGTGAGCCTTACCTGCGATTGGGCCGGGGCGCACTGAGCGGCCTGCGGTCAAGCGGGGCCCCGGTGGCCCCACCAGGCTCAAACCGCGAGGACGCTGTGGGCGAAGGCGGTGGGTGTGAGGGGTTCGTGGGGGCGCTGCCGGCCGTTTCCACTAACGGACTGCTCCACCCGTTGCCAAAGCTGATCAACCCCCTCGAACCCGCCCGCGCGCGAAGGGCACCGCCCTCTCACGAACCGGTTCTGCTCGCCTTCTACCCGCCCGCACCGTGCGGCTCCGACACGTCAGGGCCGACCGGCGCACGATTTGGTTGTCCCAATAGCATCGATGAGCTACTTCGGAAAAACCATTTCGTCGGCTAACCAGATCCGGTGAGACATCACAGGGTTTCCTTAGCGTGGCGACCAGTGTCAATTACGGGCAAAAATCCAAGCGACTTCGGCCGACGGGACGAATTCTGAGGAATTCGAGCCCACTGGATCTCATACCGACACAGGTTGCGAGATTCGATATACGAAGTAGCCGACTAATCTTTGGTCATGATGGTCGCTGTGCACAGCCGAAATTCGGACTATCGTTCCCGCCACCAAACCTTCCGGCGAACGGTATACCGTCCTCCGCCGTGCCGCAGTAGCCAGCCTGCTCCCTCCGCGCGATCTGAGTATCGAAAATGAAGCACCTATAGCGACGATCGCAGTTTGCGTAGAAATACCGCACATTGCCGCGCGACGGATTGAACCCACCCGGCGTGAACTCGCTCATGTACCAGATTCTGTTGGGTACGACGCCCGCCATCGCTGGGGCTCCGGCTGGCAATTCAGTAGTATCTCCGACCATATCCATTTCCTCAATCGCCGCCGGGTCCCCGACAGGCGCATGGAGCAGATCGAGCGTTATATACGACACTTCATCTTCGGTGAGACCGAGAAACTCCATCGTTGCTGCCTTCGCTATTGCAACTCGATCCGGCTTCTTGCATCATCCGCCTCCTCAACCGGCTCCGCACTCTGGCAAACTCGAGAGTAGCGTTCGGCGGAGCTTCGCAGGCGAGATTGAAAAGGCGTCGGCCATCCCTACCCAGTCCCTACGCAGGGTCGCCCGCCGCAGCTGCAACAGCGGCGACAACCCCCCGGGCCTGACACGTGTCGGGCCGCAACGACGTGCTGGGTAAGCTCTAGCGACGACGATGAAGTCGATCAGGAGGGCCCTGATGAGCGAATTCGACGCGGCGGCGCGCGGACGCACGCGACCCCACCGGCTGCGCCGCATGACGGGCCGCGACCCATACGAGGAGCATCGCACCGCGACGCCGCTGGAACTGTTGTTCGACCTTACGTTCGTCATCGCATTCGGCATATCGGCGTCCGAATTCGCACACCTCGTCGCCGAGCACCGTATCGGGCCCGCGGCGGCGGGGTTCGCGTTCTCCACCTTTGCTGTATCGTGGGCTTGGATCAATTTCGCGTGGTTCGCGTCGGCGTACGACACCGACGACTGGGTGTATCGCTTGTGCACCATGCTTCAAATGGTCGGCGTCATCGTTTTGGCACTGGGTATTCCCGCCGTGTACTCGTCCATCGCCGAGGGCCGGACCGTCGACAACCGGGTACTCGTCGCCGGCTACATCGTGATGCGAATCGCCATGGTGTTCCAGTGGTTACGGGCTTCGCGGCAGGATCCCGAACGGCGCGCCTCGTGCCTGACCTACGTCATCGCGATCGTGATCGCGCAGATCGGTTGGGTGGTCGTTTTCATCCTTCATACCTCGGTCCCGGTGACCCTGGCTCTCTACGCCGTGGTGATACTGCTGGAGTTTCTCGGTCCCACGATCGCCGAGAAGGTGCGCGGCGGTACCCCCTGGCACCCCCATCACATCGCCGAACGCTACAGCCTGCTGACGATCATCACGCTCGGCGAAGGGGTCGTGGGCACCGTGGCGACGGTGTCAGCCGTGGTGGGCGAGCAGGGGTGGACCGTGGGTGCGGCACTCTTGGCGATCATCGGCACCGGCTTGACCTTCGGTATGTGGTGGGTGTACTTCATCGTTCCGGCAGCGCCGCTGCTGCACACGGGCCGCTACCACCCCTTCGCCTTCGGCTACGGCCACATCGTGATCTTCGGCGCCATCGTCGCCACCGGCGCCGGGTTGCACGCCGCCGCCTATTACGTCCAGGGCAATTCGGAGCTCACTTCAGTCGAAACGGTTCTGACAGTGGCGATTCCGGTCGGGATTTATCTGCTGTGCATCTTCGGACTCTATATCTACACCGTGCGCACAATCGACCTAGTCCAAGCGCTGTGGGTATGCGCCTGCGTAGTAGTGCTGGTCGTGGCGGTGCTCTTCGCTGCCGTCGGCGTCAACATGGCCGTCTGTTTGACGATCGTGATGCTCGCGCCCGTCGTGGCCCTGGTCGGCTTCGAATTCGTCGGGCATCAGCGCGCCGAAAGCGCGATTAACCGCGCCATGTCCAGCGAACTCTGATCGCGCGCCACGTCCGCGCCGACGTGCCGCGCCGACTCGCCATCCGCTTACCTGCCGGTGCGCTCGCGATGCTTGCACCCCGGCCAGCAGCAGGGCCGCCGCATGCCTTCGTCCAGCTCCTCCACGGTCCGCCGAATGCGGCGCGATCGGGTCTTTTCTTGCTTGGCATCCTCGACCCAGCAGATGAACTCGTTGCGCGCCAGGGGCGTGATGTCCTCCCACGCGGCCAGTGCCGTGGCGTCTGCGATCAGCGCGGCGTACAGGTCCGCGGGCAGCGTGTGCACCACGCCGCCCGGCAGTTGCCTACCGTTCACAGGGTCAGGGTAACGCCCGATCCAAACAAGCACGTCTGCGTCGAACTCCGCGTGTGATCGTCCTCCCCGTGACAGCCGCCGTCCGATCACTGTTCATTGCACCGTCAGGGCTCGATCAGTCCCGCCCTGATCGCGTACCGGGTCAGCGCCAGCCGGTCCCGCAGGCCAAGCTTCTGCAGCGTGTTGGTCCGGTGCCGGTCGACCGTCTTGGCGCTGATCCCCAGAGTGGTAGCAATCTCTCGGGTCGAATAACCCTCAGCGATCAGCTTGAGCACCTCCTCTTCTCGGGGAGTGAGTATGTTGTCCGGCAACGCGTGGCCCTGCCGCGCGCGGTGTAGGTAGTCCCGGATCAATGCGGTCACCGCGCCGGCGTACAGGAACGGCTCGCCGCGCAAAGTCGCCCGGCACGCCTCAAGCAGATCACGATCGGCCACCGATTTGAGGACGTAGCCGGAGGCTCCCGCCTTGAGCGCTTCGAAGAAGTACTGCTCGTTGTCGTACATCGAGAGGATCAGCATGCGAACGTTCGGGTGCGTCCGGTTGATCTCCCTGGCCGCCTGCAGTCCGGTCATGCGTGGCATCGCGATGTCGAGGATGACGAGGTCCACCGGCGCGCGGTCGAGGACCCCCAGCGCCTCATACCCGTCGGCGGCCTCGGCGACGACTTGAAGATCGGGTTCGGCATCCAGGATCAGCCGCAGCCCGCTCCGTACCAGTGCATGGTCGTCGGCCAGGAGGATGCGCCACGGCGGACCCCGCATCAGTCGGACGCTTCGTGCAGGGGTATGACCAGCCGTACTTCAGTCCCTTCGCCGATGGGTGATGCGATGGTTAGTGTCGCATTCACCAGCAACGCGCGCTCACGCATTCCGGCTATTCCCGCGCCCTCGGTGGTGACGCCGCCCCTGCCGTCGTCGGCGATGCGCAGTGTCAGTTGTCCGGCAAACAAGTGCAGGTCGACCCAGACCTTTCCGGCAGCGGCGTGGCGCGCGACATTGGTGAGGCTTTCCTGCGCGATTCGATAACAGACGAGTTCGACATCGGGTTTCAGCCGGCCGGGCTGCGGCGCAACGTGCTTGACCACGGCCAGCCCGGTCACCTGAGCGAACTCGTTGCACAGCGCGTTGAGTGCGCTGTTGAGGCCAAGGTCTTCGAGCGCTTCTGGGCGGAGCCGACGCGCGATGCCGCGAACCTCGTCCAGGCTGGCCCGTACTGTCTCCTGCGCGTACGCCAGATCATCACGCAGAGCCTCGGGGGCGCGGTCGACGGCGCGTTTCAGGGTCAGCAACGCGACGGTCAAGGTCTGGCCGATCTCGTCGTGCAACTCCCGGGCGACCCGCCGACGCTCGTTCTCCTGAGCCGCCAGCGCCAACGCGCTCGCCGAAGTCCGCTCCACCTCCAGCCGGTCCAGCATGGTGTTGAAAGACCCGATGAGGTGATGCAGGTCGCCGCCGCCGCGATCGGGGATGCGGTCGCTGCGGCGAGGCCGGTCCACCCTCCGCATGGTGTCGGCGAGCTCGTCCAGCGGTGCGAGGCTAGACCGCAGCAGCAACGCGTTCGCGGTGAGCATGACCGCCAAACCCACCACCAAGATCGGGATCTCGGCGAGCTTGACGCGCGCCGAAACGGTCGCCGGGGACACCGCCAGGATGAGCGTGCCGACAATGAAAACCAACCCGTTGATCAGGAAGATCCTCCGGAAGAGCGCGGCCGCGGGAGTGCGCGCTCGTCGGCGGAACCGGTCGATGACCGCTACGCGACGGGTCATTCCCCAAGCGTGGTCTGGAGCCCAGTCGTTTGTCCATACGGGCGGTATCCCCCCATGAATGGGGGTCAGACCCGATGGCGGCTGCCGTCCCGCCACCCCAGACTTACCTCATCGTCTCGTAGGAGCTTTGATGCAGATCAATCGCACAACGGTGCCCGGTCGTGGGGTCCTGCACAGCATTGTCACCCGAGGCGGCGAGAAGTTCGGCTTGATGGTGGACATCGCAGGCAATCGCCACCTGTTCATCTACGACGGCGCTGATCCCGACATACCTGCGCAAGCGATTCTGCTGGAACCCGACGAGGCCGACGAGGTTGCCGAAGTGCTGCACAGCCGGCCCGTCGCCGACCGCCTGCTCTTGCTGGAACGACGAGTCGATGAACTCGCCGGCGAACGGGGACCAATATGACCATCACAACCAGCACCCGGTGGAACGAGGCCATGCAAGCACACGAGATCGCCGTGACCACGCCTACCGTGCGGACGAATGACCCCGTGTCGAAGGCGGTCCAGCTGATGGTCGTCAACCGGCTACCCGGGCTGGTGGTGGTCGACGATTCGGACCGGCCGATCGCCGTGCTGCCCGGCACCCAAGTGTTGCGCTTGGCGATCCCCGAGTCGTATCAGGACGACCAAGCACTGGTGCGCACCGTCGACGAGATACACGCTGACCTCTTCTGGCACGGATCCGGCAAGCTGACCGTCGGCGATTGCCTCCCGAGCCCGATCGCCAAGCCTGCCACCGTTTCCCCGGAGGCAACCCTGCTCGAAATCGCGACTGTGATGGCGAACAAACGAAGCCCGCTGATCGCGGTCGTCGACCGCGGCGGACGACTCACCGGCGCGGTGACCCTCGAGCGGCTGCTGACCAGTATCGCGGTGGCCGGACCCGGCGATTGACCGCGCCGCGAAGAGCAAGCGACGACGGCGGGATCGGCAATGGCTCCGGTGCTCGCGGCCACGATTTTCGTCGTCGCATTCTGGTTCATCGCAACCGAGCGGACGAACAAGGTCAAGACGGTTCTTGTCGCCGCGGCGCTGATGACGGTGCTCGGCTTGACTCCCGGCGACCGGGTCTTCTACTCCGAGCACGAAGGCATCGACTGGAACGTCATCTTCTTGCTGCTCGGCATGATGATCATCGTCGGCGTGATCAGGCAGACCGGCGTGTTCGACTTCCTCGCCATCTGGGCGGCGAAACGTTCGCGTGGAAGTCCGTTCCGCCTGATGGTGCTGCTGATGGTGATCACCGCTGTCGCGTCGCCGGTGCTCGACAACGTCACCATCATCTTGCTGATCGCTCCCGTGACGCTGGTCATCTGTGACCGGATGCACATCCCGCCCCAGCCATATCTGATCGCCGAGATACTGGCTGCAAATATCGGCGGTGCGGCCACCCTGATCGGGGATCCGCCCAACATCATCATCGGCAGCCGCGCCGGCCTGACATTCAACGACTTCCTGATTCACATGGCGCCAGCGGTGATCGTGATCTTCGCGCTGTTCGTCCTGTTCACCCGCGTGCTGTTCCGCTCGGAACTGAGCGGCAACCACATGCGGGTCGACGAGGTCATGGCGCTGCAGGAACGCCGGGCGATCAAGGACATCCGGCTACTGATTCGCGCGCTCATCGTACTGGCGGTCGTGATCGTCGGGTTCGGACTTCATTCCGTGCTGCATATCGCACCGTCGATCATCGCGCTGGTGGGGGCGGGGGCGATGCTGCTGGTCACCAACGTCGACGTCGCCGAGGTGCTGCCGGAGGTGGAGTGGCCGACGCTGGTGTTCTTCATGGGTCTGTTCGCGATGGTTGCCGGACTCGTCCATACCGGCGTCGTCGGTGCAGTCGGAGCAGCGACGGTATCCGCCTTCGACGACGACTATTTCCTTGCCGCCACCGCGTTACTCTTCGGGTCGTCGATTCTCGGTGCGTTCGTCGACAACATTCCCTACACCGCGACAATGACGCCGGTGGTCGAGGAGATGGCCGCGCAGGCACCGGATCTCGAGACGGGACGGGCGCTGTGGTGGGCATTCGCGCTCGGCGCCTGCTTCAGCGGCAACGGCACCGCGGTCGCCGCCAGCGCCAACGTGGTCGCGATCGGAATCGCGCAACGCGCCGGTCACCCCATCAGCTTCTGGCGGTTCACCCGATACGGCATCGTCGTGACCTTGCTGAGCACCGTTCTCGCGTGGGTGTACATCTGGATGCGCTACTTCTGATGTTAGGCGGATGGCGCGCGGTCACGACTTGGTGACTAATCGGCATCCGCAAGACTCTCAATCGTTAGCCAACCGCGACCGGCTCTCTGGGTTTCAGCAATCAGCACGACGGCAGCCACATGATTCACTTGCGTCACATCGGTAACGGATGTGTTTGGGGTCACTCGCTTATACATGAGGAGCGCAGTCGTGAAATTCATTGAGAAGTTGCGCGGTAGGGCAAAGACTTCCCTGCGCCGAACGGCGGCCGCGGCCGCGGCGGTTGCCGTGCTGCCCGGGGTGATCGGCGTCGCCGGACAATCTGCCACCGCGGGGGCATTCTCCCGTCCCGGGCTTCCCGTCGAATACCTCATGGTCCCGTCCCCGTCGATGGGCCGCGACATCAAGATCCAATTCCAGGGCGGCGGACCGCACGCCGTCTACCTGCTCGACGGTCTGCGCGCGCAGGACGATTTCAACGGCTGGGACATCAACACCCCGGCCTTCGAATGGTTCGAGCACTCGGGGCTCTCGGCGATCATGCCCGTGGGCGGCCAGTCGAGCTTCTACACGGACTGGTACCAGCCGTCACAGGGCAACGGCCAGGACTACACGTACAAGTGGGAGACCTTCATGACGCAGGAACTGCCTGCGTGGCTGGAGGCAAACCGGGGCATTTCCCGCACCGGGAATGCGGCGGTGGGGATTTCGATGGCGGGCGCGGCGTCGCTCACCTACGCCATCTGGCATCCCCAACAGTTCGTGTACGCCGGCTCGCTGTCGGGCTTTCTGAACCCGTCGGAAGGCTGGTGGCCGACGCTCATCGGACTCGCCATGAACGACGCGGGCGGCTTCAACGCCAACAGCATGTGGGGCCCGGCGAGCGATCCCGCGTGGAAACGCAACGACCCGATGGTCAACGTCGCGCAGCTGGTCGCCAACAATACCCGCATCTGGATCTACTGCGGCACCGGCACGCCATCTGATCTGGACATGGGCAACAGTGGTGGCAACCTGCTGGCCGCGCAGTTCCTGGAGGGCTTCACGCTCCGGACCAACGTCGCCTTCCGGAACAGCTACATGACCGCCGGCGGACGCAACGGTGTGTTCAATTTCCCGCCGAACGGGACTCACACGTGGGCGTACTGGGGCCAGCAGCTTCAGCAGATGGTCCCCGACCTCCAGCGGGTGCTCAACGCACCGCCGCCCGTCGCCTGAGACGTCATCGCCGACTGTGGCCCCCGCCTCGGTGGGGGCCACAGTGTCGCGCAACCTGAAACGTCTGCCTGCGCGGACCCTTTTGGCCTCTTCGCCGTGACGTGTTTCGTCACTCGGCTTTGCACAGTAAGGGTGCACGAGACGCCGACCGAACGACGCGGCGTCGTCGTGAATCTGTGGATCTTGCAAGGAAATTGGGTGCTGACGCAGCTTTTCTTCCTCATGGCGGTGCGCGGCGCCACGATGGGAAACGGCAGCACATACGCGCTGACCACTTCGCTCACCTGAAGGGAGGCACCAAATGGCCACCAACGGAAAAGCACTGCTGGCCGCGGCAGTCGCGGGGGTGATGATCGTCGGCGTGGCGTACTCGTGGAACCGGCGTGACGACAAGGCCACCACCCCACGGGCGGGCTGCGCCACCGTCGTGGTGGCGGCGTCGGTCGAAAAGGCCGACTTGATGAGTGCGGCCGCCACCCGATACAACAACACCTCAGACCGGGTGGTGAACGGCAGCTGCTACGGAATTGCCATCACCGCAACGGCTTCCGGGATCGCCGAATCCCGGCTTGCCGAGGCGGGCTGGGACCCGGGGTGGGGCCCAGCCCCGGACGCCTGGTCGCCGGCGGCGTCCACCTGGCTGCAACTGCTGCGCCACGACCGCGCCACACACGACCGAGCGGACATCCTGCCGGCCGAAGCGGAGCCCATAGTCTCCACACCGATCGTATTGGCGATGCCCGAACCGATGGCGAAGGCGCTGGGCTGGCCCGAGGCGGCAATAGGTTGGGCCGATCTGCTGCATCTCGCCAGCCACCCCGACGGGTGGGGCGCGTTGGGCCACCCCGAGTGGGGAGCCTTCAAGCTCGGCAAAACCAACCCCAACATCTCCACAACGGGCCTGTCGGCCACCGTCGGAGTATTCGTGGCCGCCACCGGCACGTCAAGTGACCTGACACTGGACACACTGAAGGACCCGCGCGTGCGCGAGTTCGTTGCCGGCGTGGAAAAGTCGGTCGCCCACTACGGCGACACGGCGCTCA
The DNA here is from genome assembly GCA_964511995.1 of uncultured Mycobacterium sp. Taxonomy (GTDB): domain Bacteria; phylum Actinomycetota; class Actinomycetes; order Mycobacteriales; family Mycobacteriaceae; genus Mycobacterium. The sequence goes on from CAZEHT010000037.1 coordinate 17,770, forward strand.
CCTTTCTGACGAACCTACAGCGGGCCGACGATGCCGGAACGGCGCTCGGCTATGTCGGCGCGGTAACTGTCGAGGAGAAATCCATCCTGGACTACAACAACGGCAATCCCACCGGTGACCTTGACACGGCTGGCCGGCATGGTAAGCCGCGAGTGTCGTTGGTCGCCATCTATCCGAAGGAGGGAACGCTCATCAGCGACAATCCCTTCGCGGTACTGCAAGCGCGCTGGTCTGAGCCGGGCAAGCAGGCCGGCGCCAAAGACTTCCTGGCCTTCCTGCGTGAGCCCACCCAACAGGAGATGTTCACCGACGCCGGATTCCGCAGCTACGACGGCCACCCCGGTAAGGCCATCACCGACAGCACCTACCTGCGCGAGGACATCGGCGTTCCCGCCCTTGCCCCACCGAGCCCACCGGTCCTTTCGGCGGTCCGCGCCACCTGGGCGGAACTGCGCAAGAAAGCGCACCTACTGCTCGTGCTGGACGTTTCAGGGTCAATGGGACAGTCGGCGGGCGCGGGCAAGACCAGGCTGGAACTCGCCCAGGCGGCGGCGGTGAACGGCCTGACCCAGCTCTCCGAAACCGATGCGGTGGGGTTGTGGACATTCCCGAACCAAAGCCAGGTGTACTGGCAGCACCTGGCCATCGAGCCGCTCGGCCCGCGACGAAATGAAATGATCACCCGGATCCAGCAGCTGATCCCGTCGGGCGCCACACCCCTGTACGCCGTGACGCGCAAGGCAGCCGAAGCGGTGCGCAAGACCGCGCAGGCAGACGCCATCAACGCCATCGTGGTCATGACCGACGGAAGAAACGAGAATCCCGACGATACCGATCTGGAAGGGCTGGTCCACGAGCTCGGTGACCATGGGGTCGAAGGCGGGATCCGCGTCTTCACGATCGCCTATGGGAAAGACGCCGACTTGGACACCCTCAAACGGATCTCCCACGCGTCCCGAGCCGCCGCCTACGACGCCACCGACCCGCTGGCAATCGACAGCGTGTTCACCAACGTGCTGTCAAACTTCTGATGGCGCACAACGGGTTTCACGAGCGCATGCTCACAATCCTGCGCGACCCGTGGGCACTGCTGCTTTCGACGTTCGGGGGCGCCATGGCCTGGACGTCCGGCACGACCGTCCCGTTAGCCGCGGCCACCACGGGAGTCATGCTGGCAACGGCCGCCATGGTCGGTACTCTCACGCAGCACCGGGCACCGACGCCCGTGCGCGCCGGGACGCGCCAACAAGCGCTGATCGACCTTCTCGACGGTCACGCGCGCTCACTGCGGGCACTGCAAAGCAACGCGCTACCCGATGTCGTGCGGCACAAGGCCGAAGACGCGTTGGCCGCGGCCGACGCCGCACACCCGTCAGTATTCCGGATCGCGGCCGCAGTGGACGCGCTCGACGAGGCGATCTCGGCCACTCGCCATATATCCAGCCAGGGCGAGCACGCGACAGAATCGATCAACCAGACACTCGCACGGTTGGTGTCACGACGGGCCACACTGCTCGACAAACTCGCAGCCGCGGTCGACGAGGTAGCCACCGTGTACGCCGCACTGCTCGAGCTATCGGCGACCGCACGCACCATGGGCGTCTCCCTGGACGACGGAGGCGTCGGCGCAGTCAACGACTCGGTGGCCCTACTGCAGGCGACCTTGGCCGAACTGGAGACCGACGCGGCGAATCTCACGAACGAAGGCGCTCGATGCTGTTTCACCCGTCCGCCAGCCGGTGACGCAATCCGCTGGCGCGCACCACGCGACGGCCCAGCGCCGCACGTACCTGCGCCTGCGTTCCGACGATCCTGATTTTGCGCTTGGCGCGGGTAACCGCGGTGTAGAAGAGCTCAAGGGAGAGCAGGCGCGAATCTTCCGGCGGCAGCAGCACCGTCACCTCGTCGGCCTGACTGCCCTGGCTCTTGTGAATCGTCATGGCGTGCATCGTCTCGACCTCGGCGAGCCGGCTCGTCGCGAACTGTGTCACGTGCCCGCCGCCGGCGGCCATCGCCGCGCGCAGCACCCCGTCGTCGAGTACCGCCACACCGGCGTCGCCGTTGTAGAGCCCCAGCCCGTAGTCGTTGGCGGTCACCAGAACCGGGCGCCCCGGATACCACTCGGCCCGATTCACCTCACCGGACTCCTCGGCCAGCCAGCGTTCCACCAGGCGATTCCACGACCGCACTCCCAGCGGACCCTCACGGTGTGCGCACAGCAGCCGATGACCGTCGAGCGCATCCAGGGCTCCTACGGCATCGCCGCTCACCGCCGCTCTCCGAACTTGAAGTGCCTGGGGCACAAGGACATCCCGCAACCTGTCGGTGGCCGGAGCGGAGAGGGCGTCGGCATCGACGAACTCGACGTGCGGGCCGCCGGCGGACAGCACTGCGAGCACGCGATCGGCGTCACCGGCCCGAATCCCCTGTGCCAGCAAGTCGATGGACTCGCCGAACCGGTGCGACGTCTTCAACTCGGCGATGCGGGTGTCGCCGCGCCGCATCAACCCGTCGGCAAGGTCGGCCAGCACCGCGCCGGCCTCGACGGACGACAACTGGTCGGGGTCGCCGACGAAAATCAACCGGACCTCCGGGCGCACCGCTTCCAGCAGCCGCGCCATCATGGTCAGCGACACCATGGACGTCTCGTCGACCACGATGACGTCGTACGGCAACCGATTGCCCCGATGGTGCCGGAACCGCGCCGGACTTCCCGGCCGCCTACCCAGCAGGCGGTGCAGGGTGGCCGCCTGCAGCCCGGAAAGCCGCGCCCGGTCAGCCGCCTCGAGATTGCCGATCTCCGTCTGCACCGCCTCCTGCAGCCTGGCGGCAGCCTTCCCGGTTGGCGCCGTCAGGGCGATTCGGGGACGCCTGCGCCCGGCAGCCTCCGCATGCTCGGCCAGTAGGGCCAGCAGACCGGCCACCGTGGTCGTCTTGCCCGTGCCGGGCCCGCCGGTCAAAACCGTGGTGGACTGCGTCAGCGCGATCTCGGCCGCAGTTCGTTGCTCACCGGAGCCCGGGCGGTGAAACACCCGATCGAGCCCCGCCTTCAGGAGGGCCGCATCCACCGGGAGGTTGCCGGCCTGCCGCGCCAGCAAGTCGGCACACACCTGCTCCTCCTCGATCCAATAGCGGTCGAAGTACAGCAGGCGATCCCGGTAGATTCTCAGCACCGGGGGCGTCCCCGCAAGCGGGCTGCGGCCGATCGCGGCGAGCCACGGGCCGGGTTGCGGCCACGGCAGATCCGGCCCGCCTGTGTCCTCGGCGACCGACATCAGATCCAGGCACACCGATCCGTTGCGAACAGCGCGCACGGTGAGCGCCACCGCCAGCGCCACGGTGTCGTCGACGGCATCCGACGCGGCGAGTTCGCAAAGGCGCACGGCAACCCGCACGTCGGCCGCATCGATCACGCCGGCAGCGTTGAACACCCGCAGCAGGCCCGGCGCAGACATCGCCAAGCGCCGATCGGCGGGGTCCTCGATCACGTCGATGGTCACGCCGGCGGCCTTCCCGTGTCAAGCAGATCCGACAACGCGACCAGCAACTCGCTGGGCGGACGCCACCCGAACACACCGGCGGGCACACCGTCGTACAACGGCGTTCGTTCGCCGCACATGCCGCGCACGAACAGGTAGAGCACCCCCGCGTAGTGCCGATCCGGGTCGTAGCCCGGCTGCCGCCATCGCAGATAGCGATGCAGCACAACCGAATACAGCAGTGCCTGGAGCGGATAGTCGGAATGCAGCATCGCCCGGGTGAGCAACGGCGGGGCGTAATCAGCGACCGTGAGCGGCACGTTCTGGTCGCCCAGCCGATTGGTCTTGTAGTCGACGACGAGGTAGCCGTCACCTGGTCCCCGGCGCAGCCGCAGGATGGCGTCGATCGACCCGGACAGGTATCCGCGCAAGGACTGACCGCCCAGTTCGGCGGACCGTAGCCGGTCAGAATACGCGGCCACCGGATCGGACGCCGGCAAAGTGGCGGCCAACAGATCCCCGACGTGGCGCAATCGGATGTCCGGAGTGCGATCGGCGCGCGAATCTCCATGCGCCAGCGGAATTTCGAATTCCATTTCGCATAGACGATCGCGGCGGCCGAACGCGCGCAGTGTCAAACCGTCCGCCAGCGGGCCCAGCGGCGTATCGTAGAGGGGCAACAGGGCGTTCGCGAGTGGCCGGGCGCCGATAGTGATCGGCCACCAGACGGCGTTGGCCCGTACCTGGCGTTCGAGTTCGTCGCCCAGATCGGGCGCGGATGGGTCCGCGCCTTCCAGGACCGCATGCACCAGCGAACCCAGTGCCGCCCCGCCGGGGACATCGGCCATCGGCGACGGGAGGGCGGGGCTTGCGGCGGGACCTGCCATATCGCCTACCGCTCCCGCCTCGGCAGGCAGGTCGGCGATCTCGTCGTCCTTACCCGCGATCTCGGGTTCGCTGCGCACACCCGACCGTTCGGCGGCACGGATCAGACCCGAATAGGAGGTCCGCCGCCAGTGGGCGTCGATGCTGCGGTGAAAGTGGCGTGCCGCCAAATCCGTTGGAGTATCTCTCTTCTCGAGCACGACGAGGGGAGCCACGACGGAGTCTTCGACGACCGGTCCGCCGGCATCCTGCCAGGCCCGGAATACCTCGGCGGCCTGGTCGTCGGTGAGCTCGGTGATCGGGGAGCACTTCGCCGGCACCACGGACACGCCGATGCTCCTGCCCCGCATCAGCCGGGACAGACCCCCGTTGGGTTCATCCTTGGACGGCGCCCACCAGGCCACGACCTGGCTCTGCGCGCGCGTCAACCCGACATACGTCAGCCGGATGTCGTTGCCTGCGGCTTCCGTAAGGCCAAGCTCCCGCACGTCGCGGTCGAGGCTGTTCTTTCCCCCGATGTGCAGGCATCGCGTGGTGTCCTCGTGATAGAGCACGAATTCAGCGTCGCCGACGTAGCGGTTGAACGCGGAGGGCAGGTAGACGACCGGATACTGCAGCCCCTTGCTCACCCACACGGTCATGATCTGCACGGCCGCGGCATCGCTGTCCAGGCGCCGGTTGCGCACACCCTCCCCGCCGCCCGCGTCGTCACGCTGGCCGCGCAACCAATCCCGCAGCGCAGGAAGGCCGTAGTGCTCATGGTGAGCCGCTTCGTGCAGCAGTTCGGTCACATGCGCCAGATCCGTCAGGTGACGTTCGCCGCCCTGCCAGGACAGCACCCGCCGCGCCATCCCGGCGAGCCTGGCCGCCTCGTACACCGCGGAGACGCCGCGCTCCCGCGCATGATCCGCCCAGGCGCGCAGCGTGTCGGCGATCCGGTCGGTGAGCGCGTCGCCGCCCGCGGCCAGGGTCTGCGCCGTCTCGCCGAAAAACATCGTCGCGGCGGCCGCGCGGACCAGGCCGCTGCGGTGGGGCTGGTCGAACGCCTCCAGCAGACACAGCCAGTCCTGGGCCGCTTGCGACGTGAAAACGTCCGTGTCACCGGTGTAGACGGCCGGGATGCCCGCCGCGGTGAGCGCCTCGTGGCATGAGCGTGCGTCGCGATGCTTCTCGACGATGACCGCGATATCGGCCGCGTGCACTGGCCTACCGTCGAAAGTCGCTGCGCTGGAGAGCAACCGGGCGATGTCGGAGGCGAGATCGGCACCGATGTGCGAACGCAGCCGGTCGATCGGGATGGTCTTGTTCTGGGCGACGCCGAATTGGTCGCGGCCGACCACCCGCAGCCGAAACGGCGCGCTCCGGGGTGCGCCGACCAACCGGGAACGCTGCTGGCGCGCCTCGATCTCGTGGACGACGATGTCGGGGTGGCCGAGGGCGGCGCCGTTTAGGACCGTGTGGAGCGAGTCCACCAGCGCGGCATCACTGCGCCAGTTGAACCCGAGTGTCTGGCGTCCGGCCCGGCGGGCCGCTTCCAGATAGGTGACGATGTCGCCACCGCGGAACCCGTAGATGGCCTGCTTCGGATCGCCGATGAGGATCACTGTCGAGCGGTTCACGAACGCCCGCTCGATGACCTGCCACTGCACCGGGTCGGTGTCCTGGAACTCGTCGACCATCACCAGGCGCCAGCGCTGCGACATACGTTGTCGTGCAGGAGAATCCGGCAACTCGAGAGCGGCGGACAGCCGGCTCAGCAGGTCGTCGTAGCCCATGATGCCCAGCCGCCGCTTGCGGTGTTCCAGTTCGGCGAGGACGTCGTCGGCGAACGCGAGCCTGGCAGCGGCCTCCGAGCCCTCCTGGGCATTCTTCGGGCGCAGGTCCGTAGCCGGATTGCCGACGACGCTGCGCGCGAGCCTGACCCCCATTTCGCGGGTGAACACCGGGTCGTCACGGTCCTGCCCGAATCGCGCCAGGTACAGATCGTCGACGACCTCGCCGACGAGGTCGTCGAGGTCGTCCTCCAGGCGCACCGAGGAATCGGCATCGCCGACCGCCCCGAGCGACTTGAGCACCAGTTGGCAGAACTGATGGGTGGTGGCGATGGTCGCGGCGTCGAACTCGGACAGCGCCCGCCACAGCCGGTCACGCCTGATGGCCACGACGTGGTCGGGTGCGTTACGCAGGTACCCGACCAGCTCGTTGTCGTCGGCGTCGGCCGCTCGCTCCAATGCTGTTGCGACGTCGCGGATCTGGCTGCGCACACGCTCCCGCAGCTCCTGGCTGGCCGCGCGGCCGAAGGTGATGAGCAACATGTCGTCCAGGCTCGCCACGTCCTCGGCGACGTACCGCGTGACCAGCCCGGCCAGCGCGAACGTCTTCCCGGTACCCGCGCTGGCTTCCAACACCGTCGTCGAGGCTACGGCGGGCAGCGGTCCCAGCAGTTCGAATCGATCCATCATCCACGCATCTCCGCCCGCAGCATGGGCAGCCAGAGCCGCGCCGCGAATGCCCCGAGCCGGGTGGACTCGCCGGGGACCTCCTCGCCGGGCCGCGGCGCTTCCAGCAGAACACCTAGCGGGGCGTAGCGGCCCCACACCTTCTGGCAGGCCGGATCCGCGTCCTCGCCGGGATATTTGTCCGACTTCCAAAAACGTTCGGCCGGGCGTTCCGGAGGCCGGCCTTCCCGGCGCGCCTCGGCCCAGGCGTAGGATGTCTTCAGCGGCAGCGGCAGCGGTTCCCGGCATCCGGTGTCATAGAGGTCCACCAGATCGCTCAGCACGTCGGTGGGCGCGGAGGGCGATCGCAGCCGCCGGACGGCCGCATCGTCGCCCTTCTGGCGCCCGATGCATACCGCGGTCCAGTCATTGCCCGGGTCGGCCGAGGCCAGCGCCAACAGCTCGATCCAGGCTTGCAGCAGATGCTTTCCCGCGAGCTTGGAATAGGTCACCGAGATGGCCCGCGAACCGTAGACGTCCGTGACGGTGCCCGTCAGGCGGCGGCCCGAACGCAGTTCGATGTCGACGTCGATTCCCAGGGACGGGTGCGAGGCCCGCTCCGCGATCGCGGTAGTGGCCAATTCGGTTGCGCAGTCACGGATTTCCTTGGCCTTGCGAAACCCGAGGCGCCCCGGGGGTAGGCTGCCGCGGCGCCATTCGGCGTTGGCGGCGTCGTCGGGATGCATGCCGCGCAGCATGTCGTAGACCATCCGGTCGCCGATGCCCCACTCCTGCAGGGCATCGACCTCGACCGGCATCGCATCGCTGACCCCCTCTACGTCGCGCGGAAGGGTGAGGTCGAGAGCGAAGAAGAAGCCCCGGATCGGGTCGCGGAAGAACCGCCGGAGATCGGCGAGCGCGATATCGGCCTGCGGGCCTTCCGGTAGGGGTTTACCGAAAAACGCCGGCTGCGACGGCCGCCGGCCCGTGGCGGCCCGGGCCGCCACGACTGCCGCGGGGTCGAACGTGAAGGGCCGCCGCGGCACTCCCAGCGCTCCGGGCAGGACGTTCTTGATGTCGAAGGGCTGCAGCGGTTGTTCGACGACGATGCGTTCGCGTACCGGCTTGCTGGTCGTGGCGTCCAGGGCGTCCAGCAGCTCGACGAGCGGAACGGCGGGCGGGCGCCGCTGGCCGGTGCTCTCGTTGGCGCCGGTGTAGGTGATGACGAGGCGCTCGGTGGCCGCGCAGACGGCGTCGAGAAGCAGCTGTCTGTCCTCGGACCGGACATCGCGCTCACCGGTCATCGGGCGACGGGCCAGGGCGTCGTCCCCGTCGACGACACCGATCCGGGGGAATGCACCGTCGTCGAGACCCACCAGGCACACCACCCGATGGGGCACCGAACGCATGGGCACCATCGTGCACACGGTGAGGGTCCCCGTGCGGAAGCCGGCGCGGGTGGGCCGGCCGGCGAGGTGGTCGCCGAGCAGTGCGCGAATGTCGGAGAGACGAAGTTCGGTCGTGCCGAGTTCGCCCGCCGACCCCAGCACGTCGCCCAGTGCCCGGTGCAGCTGGCCGGTCTGCCACGCGTCGTCGCCGTCGGCCCGGCTCAACAGCCCGACGCCATCACGTACTGCGTCCACCCAGTGCGTCAGCGAGTGAACTCCGCACAGCCGGTCGGTCACCGCCACCAGACGGTCCACGAACTCCGCGAATCGTCCGGCCAGCTCGGCGCGGTTGCTGCCGACGTCGTCCAGCGGCAGCGCGGTACCCAGCCACGCGCGTGAATCGTCGGACAATGCGACCCCGCACAGCACGCGGTCGACGCCGAATCGCCAGGTGTTCTGGTGGAATCCGTCCAAGCCGTACGGCGCCCGGCGGCGCCGGTCGAATCCCCAGCGCACCCCGGCGGTGCGCACCCACTCGGACAGGACGTCCAGATCGTCGTCGGTGAATGCGAACCGCGCTCGCACCGGCCCGGCCTGCGCCAGGTTGAGCACCTCGCTGGCGGTGGCGCGCCCGTCGGCGAGCGACAACAATTGCGCTGCCACCCCGAGCAACGGATTGGTTTGGGTGAGCGCCCGGTCGGCCAGCATGACGCGCAGCCCGTGCGCCGGATGGGCACCGGGCACGACGTCGCCGAGCCCGAAGTCCGCGACGATCAGCGGCGCATAGGTTTCGATGTCCGGGCACATCACGAGGATGTCGCGCGGCTCCAGGGACGGATCGTCGGCGAGCAGCCCCAGCAGCACCTCGCGCAGGACGTCCACCTGACGCGCGGGACCGTGGCAGCTGTGGACCTGAACGGAGCGGTCATCGTCGGCCAGTACACGGTCGCCCGGACGCACCTCGTTGGCGTGGATGTCGGCTTGCAGCCAGCCCAAGAGGTGGTCGGGCTCCCCGACGTCGCCCAGGTGGTGATCGACGGCCCGGTCGGCGGGCAGGCAGCTCTTCAGCTCACGCAGGTCGCGCCCGAGCGTGTCCAAGAGCGGGTGACCGGTTCGGCGGCCGCCGGTGCCATCTCGCCGTGGCGTGGGGCCGCGGGCACCCGAATGCGACCGCCACGCCCGATCGCTCGGGTGCGGCAGCCACAGGTGCAGGTCGTGATTGACCGACAGCGCCTCCAGCAGTTCGATGTCGGCCGCCGGCAACCGGGTGTGCCCGAACAAAGACAGCCGCGGGGGCAGTCCGTCGATCGCCGAATCACGCAATCGTTCAAGGGTTCTCCGGTGCCACTCATAAGGTGGATCGGCGGCGACGGCGGCGGTCAGCAGGTTCCACAACGGCGGCTGCCAGCTCAGGTCCGCGGGAAGAGGTCCGCCCGCACCGTCGGTGTAGTCACCGCGGGACCAGTCGAGGAGCAGCCGCGGCCTTTGGGCCGCATAGGAGGCGAACAGTCCGGCGATACGCCGCGCAACCGCGTACCGGCGGCCCCGGCGCAGTTCCGCTTCGTCGCCGTCGTCGAACCGGCCCAGGTGTGCGGCAAGTGTCCGGCACCACGGCTGATCCGACGAAGCGTCGATCACCGACAGCAGCGGCCACACCATCGCGTCGGGCGACCACGGATCCTCCTCGGCGGTTCCGGTGAGTTCGGCGATCAACGATCGGGGAGACCGGAACGCTATCCCGGCGCACACCCCGTCCGCGCCGACACCGCAGCCCAGGAGGTGCGAGAGCCGCTGACTGAGCCAACGCTCGACACCGCGGGCCGGCACCAGGATGAGTTCCTGCGCGAACGGGTCCTGCAGCGGGGTTGCCAGCAGTTCGCCGAGACCGTCGGCAAGTAGGTCCGTGCGATGCGCACGGTGGATGTGGAATGCCATCGCTGCCAATGTAGGGGGTTGCGGGGACGGTCCCCATTTCCGCCCCGGCACGCCCTGCCCGGCTTTGCGCCGCTTACCTGGGTTGTGTGGATCCCCATCATGTCGCAAATGATCTGCAACGGCAGCGGACCCGACAACGACTCGACGAAGTCGGCGCGGCCGTCGGGATGCTTGTCGAGCGTGTCAGCGACAGCCGGCGAGTCCGCTCGTGGACGCTTGCCTCGATGCGGGCCACCATCTTCGGGGTGAATGCCCGGTTGACGATGGATCGCAGGCGCTGGTGGCGTGGATCGTCGAGACTGATCGTCGAGCCGATGAACTCGGCGAGCCCGGGGGCGACGTCGCTCAGCGACACACTGGTCGGAACCGAGCTGAAGATTTCGGGGTGCCGGCCGGCGTGGTGCACATCGTCGTATCTGGTGAACGCCCAGTGCCCGGCACCGGGCTCGAAACCCCGCGACCGCCGGGGCTTCGAACAACGTGATCGGCGCCTCCCGCCGAAGTGTCCTAAAGCGCCGTCGCGCAGGTCGCCGCCCGATGACCAAACATCGGGCGAACCGAGGTCGATGTCGGTGGGCGGCACCTCAGGTGGCGGTACACCGTTGTCCCGCTCGCGCGAATGTGGACTCCGTCGTTGCTGTCATGGCACCCTCTCGCGTGCACGAGTGTGACACTCCTCACTACGCCAGCTTCGGTCCCCATGCCAGCTTGGTCTGTTTCGCCGGGTCATCCCGGGCTGCTCGAGTTCAGCGCGTGTCGATCACGCCACATGGGCCGGTGATGTTGTATATGCGCGTGAAAATCGGGACAACTGGGACTGGTTCTGTCACCCTCATCCCATGCCGCCGTCCATCCGCCGCCGACGCCGCGCGCTCGCGGCCTCCGTCGCGGTCGTCGCGGGCGCGGGTGCCATCGGTGCCGCGGCGGTCCTGCACGACAGCCGCGTCGCCATGTCCTTCGAGCATGCTCAACCGGCCTCGGTCGGCGACTGCGTCGTCGTCACCGGGTCCGCAGCGGATACCGTCGTCACCCGTCGGGCATCGTGCACCGAGGATCCCAGCTACACGATCGGCGCGATGGCCGATATGACGGGTTCCTGCCCCAGCCCCGCATACCAGCACTTCCCCGCCCCCGCGGCCGACCGCCTCACCGCGGGATTATGCCTGGTACCCAATCTGGCCGCCGACCACTGTTATCGCCTCGGCATGCCCATCGGCCTCATCGAACCTGCCGAATGCAACTCGCCGCGAGCCGATCTCGGCGACGGAGTGCTGGTCCAGGTCACTCGCCGCCTCGATGTGCACGAGCAAAACGCGTGCCCATCGTCGGGTGGCAGTTTCGCCTGGCGCTACCCCTCGCCAGCCCGCACCTACTGCACATCGACGCTGTACTGACCACGGGCGTCCCCCGCGACGGGACGCCCAGGACGCAAGGCTCTCAAGAGCGCCCAGGAGCGTTGACGTGGTACTCAGAGCGCCGACTCGACCTCCGCCTTGATCCGATTGAGCGTCTTGGTCATGTCACGGATATTGCGCCGCGTACGCAATTGCCCGCCGAACATCCCGAACAGCGTCGTGAGCACCCCTTCGGTCAGCCGAAACGACTCCGTGACGTCGGTGCCGTCACCGGAGGGCGATAACGCATAGTGCCAATTGTTGACCGGCTTATCGCCCAGCAGCACCGCGAACCCGAATTCCTTACCCGGTTCGCATGCGGTGACCTTGCACGTCGTCCAGTAGACCGGCCCGATCTCGTTGCGCTTGACGTGGCCCCGGAATCGGGCGCCGAGGGCCGGGCCCGTTGCGCCGCCAAGCCATTCCGCCTCCAACACCTCCGGGGAGAATCGGCCGGTGTTGCGCACATCGGCGATGAGGTTCCAGATCTCGTCGGCGGGTGCGGCCATGTGAACAGTCACCGAAGCGCGCATGGATGCGGTCCTCTCTTATTGATCATTCGAGCAGACGGGTAATCGAGCGTATCGGGATGGGCAGCCAGGCGGGACGGTGCCGCGTCTCGTAGGCCGCTTCGTACACCGCCTTGTCGAGTTCGTAGGCCAGCAGGACGGCCGGCGCATCACGGGGGTCCGGCGCCCCCGTCGACGCATATCCCTCGCAGAAGGCGTCGGAGTTGCGGACTACCCACTCGCGGGCACGCGCCGCCAACTGCTTCTCCTCATTGACATCACCGCGTCCCACCAGCGGCTGGTGGGCGGCGTACTCGTAGGACCGCAGCATGCCGGCGACATCTCGCAACGGGGAATCCGGGGCCCGGCGCGCTTCCAGAGGGGTGCCGGGTTCGCCTTCGAAGTCGATGAGCAGCCACGTTTCCGGTGTGCGCAAGACCTGACCGAGATGCAAATCACCGTGCACCCGCTGTACCGCGACCCGCTCAGCTGCCACGTCGGCGAATCGCTTGGCTATGGCGTCGGCGTGCGGCTCCAGTTCCGGCACGGCGTCGACCGTCCCATCCAGTCGCTGCAGTGCGGTATCCACCGGGAACTCCGCCCACGACACCCCGAGTTCACGGGCCAACGTCGCGTGCACGGACGCCACCGCCTCGCCGAGCCGGTAGGACTCGCCGGCGAAGTCACCCCCGACCTCGTCGGCGTAGAGATCCCCCTCGGCGTAGAGGTCGCGCGTGCTGGCCGTGGCCATGCTCCAGCCCTCGGCGGAGTTCGCGGCGAACGCGGTGAACATGCCGAGCGGGCACGGTTGACCACCCCAGACCGTGTCGTAGGAGCCCAACAGGCGGGCGACGTTCCTACATCCGGCCAGACCCAGGACGCGGTTGAGCTCGATGTCGGGGTTGGTCCCCGGGCTCACCCGGCGGAACACCTTCAGGATCGCCTGCTGGCCGTAAATTACGCTGGTGTTGCTCTGCTCGGCACTGAACACCCGCGGCGGAGCACCCGAGGGCAGGTCGACGCCGGGTTCGCGGGTGAACGAGAGGTCACCGCGCACCGCCGACTCGTCGAGCAGCTCCAGCAGGTATCCCGCCGCGACGGGGCTGTAGAGCGCATCGTAGGCGACGCGGTCGCCATCGGAACCTATCCGGGCGACCTCGGCGTACTCGGCCAGCGGTTGGGTGTTCCACCCGACGATCACCTGGTACCGGTGGACCGACCCATCGGTGAAGACCGCATCCACGAACATCAGATCGACGTCCTCCCGCAGCGCAATCACGAGAGCCGTTGCGACGGATGCCAGTTGCCGGCCCCGCCCGGCATACCACCGCTGCGAGGGAAGCCACTCGGCGAACGGCAGGGTCACGGAAGGCTCAGACGGCACGGACGGCGTGAGAGGAGAAGTCACTGCCTCACCCCCGACGGGCCGTCACCCGTGCGGCCGGGTATCAGCTGGAACCAATAGAAGGAGTACCCCGGCAGCGTCAGCAGGTAGGGCAAATGGCCGATGCGGGGAAATTCGACGCGTCCGGACAACTCCACTGGCGTATGGCCGTCCCACGTCTGCAGGTCCAGCTCGATCGGCTGCGGAAAGCGCGACAGGTTGTTGACGCAGAGCACGATGTCGCCGGTGTCCCCGGAGTCCGCGGCGACGTCCTCCCGGATGAACGCCAGCACCGAGGGGTTCGACCCGCCCAGCTCGCGAAAAGCACCGGTGGCGAACGCGGCGTGGCGTCGGCGCACCGCGAGCATGCGCCGCGTCCAGTTCAGCAGGGACGCCGAGTTATCGCGTTGTGCTTCCACGTTCACCGATTGATAACCGTAGACGGCATCCTGGTTCGGCGGCAGGTACAGCCGCCCCGGCGTGGCGGTGGAAAATCCGGCGTTGCGGTCGGGCGTCCACTGCATCGGGGTGCGCACGCCGTCGCGGTCACCCAGCCAGATGATGTCGCCCATGCCGATCTCGTCTCCGTAGTAGAGCACCGGCGACCCCGGAAGTGAGAGCAGCAGAGCGGTGAACAGCTCGATCTGGTTGCGGTCGTTGTCGAGCAGCGGCGCCAAGCGCCGCCGGATCCCCACGTTGGCCTTCATCCGGGGGTCCTTCGCGTACTCGGCGTACATGT
>CAZEHT010000038.1:0-11680 GCA_964511995.1 uncultured Mycobacterium sp.
GTAGATGTTCATCGAGTCGCCGCGCAGGAACGCCACGAGCGTCAACCCCGACTCCGCGGCGAGGTCGACCGCCAGCGACGACGGTGCGGATACGGCCGCGAGCACGGGAACGCCGGCCATGACGCTCTTCTGGACGAGTTCGAAGGACGCCCTCCCGCTGACCAGCAGGACGGTGCCGGACAACGGGATGCGATCTTGCTCGACCGCCCACCCGACAACCTTGTCGACGGCGTTGTGGCGGCCGATGTCCTCACGCACCACCAACAGCGTCCCGTCGGCGGCGAACAGCGCCGCCGCGTGCAGGCCGCCCGTGCTGGCGAATACTTTCTGCGCAGCGCGCAGCTGACTGGGCATCGCGGTCAACGCCTCGGCCGCCACGACGGTTGGATCGTCGCCGGGGCAGTGCCTGCTGATCCTCGCCACCGCATCCAGCGAAGCCTTACCGCAGACGCCGCACGACGAGGTGGCGTAGAAATTGCGCCGAACCGACACGTCGGGCATCGGTACGCCCGGGGTTGTGGTCACCTCAAGGACGTTGTAGGTGTTGAGCCCGTCGTCGGGGTTCGCGCGAAGATCGGCCGCCGCGGCGCGGCAGTACCGCACCGTCGTGATGTCGCCGCGCCCGCCGATGATGCCCTCGGTCAGCAGAAAGCCTTGTGCCAGCTCGACGTCGGAACCCGGGGTGCGCATGGTCACGGTCAGCGGACTGCTGTTGAGCCGGATCTCCAGCGGCTCTTCGACGACGAGCGTCTCGGGACGCTTGGTGAGTAGGGAACCGTCGGCGGTTGCGGTCAAGTGCGCGGCTCGCCGGCGAGTGGTCACCCGTCCCATCTCGCTCCGGCTTCGTGTTCGCCTCGCTCCTGCTCCCCGGCTTCCAGGCGGATCACGATCGCCTTCGAGACGGGGGTGTTGGAACCGTCGGCGGTGTGGTCGAGTGGTACCAGGGGATTGGTCTCGGGGTAGTAGGCCGCCGCGTTGCCCGGCGGTGTCGAATAGGCAACCACCAGAAAGCTTTTGGCCCTTCTCTCCTGCACAGTGCCGTCGTCTCCGGTGTACTCAGAGACCAGGTCGACACGGTCGCCGGCGGCCAGGCCGAGGGCTTCGATGTCGGCGGGGTTGACGAATATGACCCGGCGGCCCCCCTTGACGCCACGGTAGCGGTCGTCGAGGCCGTAGATCGTGGTGTTGTACTGGTCGTGGCTGCGCAGGGTCTGCAGTACGAGCCGCCCCGGCGGGACCGGAACCCAATCCAGTGGATTGATCGCGAAATTGGCTCTGCCTGTGGCGGTAGGGAATTCGCGTGAATCGCGCGGCGGGTGCGGCAGTTGGAAGCCATCGGGCCGGCGCACCCTGCGGTTGTAATCGGCGCATCCGGGCACCACGTCGGCGATCGCGTCGCGGATGCGGTCGTAGTCGTCGGTGAATTGCTCCCACGGCACCCGGTGGCCGGGCCCGAGAACCGAACGGGCCAACTGGCACACAATCGCGACTTCGCTGCGTAGATGCCGGCCGGGCGGGTGCAGGCTTCCGCGGGACAGATGCACCATCGACATCGAATCCTCAACGGAGACCATCTGTTTGCCGCCGGCTTGGACATCCCGGTCGGTTCGGCCCAGCGTCGGCAGGATGAGGGCGGTCCGCCCGTGCACGACGTGGCTGCGGTTGAGCTTCGTCGAAATCTGTACGGTCAGTGCACAACCGCGCAGCGCGGCTTCGGTCACCTCGGTGTCGGGTGCCGCGGACACGAAGTTTCCGCCCAGCCCGATGAAGGTCTTGGCCCGTCCGTCGCGCATCGCGCGGATTGCTTGCACGGTGTCGTAGCCGTGCTTGCGCGGGCTGTTGATTCCGAACCGCTTGTCCAAGGCGGCAAGGAAGGTTTCCGGCGCCTTCTCCCAGATCCCCATCGTCCGGTCGCCCTGCACATTGGAATGACCGCGCACCGGGCATACGCCGGCCCCGGGCTTGCCGATCATGCCCCGCAACAACAGCAGGTTGGTGGCCTCGCCGATCGTCGCGACGGCATGCCGATGCTGAGTAAGACCCATCGCCCAGCAGAACACCGTACGGCGCGAACGGATCAGCATTTGTGCCACCCGATGCAACTGTGCCCGGGTGATACCGGTCGCCTCGGCAACGGTGTCGAGGTCGACGGCACGGGTCTGGCTCTCGTATGCGTCGAAGCCGGCGCAATGCCGATCGATGAAACCCCGGTCGATCACCGTTCCGGGGGCGGCGTCTTCGGCCTCAAACAGCAAGCGGCCCAGTCCGGCGAAGAGCGCCATGTCGCCGCCGAGCCGGATCTGTACGAATTCGTCGGCGATCGCGACTCCGCTTCCGATCACGCCGTGCAGCTTCTGCGGATCCTTGAACCGCATCAAGCCGGCCTCCGGCAGCGGATTGACCGCGATGATGGTTGCACCGTTGGCCTTGGCCTTCTCCAGCACCGACAGCATTCGCGGGTGGTTGGTGCCGGGGTTCTGGCCGGCGATCAGAATGCAGTCGGCGTGTTCGACGTCGAGCACACTCACCGATCCCTTGCCCACTCCGATCGACTGGACCAGCGCGGTGCCCGACGACTCGTGGCACATATTAGAACAGTCGGGCAGGTTGTTCGTGCCGAAGCTGCGCACCATGAGTTGGTAGAGGAATGCGGCTTCGTTGCTTGTCCGGCCCGAGGTGTAGAACACCGCCTCGTCGGGGGAGCGCAGGGCGCGCAGTTCATCGGCGATCAACCGGTACGCGTCGTCCCAGCCGATCGGGCGGTAGTGGGAATCGTTGGGCCGCAGCACCATGGGCTGAGTTATCCGGCCCTGTTGGGAGAGCCAGTACTCGGGTTTGGCGGCCAGCTCGCTCACCGAGTGGCGGGCGAAGAAATCCGGCGTCACGGTCCGAGTGGTGGCTTCTTCGGCGACCGCCTTCGCGCCGTTCTCGCAGAATTCGGCTAGTTTGCGCCCTCCGGGTTCCTCCGGCCAGGCACACCCCGGGCAGTCGAAACCGTGGCGCTGATTGACGCGCGCCAGCGCCGCCGCGGTTCGCAGCGGCCCCATTTGTGCAACCCCACGCTGCAAGGCGACCGCTACGGCCTTCATGCCGGCGGCGTCAGGGCCCCGCTCCGTCACGACGACGCCGCGTTCGTCGACGTCGGCGTCGATGTCCCGATTTGGGCGGCGGCGTTTACCCAGGCGACTACCCATGGAACCCAAGCCTAGGCCGGTCGGGCTACGGGGAACACCAAACATAGCCTTAGACAGGCTAAGATAGCGGGTCATGAAGGCAGCGATCGCCGCGCTGGCCGCCGCCGTGGCACTGGGCCTGGCAGCGCCGGCGCATGCCGATGTCGACACCGATTTCGCCAATGCCCTGCACGGCTACGGCATTTTCGGTCAGCGTGACTACAACGCGTGGATCGCCAAGATCGCCTGCAAGCGACTGCGCAACGGCCTGGATGCCGACGCCTACGCGTCGCAGCACTTCGTGTCGAACCAACTCGACCCTGATGCCAGCCAAGCGCAGGCATGGCAGTTCCTGGGCCTGGCCATCAACACTTACTGTCCCGATCAGCTGCCCGTTCTACAGCGGGCATCGATCAATCGAGGCTGAGGCAATCGGCCGGGAGGAGCTGTACGAATGGCGCATCGGCGAGGGCATCGCGTGCGGGTCATGACCGCTTCCCTGGTTGTGGCGTCGGCGCTGGGAGCCGGTGTCGCGGCTGCGGGGGTCGCGTCGGCCGACGCCACCGACGACTACCCGATTCCCAACCGCATCCTCAAGACGCCCTGTACCGCACAACAGATCATGGCGGCCGCTCGCGACGTCGAGCCCATCTACTACGAACGGTACATGACGGACTACAACAATAAGTCGCCCGAAATCCAGCAGGCCGTCCGGGACCGAATCAACTGGTTCTTTTCCATGGACTACGCGGGGCGGCGCATGTATTCGGAGAACACCGCCACAAACGCCTTCTACGAGTCGCTTTCATGGCAGTGGCCGAACTGGGCGAAGGTGTTCTTCAACAACAAGGGCGTGGCCGCGCACACCACCGACGTGTGTCAGCGTTACGCCCCAGACGATATGTCCGTCTGGAACTGGTAGTTCCGTCATCACGTCAGGCTTGGGGAGGCGTGGGAGGCTTGGGCAAACGCTTCCCGTGCCGGCGGTGCGGGCCGCACGGCGTGCGTGCTCACCCGCTGGGGCCACCAGAACCACCGGCCCATCAGCGCGGCGATCGACGGCGTCATAAACGAGCGGATCACCAGTGTGTCGAATAACAACCCGATGGCGATCGTGGTGCCGACTTGGGCGATGACCAGCAGGTCGCTGACGGCCATGGTCGCCATGGTGAAGGCGAAGACCAATCCCGCTGACGTCACCACCGAGCCGGATCCGGCCATTGCGCGGATGATGCCCGTCTTCAGCCCGGCGTGGATCTCCTCCTTGAACCGGGCCACCAGCAGCAGGTTGTAGTCAGAGCCAACGGCCAGCAACAGGATGACCGACATCGCCAGCACCATCCAGTGCAGGGGATGGCCCAGGATGTGCTGCCACACCAACACCGACAACCCGAACGACGTGCCGAGCGACAGCACGACGGTGCCCACGATGACCGCCGCCGCGACGAGGCTGCGCGTGATCAGCAGCATGATGATGAAGATCATGCACAGGGCCGAGATCCCCGCGATGAGCAGATCCCACCTCGACCCCTCCTGAGTGTCCTTGAACGTGGCCGCGGTGCCTCCGAGGAAGATCTTGGACCCCTCCAGGGGGGTGCCTTTGATCGCCTCTTTGGCGGCCAGCTTGATCGGCTCGACGCGCGAGACGCCTTCGGGCGACATGGGATCGCCGTCATGGCTGATGATGAAGCGAACGGCATGACCGTCGGGTGAAAGGAACTGCTTCAGGCCGCGCTGGAACTCCGGGTTCTCGAACGCCTCCGGCGGCAGATAGAACGAGTCGTCGTTCCTGGCGGCGTCGAAGGCCTGGCCCATCGCGTTCGAGTTCTCCTGCATGGCCTTCATCTGCAGCTGCAGACCATTCTGGGTCTGATACATCGTCAGCATCATGTTCCGCATGGTCTTCATGTTTTCGATCATGCTGGGCATGAGCGCGACCATCTGCGGCATGAGTGTGTCGAGGTGTTCCATGTCAGGCAACAGGTTCTGGATGTCGTCGGTCATCGTGTCGATGCCGTCGAGGGTGTCGAACACCGACCTCATCGCCCAGCATGCCGGGATGTTGAAACAGTGCGGTTCCCAGTAGAAGTAATTGCGGATCGGCCGGAAGAAGTCATCGAAGTCGGCGATGTGATCGCGCAACTCGGCGACATCTAGAGTCATGTCTCGCATCTTGCCGACCATCGAATGCGTGGTGGCGGCCATCTCCGCGGTTATGCCCGCCATCGTCTCCATCGTGTCGATGGTCTTTTGCATCTCGTCGGCCTGAACGAGCATGTCCTGCATTCGATCCAGCAGGTACTTCTGGTTCATCTTCATGGTCGTGCCCTGCATGCCGATCTGGAACGGTATCGAGGTGTGCTCGATCGGCGTCCCCAGCGGCCGCGTGATGGCCTGAACCCGCGAGATGCCGGGTAGATGGAAGATGCTCTTGGCGACTTTGTCGATCACCAGGAAGTCGGCCGGGTTGCGCAGGTCGTGGTCGCTCTCGATCATCAGTAATTCGGGGTTCAGCCGCGCGGACGAGAAGTGCCGGTCCGCGGCCGCGTAGCCGACGTTGGCCGGCAGGTCGTCGGGGAGGTAATGGCGTTCGTTGTAATCGGTCGTGTAACCGGGCAAGGCCAGTAGGCCCACCAGCGACAGTCCCAGGGTGGCGACAAGTATGGGACCGGGCCACCGCACCACCGCCGTGCCGATGCGTCGCCAGCCCCGGGTCCGCATCTTGCGCTTGGGATCCAGCGCGCCGAAGTGGCTGGCGACGGTGACGACGGCCGGTCCCAGAGTGAGTGCGGCCAAGACGATCACGATCATGCCGATCGCCATCGGAATGCCCAGAGACTGGAAATACGGGAGCCTGGTGAAATGCAGGCAGAACGTCGCGCCCGCGATGGTCAACCCCGATCCGAGGATGACGTGCGACGTGCCGTGGAACATGGTGAAGTACGCTGACTTCTTGTCTTCGCCGTGTTCGCGCGCCTCCTGGTAGCGGCCCAGGAGGAAGATCGCGTAGTCGGTCGATGCCGCGATCCCCACCATCGTGAGCAGGTTCACGGAGAAGGTGGAGAGACCGACGACGCCGAAGTTGGCCAGCGCCGCGACGACGCCGCGCGCCGCGGAAAGCTCGATCATCACCATGCCGATGGCCAGGACTGTGGTGACGACTGACCGGTAGACGAGCAGAAGCATGGTGATGATCACGCCGAAGGTGATCGCGGTGATCGTCTTCAGACTTCGGTCGCCGGCTATGTGGATGTCAGCCGCGAGCGCGGACGGGCCCGTTACGTACGCCTTGACTCCCTGCGGAGGCGTGATTGCGGCCAGGATCTCCTGAGCCGCCTCGACCGATTCGTTCGCCAGGGTCTCCCCGCGGTTGCCGGCAAGGTAGACCTGCACGTAGGCGGCCTTGCCGTCGTTGCTCTGCGAGCCGGCGGCGGTCAGCGGGTCGCTCCAGAAGTCCTGGATGTGTTCGACGTGTTCGGTGTCGGCCAGGAGCTTCGCGACGATTTCGTCGTAGAACCTGTGGGCTTCCTCGCCGAGCGGCTGATCTCCTTCGAGTACGACCATGACCGAGCTGTCGGAGTCGAACTCCTGGAACACCTTGCCGACACGCTGCATCGCGATTACCGACGGGGCATCGTGGGCACTCATGGACACCGCGTGTTCCTGACCCACGACTTCCAGCGGGGGAACCGCGACGTTGAGCAATCCGGCCAGGCCTATCCAGACCAGGATGATCGGCACCGCAAGGTAGCGGATCCAGCGCGGTATGCCACGGTGGTGGGAACTTACCTGATCATGAATGTCGCCTTTTTCCGCGACTGAGGTCATGCGTTCTTCACCAGGCAAAACGTCTGTGCATTGACTCCGTCGGTGGTTCGCTCGTCTTTGATCACGTCATCGACGGTGATACGGCAGCTGATGGAGTCGCCGTTGCCCTGCGCCACGATATTGGGCATGACGCCCGGTGCGGTCGTCGACAACGTCAGCGACCACGGCAGGCTCGCCCCGTCGACCTGTTGTGGTTGGGCGTCGAGGTCAAGGTAATTGATGTCCGCGGTCGTGCCGGGAACGCCGAATACGTCGTAGGTGACGATCTTGGGGTTGAACGGCTTTAGCTCGTCGGCGGCAGCGTAGGTATTGCCCGTATTGCCGTCTCCTCCGAAGTAGCTGCGGAGCCGGATCACCAGGAACGACGAAATGCCGATCACGACCACGATGACCAGAGGAATCCACACCCGCTTCAACAGTTTGAACATCGCACTCCAGAACGGTCATGTCTGCCAGTCCCCGGACGACGGGTGGGCGATCCGCCTGGCCGGCAGGGGACACGTTAGCCGGTTTAACGGTTAGATTAGACCATGTAACAGAATTGCGGGAAGTGTCCGAACGGTCGGCTCAATACACGGGAGCGCAACGTTTGGCATCCGGCGTTGACGCCTATGTAACAGTTCCGCCATCGGCGCTTCCTAGTGTGGGCCGGTCAATCGTCTGAGAAGAAGGTCCGGGCGAACCCAGCGATAGGAAACTCCAATGAGCGGAAATGCCGTCCGGCTTCATGCCATAAACAGTGTCGAGGCATACGTGCCTCCTGCCATCAGCTTCGTGCCCGGAGAGGCTCCCGGCGAGATCTTCGGGGCGAACGTCTTCACGAAGGCCGAGATGCAGCTTCGGCTGCCGAAATCGGTCTACAAGTCCGTGGTCGCCACGATCGAGAAGGGCGCCAAACTGGACCCCGCGATCGCCGATTCGGTCGCGGCTGCGATGAAGGACTGGGCGCTGGCGAAGGGGGCGACGCACTACGCGCACGTGTTCTACCCGATGACCGGGCTGACCGCCGAGAAGCACGACAGTTTCCTTGAGCCCGTCTCCGACGGCCAAACCCTCGCGGAGTTCGCCGGCAAGACTCTCATCCAGGGTGAGCCCGATGCCTCGAGCTTCCCGTCCGGAGGACTGCGGAGCACCTTCGAGGCCCGCGGATACACCGGCTGGGACGTCACCAGCCCCGCCTACATTCTGGAAAACCCCAACGGCAACACCCTGTGCATTCCAACGATTTTCGTTTCGATGACCGGGGAGGCGCTCGACTACAAGACTCCGCTGCTGCGCAGCCAACAGGCGATGGGCACCCATGCCGAACGGATCCTGAAGCTCTTCGGCCACACCGACCTGCACAAGGTGGTGTCCTTCTGCGGTCCGGAGCAGGAGTACTTCCTGGTGGACCGCCACTTCTTTTTGGCCCGTCCGGATCTGATCAACGCCGGGCGCACGCTGTTCGGCGCGAAGCCCCCCAAGGGACAGGAATTCGACGATCACTACTTCGGTGCGGTGCCCGAGCGCGTGCTGGGCTTCATGATGGATACCGAGCGAGAGCTGTTCAAACTCGGCATCCCTGCCAAGACCAGGCATAATGAAGTGGCACCGGGCCAGTTCGAGGTCGCCCCGATGTTCGAGCGCGCCAACATCGCCTCCGATCATCAGCAGCTGCTGATGACCGTCTTCAAGTCGATCGCCAAGAAGCACGGCATGGAGTGCATCTTCCACGAGAAGCCGTTCGCCGGCGTCAACGGATCGGGCAAGCACGTTAACTTCTCGGTCGGTAACGCCGAACTCGGCTCGCTGTTGGTCCCCGGGGACACTCCGCACGAGAACGCCCAGTTCCTGGTGTTCTGCGCGGCGGTGATCCGGGCGGTGCACAAGTACGCGGGTTTGCTGCGGGTTTCTGTGGCCTCGGCCACCAACGATCACCGTCTCGGTGCCAATGAGGCGCCGCCGGCCATCATCTCCATCTTCCTGGGCGAACAGCTGGCCGACGTGTTCGAGCAGATCGCCAAGGGCGCGGCAACGTCGTCGAAGGGCAAGGGCACCATGATGATCGGTGTCGACACGCTGCCCCAGCTTCCCACAGATCCCGGTGACCGCAACCGCACCAGCCCGTTCGCGTTCACCGGCAACCGGTTCGAGTTCCGTGCGCCGGGGTCGGGCCAGACGGTCGCCGTGCCGATGATCATGCTCAACACGATCATGGCCGACTCGTTCGACTACATCGCCAACATCTTGGAGAAGGCGGTGGATGACGGCGTGAACTTCGATACCGCGGTCCAGAAGCTGCTGACCGATATCATCACCGAGCACGGCGCGGTGGTGTTCAACGGCGACGGCTACTCGGACAATTGGCAGGTAGAAGCCGCATCGCGTGGTTTGCCGAATTTCAAGACCACGCTCGACGCGCTGCCGGCGCTCATCGCGCCGGAGTCGATCGAGCTGTTCGGCAAGTACAACGTTTTCACCGAGCGTGAGCTGCACAGCCGCTACGAGGTGCGGATGGAGAAGTATGCGCTGACCATCGCGGTCGAGGCGAAACTGGCGCTGGAGATGGGCTCGACGGTGATCATGCCTGCGGCCGTCCGTTACCAGACCGAACTGGCGCAGAACGTCGCGGCGCTCAAAGCGGCCGGCATGAACCCGGATGTCACTCTGCTGCAGGCTGTTTCGACACCGATCGCCAGTCTGAGCACGGCGTTGGCGGATCTGAAGGCCGGTCTGGAGGCGCATCAGGAGTCGGCCGTCGATGAGGCGTTCCGTGCCCGTGACGTCCTGCTTCCGGCGATGGCGGCGGTGCGGACTGCCGCTGATGCGCTGGAAGCCGTTGTTGCCGACGACCTTTGGCCGCTGCCGACATATCAGGAGATGCTCTACATCCTCTGATCACGTTTAGCCTCACCGCGAGCATGTGTGTCCCGGCCGACACACCGTGTGTCGAGCCGGGTCCGCGCACGCTCGCGAGGGCTTTGAGCAGGGCTGGGGCATTCTGGGCTGGGGCCCCTGATCTGCTGGGGCAGGTGGGGGAGGCCAGTAGGCAGCTGGCCCACTCCGCGAGCGTGCGCAACCACGGAAGATCCGTCGGCGTGTCGGCCGGGAACACGCACGCTCGCGGTGAGAGTCAGGGTCAGAGGGAGTGCGGGGGATCGCGTGCCACCATCGTCACGTCGACGGGCAGTCCGCTGTTCAGCGATTGCACGCCTGCTTCGCACACCGCGGCGGCGGCGTACCCGTCCCAGGCGCCCGGCCAGTCGGTGTAATCGCCGGTCGCGTCGCCGGTTCGCACCGCGTTGACCCAGCGCTGGGGCTCGCTGTCATGGGCACGGCCGCATCGCTCCCGGAAGCCCGGGGTGATCTGCCCTCCCCAGACGCGGCCGCCTACTTGCGGACGACCCCGACATCCAGTCCGATCATTGCGCTGCCGTTTTCGCCAACAGCCTCGGTGCGAACCTCGTAGCCGACACCGGTGGTGACAAACAGTTCCACGTCCACGTGTATGCCGGAGCGTGTGCGCATGATCGCGATCTGAGGGTCCGCAAGCCCGTCGGCGCCCCGGGATTGGGTCTCGGCGTGACGATCTGGATGGACGCGATCTCCTCGCCCAGCAGGAACCGCGTGACATCGACCTCGTGCACCCGCGAATCGCGCACTACCATCGCGCTGTCGAAGCCGGCTGCGACAGCCGGGTCGGGATGCACACAATGCAGCACCCGGGGGGCGTCCAGCTGGCCGTCGTCGAGCATCGCTTTCAGCTGCACGTACTCGTCGTCGAAGCGTCGCATGAGACCCACCTGGATCAGCCGCCTGCCGAGTTCGGCCTCTCGGCGCAGGACATCCAACGAGGTCTTCGCGTCGCCGCCGTTGCCGCCCTGTCCCGTGCTGCTCACGCTGTTGCCCGGACCGCCTTTGCCGCCCTTGGCGCCGAACAACCCGCCGCTGTTGGCGGCGCCGCCCGCACCGCCCTTGCCGCCTACGGACGGACCTTGGAAGCTGAAGCTTCCGCCGTCCTTGCCGCCTTTGGCCCCTTGGAGTTGAAGATGCTACTCCGGTGCCGCCTCTGCCGCCGTTCCCGCCAGCGCTCGATAGCGGATTTGAGCCCTAGACAGCACACTATTGGCAGGGGCGACTTCCTCCAGAAAATCGATCATGCCGCGGGCGTAGCTGAGCCGCTGTTCGGGGGTCCCAACGTCGCAGCCGCGCAGCAGCATCGCATCGCGCACGATCTCCTTGGCTTTCCAGCCCGGGTAGACGTTGTAGCTGAGGTAAGCGATACCGTTGGGCGCCAACAACGTTTGGCAGGCGGACAGGATCGCCCGCTGCACGTTTTCCGGCACCCAGCTGTACACGCCGTGGCAGATGACGAAGTCGTATTTCCCCAGTGCCGCCAAGTCCGTGTGCGCGATGTCGCCCTGAATGAGGTTCAGGTTGCCCGGCCCCAATTCCGCAATGCGGCGTCGGCCCTGGTCGATCTGCACCTGAGACAGATCCAGGCCTACTACCTGCGCCTGAGGATGGTAAGCGGCGAACGGCACCAGGTTGCCTCCGGAGGAGCAGCCGATTTCCAGCACACGCGCGTGGGAAACGTCGGGCGTGTCGAGGCCGAACAGATGGGCCACCGCAGCCAGATGTCCCGGCGCCGTCAGCGGGAAGGGATGGGAGTGGTGTGGTACCGGGTCGTACCCGGCGCG
>CAZEHT010000038.1:11780-22817 GCA_964511995.1 uncultured Mycobacterium sp.
GATCCATATGACGTCCACAGGTATGTGGAACCCGCCGTAGTGCAGCTCCAACGCAGTGAGGGATCGTAGTCGTCGCCAAACCACACCACTCACGAAACGGACGCGGCGATTCGGATCAGATGGCGCTCACGCGTCTTTCCCCCGCCGGTCTGACGGGTTGACAAGGGCCCGCTGGACCTTCTTCCACTCCGCGTAACGTCGATACGCGACTTGGGTCGACTCGAGGGTCGAAACCTCGCTGACCGGAACGTCCCACCACGAGTGGCTGTCCGGTGCGCACACCATGGGATCGGTTTCGACGTGGATGACGGTGGTGTGGTCGCCGGCCTTGGCAACCTCGACTGCGTCGGCGAATTCGGCGGCGGTGGTGACCTTGATGACATCGGCGCCGAGGCTGGCCGCGTTGGCGGCGAGATCGACGGGCAGCTTGGCTCCGTCGAGCCGCCCATCACCGGTGCGGTACCGGTAGGCGGTTCCGAATCGCTGCGAGCCGACGGATTCGGAAAGCCCCCCGATGGAGGCGAATCCGTGGTTCTGCACCAGCACGGGGATGATCTTGAGGCCCTCCTGGAGGGCGGTCACCAGTTCGGTGGCCATCATCAGGTAAGAGCCGTCGCCGACCATGACGAACACATCACGATCCGGGGCCGCCAGCCGCACGCCGATACCACCGGCGATCTCGTAGCCCATGCACGAGTAGCCGTACTCGACGTGGTACCCCTTGCGATCACGGGCCCGCCACATCTTGTGCAGATCCCCGGGCATCGAGCCGGCGGCGCAGACCACGACGTCGCGGGGATCCGACAGCGTGTTCACCAGGCCGATAACCTGGCTTTGATTCAACGCCGCGCCGTCCTCGGTGCGATAGGCCGACGACACCGTGTCGTCCCACTCTGCGGCCAGCTCGGCTGTGCGCGAACGGTATTCGCTGGTTACCGAAAAATCGCCCAGTGCGATGCCCAGCGCTTCGATCCCCACGCGGGCGTCGGACACCACACTGATCCCGCCCTGTTTGACCGAGTCCAGGGAGGCCACATTGATGTTGACGAACCGGACGTCGGGGTTGTTGAAGGCGGTTCGAGACGCCGACGTGAAATCGCTGTAGCGGGTGCCGATCCCGATCACGACATCGGCATCGGACGCCAGCGCGTTGGCGGCGGTGGTGCCGGTGGAGCCGATCGCGCCGACCGATTGGGGGTGGTCGTAGCGCAACGAGCCCTTACCGGCCTGGCTTTCACCCACCGGGATGCCGGTCTGTTCGCAGAATGCCGACAGCGCCTCGGTCGCGCCTGAGTAGATCACGCCGCCGCCCGCGATGATCAGCGGTTTGGTCGCCGCGCGGACGACATCGGCCGCCCGGGCGATCGCGGAGGGTTGGGGCAGGGGGCGACCCACGTACCACGTGCGATCGGCAAAAAGCGATTCCGGCCAGTCGTGGGCCTCGGCCTGCACATCCTGCGGTATGGCCACCGTCGCCGCGCCGGTTTCGACCGGATCGGTCAGCACCCGCATCGCCCCGAGCAGAGCGGCGGGCAACTGCTCGGGGCGCCACACCCGATCGAAGTAGCGCGAGAGCGGTTTGAAGGCGTCGTTGACGGTCACGTCACCCGAAGAAGGCAATTCGAGCTCCTGGAGGACCGGTGCGCTCACCCGGGTTGCGAAAGTGTCTGCGGGCAAGAGCAGGACCGGCAGCCGGTTGATGGTGGCCAGCGCCGCGCCGGTGAGCATGTTCGTGGAACCGGGGCCGACGCTTGCGGTAACCGCCCACGCCTGCAGACGGTCTTTCTGCCGGGCATACGCGACCGCGCTGTGCACCATGGCCTGCTCGTTGCGACCCAGCACGTAGCGCAGTCCGGGCTGCGTGCCTGCCTGCGCCGCGTCCAACTCGTCCTGCAGCAGTGCCTGGCCCAGACCGGCCACATTGCCGTGGCCGAAGATGCCGAAGCAGCCGGCGAAGAACTTGGCGCGATCGCCGTCTCGCTCGACGTACTGACTGGCCAGGAATCGAACCGTCGCCTGGGCCACGGTAAGGCGGACAGTGCCTTCGGTTTCGGCGAGCTTCGCGGCAGACTCGGGTGCGGTCGAAACCATGGTCAGGCTCCTCGGGGGTTGTGCAAGGGCAGTCTGGGGTCCACGTCCTGGCCGATCCACGTGTCGCGCAGCCAGGTGTGTTCGGGGTCGTCGACGATCTTCCAGGCGCGCTGTTGGCCGGGTCCGGCCATCACGTTGAGGTAGTACATGTGGTAGCCGGGCGCCGCGACGGACGGGCCGTGATAGCCGTGGGGCACCAGAACGACGTCGCCCGTGCGGACCTCTTCGAGTACCTCGATGGGACGGTCGGAGGTTCCGTAAACCCGGTGGTATCCGAAGCCGCGCGAACCATCCGGTCCCGCAGCGATTTCGAAGTAGTAGATCTCTTCGAGTGCGGTTTGCGTCGGGGTGTTCTCGTCATGCTTGTGGGCGGGGTAGCTCGACCAGTTGCCGCCGGGGGTGATGACTTCGCACGCGATCAGCGAATCGGCCCCGAACGTGTCCGCGGTGCCGAAGTTGTGCACTTGGCGACTGCAGTTGCCCGCGCCGCGCAACTCGATCGCGACGTCGGCGGCCGCCCTGCGCCGGTTGGGGAAGGATCGCTTCGCGCGCGCCCCGCAGATCGCGAACCGCCCGCGTCCCGATAACACATATTCTTGGCCGATGCCCAGGTAGACCATGTCGGACGGCCCGTCGAACACCGAAGCGCGCGGCGACAACTCGAACGTCTCGCCGTCGCATTCGACGAAGCCTTCCCCGGCCAGCGGCAGGATCATCACCTCGGTGTCGCGGGTGCGCAGCGGGGATGGCCGTGCGTGGTCGAGTTCGACGACGTGCAGCGATGATTCGGTCCAGCCCGCAGACTCCGCGGTTATCTCGACGGTGAACGGCGGCGTGGCGCTGCGGGCGGGAACGTAGAACTTGCTGTGCACGATCACCGCACCATCGCCACGGCGGTGGCAACCGCCGAACTCACGTCGTCGCCGTTGGGATAGAGCAGTGTGCGACCCACGATCAATCCCCGCACCGACGGCAGGGCCAAAGCCTTCTCCCAGCTGGCGAATGCCTCCTCGGGATCGGCCGGATCGCCGCCGAGCAACAACGTCGGCAGGGTGGTCGCGTCCATCACCCTGTCCATCTCGGGGACCACCGGCAGCTTCATCCAGGTGTAGGCCGACGTCGACCCCAGCCCCTGGCCGATGTGAACGGATTTGATCACCGCGTCTGGGCTCAGGTCGTTGCGAACCTTGCCCGCTACCCGGGTCGACAGGAACGGTTCGAGCATCGCAATCAGGCCGTGTGCGGCCAGCTCGTCGATCGCCTGTGCACACGCGGCCAGGGTGGACACGGTGCCGGGATCGTCAAGGTCGATGCGGCACAGCATCTTTCCGCCATTCATCCTGGCAGCCGCCGTCGACGCCGCGGTGGCACCAGTCATCCGGTCGTCGAGTTCGAAGGCCGAACCGGCCAGCCCGCCACGGTTGAACGAGGAGAACACCACCTTGTCCTCCAGTGCGCCCAGCAGCAGCAGGTCGTCGAGGATGTCAGCGGTCGCCAGCACACCGTCCACGCCGGGGTCGGCCAGTGCGGCGCGCAGCCGGTCGAGCAGATCGGTGCGACTGTTCATCGCAGTCGGCCGCGACCCGACCGCGAGCGCACCACGGGCCGGATGGTCCGCCGCGACGATCATCAGCCGGCCATTGCCGCGCATCGTCGGCCGGGTGGTGCGGTTGCGCCATGCCGTCGCGACGGCGGCGGGGTCACCGGCCCGCACGTCGGTGAGTTCCGCGTAGTCCCTGCACACTGGCACGGCCGCAACCTCAGACATTGACGGCCTCCGCAGCGGTCGCTTCGGCGAGTCCGGCCACTTCGGCGGCCGTCGGCATCGCGGTCGAGCATTCCAGCCGCGAAGCCACGATGGCGCCGGCGGCATTGGCGTAGCGCAACGTCTTTTCCAATGGCCAGTCGTTCAGCAGCCCGTGAATGAGGCTGCCCCCAAAGGCATCTCCGGCGCCGAGGCCGTTGACGACGTCGACCTTGTTGGGCGCGACGGTGACCGAGTCGTACTTCGTCCTGGCAAGGACCCCGGCGGGGCCCTGTTTGACGATCGCGAGTTCGACGCCGCGGTCCAAAAGAGCTTCGGCGGCTTTGCGTGGGTCCGATTCGCCGACCGCGATCTCACACTCCTCACGGTTTCCGACCGCGACCGTGACGTGGCAGAGCGCGAGCCGGACCTGCCCGGTCGCCTCGGCACGGCTGCTCCAGAACATCGGCCGGTAGTCGAGATCGAGGACCGTCAGCGGCGTTCGCCCGCGCGCCTGCCACGCAGCGAAATGTGCACTGCGGCTGGGCTCCTCGGATAGGCCGGTCACAGTGGACCAGAACAGGCGTGCCGACCGCACCGCCTGGGTGTCGATCTCGTCGGCGCGGATCTGAAGATCGGGTGCCGAGGGCTTGCGGTAGAAGTACAGCGGGAAGTCGTCGGGTGGAAATATCTCGCAGAACGTCACTGGTGTAGGGAAATGGCCGTTGGTTCCCACGAATCGGTTGTCGACGCCGAGTGCTTCCAGCTGGGCGCGGACGAAGCGCCCGAACGGGTCGTCGCCGACACCGGAGATCAGCGCACTTCGATTGCCCAGCCGAGCTGCAGCCACCGCGACGTTGGCGGCGCTGCCTCCCAGGAACTTGCCGAAGGACTCGACCTGCTCCAGGCCGACGCCTATCTGCAGGGGGTAGATGTCGACGCCGCACCGGCCGATGGCGACGACGTCGAATGCCTGGCTGGCGGTAGCGGTCACGGCCGACTCCCGGAGGTGTGCGTTCTGGGTAAAGCCGGCGCGAGCACGCCGGGCTTGTCGATACCGACTGTGCCCCTGACCCCCTACTCGTGTCAAGACTTTGTTCGGACATTCTTACTTTCAGTCATTTGCGAGTACGCTGTAGCGCACCGCGGTCCTCGTGGGCCGAAGCGCAGGTCTGAGATCCTCGACAAGGGGTGAACGCGATGTTGTCCGTCCAGCTCGATCGTTCGAGCCCCGTGCCCTTGTACTTCCAGGTGGCGCAGGCATTCGAGGAGGCAATCCTGGACGGACGGCTCAAGCCCGGCGACCGCTTCGAGAACGAACTCGCGCTGGCGGACCGTCTCAAATTGTCCCGCCCCACCACGCGGCGGGCGATCCAGGAGCTGGTGGACAAAGGCCTGCTGGTGCGCAAACGCGGTGTCGGCACACAGGTCGTGCAGACGCCGGTTCACCGACCGGTCGAATTGACGAGCCTCTTCGACGACCTCGCCCGCGCCGGCCAGGATCCCGCAACGACGGTACTGGACTACACCGTCGGCCCCGTCGCCGCGGAGATCGCCGAGCGGCTCAATTTCCCGCCGGGGGCAGACGTGGTGACGATGCGCCGGTTGCGCACATCGGGCGGTCAGCCGCTGGCTGTGATGACCAATTACCTTCCGCCGGAGCTGGCGCCCGACCGTGCCGAGCTCGGGGTGACCGGGCTGTATCGGGCGTTGCGGGCGCGCGGCGTGCACATCCGGCTGGCACGCCAACGGATCGGCGCGAAGGGTGCCAACCGTCAGGAGGCGCGGCTGCTGGGCGAGAAACCGAACGCTCCGCTGCTCGTCATGGAACGAACCGCCTTCGACGACTCTGGGCGCATCGTCGAGTACGGGAGCCATGTCTACCGGGCGTCACGGTACTACTTCGAGACCATGCTCGTCGACCGCTGATCTGCTCATTTCGTTTTCCCGCAACGATATTCGACGTAGGTCGAGCGTTGGGGAGTTCGCGACACCGCGGGATTCGGATGACGACGCGCCGGTGGGTACCTTCGTCGCTATTTGACGTGCAGTCCTAATGTCAGAACAAAGTATTGACATTTCGGTGTGACCGGTATTACATCGATTGACGAGGCTGTTTCGCATGCTGCACCTTTCGAAGGCGCGCCGCGCAACGCCACGGGTGATGTCGAGGACAAGGAGAAGCGATGAGGTTTAGGCGGCTCGCGGCACTAGTCGGGGCGAGCGTGCTGGTATTCGGTGTCGCATCGTGCTCGTCGACCGGCGGCAAACCGCGAGACACTGGCGGGGGAATCGGCGCGGGCTCGGCGGACACCCCGCGCATGACCGTGGCGATGATCACCCACGAGGCGCCCGGCGACTCGTTCTGGGATTTGGTCCGCAAGGGCGCCGAGACAGCGGCCAAGAAGGACAACTTCGAACTGCGGTATTCCAGCGATCCCGAAGGCCCGAATCAGGCCAACCTCGTTCAGACCGCGGTGGACAGCGGGGTGACGGGTATCGCGGTGACACTTGCCAAGCCGGATGCCATGAAGCCCGGTGTAGAAGCTGCCATCGCCAAAGACATCCCCGTGGTGGCATTGAACGCCGGGCAGGACGCGTGGAAGGCGATGGGGATCATGGAGTACTTCGGCCAGGACGGATACATCGCCGGCCAGGAGGCCGGGAAGCGCTTGGCACACGAAAACGCCCGCAAGGTCGTCTGTGTCATCCAGGAGCAGGGTCACGTCGACCTGGAGGCGCGCTGCGCGGGTGTGAAGAACAGCTTCCCCGCCACCGAAGTGCTCAATGTCAACGGCAAGGACATGCCTTCGGTCGAATCGACGATCACCGCCAAGTTGCAGCAGGATGCCGCCATCGACACCGTGTTGGCGCTGGGGGCCCCATTCGCGCTGACCGCCGTGCAGTCCGTCAAGAATGCCGACAGCGGCGCGAAGGTAGCCACCTTCGACACCAATGCGGCGCTCGTGGACGCAATACGTAACGGTGACGTGCAATGGGCCGTCGACCAGCAGCCCTTCCTGCAGGGGTACCTCGCCATCGACTCGCTGTGGCTCTACCTCAACAACGGCAACGTGATCGGCGGCAACCAGCCGACACTGACCGGTCCCTCGTTCATCGACAAGTCGAACATCGACGCCGTTGCCGAGTATGCGAAGGCCGGCACCCGATGAGTACCCAGGCCGACCTCGATCTCGCCAGCCACAAAGTCGTCCACGACGAGCGCGTCAAGGAGCAGAACAAGCTGCAGCGCTTGATCATTCGGCCCGAGATGGGAGCCTTGGTCGGTGCTGTGCTGATCTTTGCATTCTTCTTCGTCGTCGCGCCCCCTTTCCGTTCACCCGACTCGCTGGCGACCGTGCTCTATGCCAGCTCGACGATCGGGATCATGGCCGTCGGCGTCGGCCTGCTGATGATCGGCGGCGAGTTCGACCTTTCGTCGGGTGTGGCTGTCACCACGAGTTCGCTTGCCGCGTCGATGCTGAGCTACAACCTGCATTTGAACCTGTGGGCCGGGGCACTGCTGGCACTGGTCGTCTCGCTGTCGATCGGCTTCTTCAACGGCTACATGGTGATGAGGACGAAGATCCCGTCGTTTCTGATCACCCTCGGCAGCTTCCTGATGCTCACCGGCATCAACCTGGCGGTGACCAAGCTGGTGGCCGGCCAGGTCGCCACTCCCAGCGTCTCGGACATGGAAGGTTTTGAATCCGGCAGGGCGTTCTTCGCGTCCTCGATTCCGCTCGGCTCGGTGTCGCTGCGGATCACGGTGGTGTGGTGGATCTTGTTCGCGGTGCTGGCCACCTACATGCTGTTCAAGACCCGTGTCGGCAACTGGATCTTCGCCGTGGGCGGTAGTCAGGACAGCGCGCGGGCTGTCGGTGTGCCGGTGACCAAGGTCAAGATCGGGCTATTCATGTTCGTCGGGTTCTGTGCCTGGTTCGTCGGGATGCATCTGTTGTTCGCGTTCAACACGATTCAGTCGGGTCAGGGTGTCGGCAATGAGTTCCTCTACATCATCGCGGCAGTGATCGGAGGCTGTCTGCTGACGGGCGGCTACGGCACCGCGATCGGTACCTTGATCGGTGCGTTCATTTTCGGGATGACCAACCAGGGGATCGTATACGCCGGCTGGAATCCCGACTGGTTCAAGTTCTTCCTCGGCGCGATGCTGTTGACGGCGGTCATCGCCAACAACGCCTTCCGCAACTACGCGGCGAAGCGATAGGAGACACACGAGATGACGACCACCGCCGAAGCGCCGATCGCCGAGACGCCGTCCGGGGGCGAGGTGCCGCTGATCGAACTGAAACATGTCGGCAAGAGTTACGGAAACATCATCGCGCTCAAGGACATAAACTTACGGGTGGGTGCCGGTGAGGTGACCGGTGTGCTCGGCGACAACGGCGCCGGGAAATCCACGCTCATCAAGATAATCGCCGGCCTGCACAAGCCGACCGAGGGTGAATTGCTCATCGACGGCGTCCCGGTGGTCTTCGACTCTCCGAAGGATTCGCTCAATGCGGGCATCGCGACGGTCTACCAGGATCTGGCCGTGGTGGCGCTGATGCCGGTGTGGCGCAACTTCTTCCTCGGCAACGAGTTGCGCAAGAAGGGGTTCCTGAAGCCGCTGGACATCAACGGTATGCGTTCGACGACGATCTCCGAATTGCACAAGATGGGTATCGACCTTCCCGACGTGGACGCTCCGATCGGCTCGCTGTCGGGTGGCCAGCGCCAATGCGTGGCGATCGCGCGGGCGATCTTCTTCGGTGCCCGTGTGTTGATCCTCGACGAGCCGACCGCGGCGCTGGGCGTCAAGCAGTCCGGGATGGTGCTGCGTTACATCACCGCGGCCAAGGAGCAGGGGTTCGGCGTCATCTTCATCACCCACAACCCGCACCACGCGCACATGGTCGGTGATCACTTCGTGCTGCTCAACCGGGGACAGCAGAAGCTGGACTGCTCATACGACGACATCACGCTGGAACGTCTGACGCAGGAGATGGCCGGCGGCAACGAGCTCGAGGCACTCAGCCACGAACTGGGCCGCAGATAGAACCGGCACATCGGGAAGGGATATGCCCTGGGGCACGGCCCCGTTCGAACAAACTGCCGGCGCGAAACAAGCGCCGGTTCGAACAAACTGCCGGTCGCCGGTTTCCGGTGAGCGACGATGCAGCGGTGCGCATTGAGAGAATCGCTCCCGACGGTTTGTACGCGACGCCGCGTTACCACCACGTTACGGTGGTCCGGGCCGGTCGGCTTGCTCTTCTGTCGGGGCAGTCCCCTGTGCGACGGGATGGTATGCACGTGCCGCCGACGGTTTGCCGGCTCAAATCGACCAGACGGTGGCGATTTGTCTGACGGTGCTGGCCGCGGTGGGGCCGGTCCAGCGGACGTGTGGAAACGAGCTCTTCCGGGTATCGGGCGTTCTGGGCGGGAGCGGTCATTCGGTGAACGCGGCACGGAATGATTCGAGTGCGCTGACGCTGTCGCGTGCGGCGAAGGCCTCCATGCCGACGGTCCCCGCATAGCCGATCTCGCGCAACGTCTTCGCGATCGCGGGGTAGTGGATTTCGCCGGTGCCCGGTTCGCATCGCCCCGGTACATCCGCGATCTGTACCTCGCCGATCGCAGATCCGCATCGGTGCACCAATTCGACGAGGTTTCCCTCGCCGATCTG
This sequence comes from uncultured Mycobacterium sp., assembly GCA_964511995.1. Taxonomy (GTDB): domain Bacteria; phylum Actinomycetota; class Actinomycetes; order Mycobacteriales; family Mycobacteriaceae; genus Mycobacterium. The sequence goes on from CAZEHT010000038.1 coordinate 21,302, forward strand.
GGCGTGGTACAGATCGAGCATCATCTTGACGTGCGGATGTCCGACGGCCTCGACGAGCGCCAGGGTGTCCTTGGCGCGGGCCAGCGGAACACCGGGGTGGTCGACGGCGGTGTTGAGGTTCTCCAGGCAGAATGTGACGCCGCTCCGGGCTCCGAGCTCACCCAGCGCCTCGAGTCCCCGTAGCGCGGCGAACCACATGTCGGCGGTGCAGCCGTACTTCGGCCGTGCGGCCTTGCCCTCGACGAGTTCGCCGGGATGCACGACCAAGCGCGAAACACCGAGTGCCGCAGCTGCTTCGACCGCCTGAGCAGCAGTGCGCACCACCTCCCGCGCGCCCTCGGGGTCGAAGAGGTCACCGTGGCGGTAACCGGTCATCGACGAAAACCGTGCTCCGGTCGCGGCCAGCGCGCCGAGATCCTTGTCGTGGAAACTCCACATCTCCACCGCGAAACCCAGATCCGAGATCATCCGCACTCGGTCGGCGAAGTCGAGGTCGGTGAAAAGCATCTCCGCGCAGGCGGCGAGTTCGAATGTCACTGGTGCTCCTTCCGGCCGGAACGCCGTCGGCGCCGGCTCCACGGTGCGCGGTGGGAGGGGGCGAATCGTCGCCGTTAGCGTGGTGCGAGGCCGGCCGCCCGATACGTCTCGTCGATCAGGGCCATGTTGGCGACCGCGTCGGCGTTGTCGACGGGTAACGGCTCGCCGCCCAGTACGTGGGCGGCGAACGCCTCTAGCTGGTAGGTGTAGGAGGTGCGGGTGCCCAGCCGCTCCACGTGGGTTGCATCGGAGGTGACGGTTGCATCGGAGGTGACAAGTGTCAGCCGGTTGTCCTCGTGTGGCTTGATGAAGTTGTGCGCCAACGCTGCGCCGGCCGAACCCGTCACCCGGATGCTGAAGTGGAAGTCGGTGGCGACCATGCTGTTGACGCTGCGCGCGCTGGCCTCGCCGAGCCGCAGAGCGATCTCAGATGTCGCGTCGACCCCCGGGTGGCGTTCGGTCATTCTCGCCGACATAATGCGGGGGAGGGCCCCCACCAACGTGCCCACCGTGCGGATGAAGTGCAGGCCGTAGCAGCCCAAGTCCATCAGCGAGCCCCCGGCGAGCTCGAGCGACCAGCGCGGGTCGTCGTCTGCCGGTGCGGGCATCTCCATGCGTAACTCGATGTCTCGCAACGCGCCGAGTCGCCCGTCGGCGATCAGATTCAGCAGCCGGCGCGTCACCGGGTGGTAGAGGTAGTGAAACCCTTCGACAACCGGCACCCCGGCGGCCTCGGCGGCCGTGGTGACCTCGACGGCTTCGGCTGCGTTGCGAGCGTAAGGCTTCTCCGCCAGCACCGGTTTACCCGCGCGCACCGCCGCCAGATTCCAGGGTGCGTGGAGGGCATTGGCCAGCGGGTTGTAGACGACGTCGACCTCCGGATCGTGGAGCACCTCGTCGTAGGTTCCCAAAACCCGCTCCACACCATGCTTGTGGGCAAAGTGCCGCGCGCGGTCACGGTCCCGGGCGGCGACGGCCA
>CAZEHT010000038.1:22827-31110 GCA_964511995.1 uncultured Mycobacterium sp.
ACGCTCTTGACGTCGGACCCGCGCTTCTCGACCTCCGGATCGTGGATCACCTCGTAGGTTCCCAAAACTCTTTCCACACCATGCTTTTCAGCGAAGTGCCGCGCGCGGTCACGGTCCCGGGCGGCGACGGCCACCAGTCGGTGGCCCAGCTCGCGAGCGGGCTCGACGATCGCCAGTCCGGCGATGCGCGATGCGCCCAGAATCCCGATCCGCAGTGTCACGGCACGACGGCCAGACGCACGCCCCGGAGGAATGTCACACTTGCCACGACATCGGCCAGCGGCCCGGGCGCATCGGGGCGGGAGTCGGGCTCACCCTCCAGGATGGTGTCCTGCTCCATGACGTACCAGCCGTCGTACCCGTTCTCCTCGAGAGCTGCGACGATGCCGGCGATATCGACGTCGCCGGTGCCCAGCGGAACGTACATCCCCGCGGCTACCGCCCGGGTGTAGGTCAGTTCACCGGAACGCACTTTGTTCGCCAGCGACTCGTCGACATCCTTGAGGTGAGTGTGCTCGACGCGATCGGGTATCTCGCGGGCCAGCGTCAGCGGGTCGGTACCGCCGATCAGCAGGTGCCCGGTGTCCAGGCACAGCGGGATATCCGACCCCGCCAGCACCCGGTCGACATCGGAGCGGCTTTCCACCAGGGTGCCGACGTGGGGATGCAACACGGCTTTTAGGCCGCGGGAGGCGGCCATCCCGGCCATCCGATCCAGGTTGGACAGCATCGTGGTCCACTGTTTTTCGGTGAGAACCGGCCGGGCGTCATAGCCTTCGGAGCCGGTGGAGGCGGCCAGCACCACCACCCCGGCTCCGCACCCCACCAGCGATTCCATGGGTCCGGCGAGGTCTCGGGCGGGATCGCGGTCGTCGTCGTGGAACACCAGCGGGACAAATCCACCCACACACGACAGGCCGAAATTGTCCAGCAGGCGGGCCAATTCGGCCGGGTCACCCGGCAGAAATCCGTCCGGGCCCAGTTCGGTGGCCGTCAATCCGGCCTGTCCCATCTCGGCCAGCACCCGGGCCGGACTCAATTGATACCCCCATCCGGGAACTTCGCACACCCCCCACGAGATGGGGGCACCGGCGATCTTCACGTCCTTACCTCCTCGATTCGCACCGGGACGCCCCGGCGCAGCGACTCCGTGGCGGCTTCGGCCATCCACGCGACCTCCACGGCGTCGTCCACCGTGGCACCTTCGACGGGTCCTCCCTGTGCCACTTTGACGAACCCGCTCAACTCGGTGCGGAACGCCTCGGTGAACCGGTCCATGAAGAAGTTGTGTGCGGCCCCGCCGGGGAATCCGGCCCGACCGGTCAGCCGCGGGTCCATGTTCCGCACCGGAACACCCTGATCCCATCCCGCGACGACGGTGTCGGCAAAGCCGTGCACCTCCAGGCGGCAGTCGTAGCCGCGACCGTTGTAGCGTGCCGCGGACACCAGACCCAGTGCACCGCCGTCGAACCGGACCACCACCGCTGCCGTGTCGACGTCTCCGTACTCGTAGAACCGGGGATCGCCTTGGACGTTGCCGGTGGCATATACCTCCACCGCCTGCTGTCCCGTCACCCACCGCAAGGTGTCAAAATCGTGCACCGCGCAGTCTCGGAAGATGCCGCCGGAGCCGGCGACGTAGTCCATGGGCGGTGGAGCGGGGTCCATCGTGGTGCTGCGGACGGTGTGCAGCGCTCCCAGCGAGCCGCTGTCGACAGCCGCCTTCACGGCCGCGAAGGCGGGGTCGAACCGGCGCTGGTAGCCGATCTGCACCGGCACACCCGAGCGGGCGACGATTTCTGCGACACGGGCGCTTTCGTCGGCGGTCGCGGCAACCGGCTTCTCGCAGAACGTCGGTATCCCCCGCTGCACCGCGGCAATTGTGAGTGCGGCGTGTGCCGGTGTCGCCGCGGCCACCACGACGCCGTCGATACGCGAGGACAGCAACTGTGAAACAGAATCTGCCGGTGTGACGCCATACTTGGTGGCGATCTGCCTGACGATGTCGGGGCGTTCGTCGGTGACGATCAATTTCTCGAGTTCGGGAAGGTTAGTCAGGGTTTCGGTATGGAAAGCGCCGATCCGGCCCAATCCGATCAGCCCGAGCGTGGTCACGGAAGCCTCCGTTCTTCATGGCCGCGCAGCGCGGCGTCGAGCAATTGAGTCGTGTAGTCGGCTTCGAGGGCATGCAGGAGCAAGTCCACCTGACTGCGCGGTGCCAGGCTGGCGATGGGTTGGTCGTAGTCAAGATTCGTCGGGAACGGGTAGCCCTCTGCCGTGGCGACCACGGCATTGAGGACCTCTTGTGCCGAGCGGCCCGATGCCCGCATCGCTCGCAGTGCCGGGTAGACCGCGCGTACCATCGCCGCGCGGTCCAATGACTCCATCGCGCGCCCGAACGGCGACGAAACCTGCAGCAGGTTGGCGATTCGGCGGATGTCGGCCGAGGTATTGGCGCCCGCACCGTGATAGAGCGCCGGGTTGAAGAACACCGCATCGCCCTGGCGCAATGGGAGTTGAACGTGGTGCCCGGCGAAGTACTCGACGAATTCCGGTCGGCGGAAAGCGATATAGCCCGCGGCGAAGCGCTGCGAATACGGCAGCAGCATCGTCGGTCCGCTCTCGACAGGCATCTCGCAATGGGCGATTGCGCCCTGCAACGTCAGAACCGCCGACATCCGGTGCAGGTGCGCCGGGTAGGCGGCCAACTGCCCGGGGTCGACGAAGCCGAGGTGATAGTCGCGATGCGGAAGCTGTGCGCGCCCGCCGGGATTGACGACGTTGACCTGAGCGGTCACCTGGTAGCGCGGGCCCAGCCACGCCTGTGACACCAGTGCGAGCGTGTCGTTGGCGTAGTAGTCGGCGAAGACCTGCGGTGCGTGCAGGGCCAGCTTCTGGGCGGCGTTCCATACGCGGTCGTTGGACCCCGGCTTGCCGAAGTGATCACCAGCGGCGCCGCCTGCTGCGTGCTGGGCCTCGATGAGTTCGACGAAGGCGGCATTCGCGGCGTCGATCACGTCCGCCCCGAAAGCGCCCTCGAACACGGCCACTCCCGGTCCGTCGGTGAGAGCGCGGATCAGTTCGGACTGCACGTCCCGGCGGTCGGCGCTCGCCAGCCGGTCGGCCTCATAGATCAGAACACCGGCTCGCACCTCGGAGGCGTGCGGGTAGTCGGCGACATCGGTCTCGCAGCGCAACGAGGCGACGAAGGCGTCGAGGTCGTAATCGGCTTCCTCGATCCAAGTGGCGCCGCGGCGGGTCATCGTGGGGTGGCTTAGTGTCGCGCTGGACATGGGCACAAGTCTTGCTGTGGAATAAGACACATTCAACACCAGAAACCCATCAAAAAACCATCATCGGAATCATCCCATCATCGGAAACATCAATGCCGCATCGGTACAAGGTTCGTGAGATCGCGCAGCAGTCCGGTCTGAGCGAGGCCACTGTCGACCGCGTTCTCAACGGTCGCCCCGGAGTGCGGGAGAACACGCGTGCCGAGGTCAGGCAGGCGATCGCCGACCTGGACAAGCAACAGGCCCAGCTGCGCCTCAACGGCAGGCGCTATCTCGTCGACGTGGTCATGCAAACACCGCGCCGGTTCTCCGAGGCGTTCCGTGCCGCGGTCGAAGCCGAGTTGCCGTCTTTCGCGCCGGCGATGTTGCGGGCCCGCTTCCACCTCTGGGAAAGCGGTTCGACGTCGGCCACCGTCGGCCAACTGCGGCGGCTGCGCGGCAGTCACGGCGTCATCCTCAAGGGTCCCGACGAACCTCAGGTGGCCGAGGCCGTCGACGCGCTGGTCGCCTCGGGGGTCCCCGTCGTCACCTATGCCACCGACGTGCCCTCCAGCACCCGGTGCGGGTACGTCGGCATCGACAACCACATGGCGGGTGCGACCGCGGCATTCCTGATCCGGCAGTGGCTCGTCCCCGCGGCCCCGGAAGCCGAGGTGCTCATCACGTTGAGCAGCAACGTCTTCCGCAACGAAGGGGAGCGGGAGGTCGGCTTCCGGTCGGCATTGCGGGGTTCTGGGATCGGAGTCGTCGACGTCAGCGACAGCGACGGCATCGACGCCACCAACGAAGCCTTGGTGCTCGACGCGCTATGTCGGCACCCTGCGATCGAGGCCGTCTACTCAGTGGGCGGGGGTAACGCCGCGACGGTGGCCGCGTTCGAGGAACTCCGACGTCCGTGCCGGGTCTTCATCGCCCACGACCTCGATGCCGATAACCGGCGGTTACTGCGCGAAGGCCGCATATCGGTGGTCCTGCACAATGATCTTCGCCGCGATGCGAGGTTGGCGCTGCGGACGATTCTCGCCGAGCGCGGCGCATTGCCGGCCGAGCCGGTCCGGCCGGTCCCGGTCCAGGTGGTTACCCCGTGCAATGTTCCCGGCGGCAACGGTTACGGCTAAGTTACCCGCGGGTAAATGACACCATCGTCGGGCGGGTGCGGTAGTTTCTTAGACTCTATTGCCCAGCAAAGTGACGCAACCCACAGAACTGTCTCATTTGCGTGCGCGCGGGTACCGTGAACAGCTGGTTCGCGCCAGTCTTGGCTCCTGTCGCGTCGGATGCGGGTAATTTCGTCCCTAAGAAAGTGCAATAATCGGTACCGCGAGTGACATCAAACACTGCCAGGCATGGGCAGTGTATTCGATTGGCGCGTCCGACGGGACTGCGACGGTCGCGCCGGCGGGTGGTGTGCGCTGGTATTTGAATAAGGGACGAAAGGCGGGACGTTGAGTCCGAACGTCAATGGGAGCAGGCCGCACCTTCGCGAAAAACTGGAAAAGGTCGTCATCCGTTTCGCCGGAGACTCCGGCGACGGTATGCAACTCACCGGCGACCGATTCACGTCTGAGGCGGCCCTTTTCGGCAACGATCTCGCGACTCAGCCGAACTACCCGGCCGAGATCCGCGCCCCACAGGGCACGCTGCCCGGGGTGTCGTCGTTCCAGATTCAGATCGCCGACTACGACATCCTGACAGCGGGCGACCGTCCCGACGTCCTCGTCGCGATGAACCCGGCCGCGCTGAAGGCGAACATCGAAGACCTGCCCCGGGGCGGCCTGGTGATCGCCAACTCCGACGAGTTCACCAAACGCAACCTTGCCAAAGTGGGATACGTCACCAACCCGCTCGAAGACGACACCCTGTCCGACTACGTCGTACAACCGGTGGCGATGACGACTCTGACGCTCGGTGCCGTGGAGGAGATCGGCGCGACCAAGAAAGACGGGCAGCGCGCCAAGAACATGTTCGCCCTGGGCCTGTTGTCCTGGATGTACGGTCGTCCGATCGAGACGAGCGAGACGTTCATCCGCGAGAAGTTCGGCCGCAAGCGCGATGTCGCCGAGGCCAACGTGCTGGCGCTCAAGGCCGGGTGGAACTACGGCGAGACCACCGAGGCATTCGGTACCACCTACGAGGTGGCGCCTGCCAAGTTGCCGCCTGGCGAATACCGCCAGATCTCCGGCAACACCGCGTTGGCGTACGGCATCTTGGCCGCCGGTCACCTCGCGGACCTGCAGGTGGTGCTGGGCAGCTACCCGATCACCCCCGCCTCCGACATCCTGCACGAGCTGTCCAAACATAAGAACTTCAATGTGCTCACGTTCCAGGCCGAGGACGAGATCGCCGGCATCGGTTCGGCGATCGGCGCGGCCTACGCCGGTGCGCTCGGCGTGACCACGACGTCGGGTCCGGGTATTTCCCTGAAATCCGAGGCGATCGGTCTGGCCGTCATGACCGAGCTGCCGTTGGTGGTGATCGACGTTCAGCGTGGCGGACCGTCCACTGGCCTGCCGACCAAGACCGAGCAGGCCGACCTGCTGCAGGCGATGTTCGGGCGCAACGGCGAATCCCCGGTCGCCATCCTGGCTCCCCGCTCGCCGTCGGACTGTTTCGACATCGCCGTCGAAGCGGTGCGTATCGCGGTGAAGTACCACACACCGGTGATGGTGCTATCCGACGGGGCGATCGCGAACGGTTCCGAACCGTGGCGCATTCCCGACGTCGCCGGCTACCAGCCGATTTTGCACACCTTTGCCAAGGCGGGCGAACCCTTTGCCCCCTACGCGCGAGATCCGCAGACCCTGGCCCGCCAGTTCGCCATTCCGGGTACCCCGGGCCTGGAGCACCGGATCGGCGGCCTTGAGTCGGCCAACGGCTCCGGCAACATCTCCTACGAGCCGGGCAACCACGATCTCATGGTGCGGCTTCGTCAGGAGAAGATCGACGGTATCGAGGTGCCCGATCTCGATGTCGACGATCCGACCGGGGATGCCGAGTTGCTCCTGCTGGGCTGGGGAAGTTCCTACGGCCCGATCGGTGAAGCCTGTCGGCGCGCACGCAAAAGGGGCATCAAGGTCGCCCACGCGCAGCTGCGCTACCTCAACCCGTTTCCGGCCAACCTCGGCGAGGTGCTGGGCCGTTACCCCAATGTGGTTGTGCCGGAGATGAACCTGGGTCAATTGGCGCTACTGCTGCGCGGGAAGTACTTGGTGGACGTGCAGTCGGTCACCAAGGTTCAGGGTCTCGCGTTCTTGGCCGACGAGGTGGGGCGCGTCATCCGCGCCGCGTTGGGCGGGACGCTGGCCGAGATCGAACGAGACAAGACGATGGTCGCCAAGTTGTCAGCGGCTATGGTTGGAGCGGGAGCACACGCATGACCGACCTGATTGGTGCCGACCTCGAATTGACGGTGGCGAGTTCCTCGAAGATCAGCGGCGTGCCCACGACCGATCAGCCGCAGAAGGGCAAAGATTTCACCAGCGACCAGGAGGTGCGCTGGTGCCCGGGCTGCGGGGACTACGTCATCCTCAACACGATCCGAAATTTCCTGCCGGAGCTGGGGCTGCGCCGCGAGAACATGGTCTTCGTCAGCGGTATCGGTTGCTCCAGCCGCTTCCCGTACTACCTGGAGACGTACGGCTTCCATTCCATCCACGGCCGCGCACCGACGATCGCCACCGGCCTGTCGCTCGCGCGCGACGATTTGTCGGTGTGGGTGGTCACCGGTGACGGGGACGCGCTCTCGATCGGCGGCAACCACCTGATCCACGCCCTGCGCCGCAATATGAACATCACCATCCTGCTTTTCAACAACAGGATCTACGGCCTGACCAAGGGCCAGTACTCGCCCACCTCGGAGGTCGGCAAGGTCACCAAGTCCACCCCGATGGGCTCGCTGGACCACCCCTTCAACCCCGTATCGCTGGCGTTGGGAGCCGAAGCGACGTTCGTGGGGCGCGCCCTGGACTCCGACCGCGCCGGGTTGACCGAGGTGCTGCGCGGGGCCGCCCAACACCGCGGCGCGGCGATCGTCGAAATCCTGCAGGATTGCCCGATTTTCAACGACGGATCGTTCGATGCGCTGCGCAAGGAAGGTGCGGAGGAGCGCGTCATCAACGTCCGCCAGGGCGAGCCGATCACGTTCGGCACCAACGGCGAGTACTGCGTCGTGCGGTCCGGATTCGGGCTGGAGACGGCCAAGACGGCCGATGTGTCGGCCGACGAGATCGTCATCCACGACGCCACGCGCAGCGATCCCGCGTATTCGTTCGCGCTGTCGCGGTTGAGCGACCAGAATCTCGAGCACACCGTCATGGGCATCTTCCGTCAGGTCGAGCGGCCTACCTACAACGACCAGGCACGCGCTCAGATCGCGTCGGCGATGGAGACCGTCCCGCACGACACCGCCGCGCTGCAGTCGCTTTTGCGCGGTCGCGACACCTGGACCGTCGACTAGCGCGAATCACAGCGCGGCGTGCGGCTAGGTGACAGCTCGGGCGCTAACCTGGCGGCCATGTCTGTTGAGCTGGCCGGGGTCGTCCTAGCCGGCGGGGCATCACGGCGCATGGGCCGGGACAAGGCCACCCTGCCGATTCCCGGGCCGCACGGGGCGGTAACCATGGTCGAGGCTGTCGTGGACACGCTGACCCACTGCTGTGCGCCGATATTCGTGGTTGCCGCGCCAGGTCAGCCGCTGCCCGGCATTCCCGCGGCCGTGATCGTGCGCGACGAGATCCGCGGGCTGGGACCATTGCTGGCGACGGGACGCGGATTGCGTGCCGCAGCCCAAGCGGGCGCAGAGCGCGCATTCGTCTGCGCCGTCGACATGCCGGCGATGACTGCCGAATTCGTCGGCGAACTGGCAGCCCACGACGGTGCCGATGTGATCCTGCCGTGGGACGGCCGGGACCATTTCCTGGCCGCGGTGTACCGCACCGCGCTTGCCGATCGGATCGATCAGTTGGCGGCGGCGGGGGAGCGCAGTATGCGG
>CAZEHT010000039.1:0-31067 GCA_964511995.1 uncultured Mycobacterium sp.
AAAAACAACAAACAAAAACCACCAAACACACTATTGAGTTCTCAAACAACAGACCCGCCGACCGCGCAAGACCCCCGCGGCCAAAGGCCGCTGGAAAGTTGCGCGGACTCTAGGAACACCCTGAAGTCCAGGGCTATTCCCGGGATGTCGCAGCGCACCCCGGCCGAGCCGGTCGCGGCGACGGCACTAAGTTACGTGCCTGGAAACTCTGAGTCAAATCCCCTGATGGGTGGGCCATTCCGGTTCTGGGCCCATCAGGCCCGACCCGCGAACCGTCGCACCCCTGCCACGTTCCGCTTTCCCCGGCGCAGCACCAGCCACTGCCCGAACAAAAAGTCCGAGGCCTGCGGCGCCCAATCGTCGCTGGTGATCCTGACGTTGTTGACCGAAACCCCGCCCTCGGCGATCGCGCGTCGGGCCGCACCCTTGCTCGGCGAGAGCCCGGTCGCGACGAGCAGGTCGGTGAGCGCGTCCGGTCCGCCCGGCGTCAGTTCGGCCACCTGGTCGTTTGCCGCCTCGCGCAAGGCGGAAGCCAGGGTCGGCTCATCGAGAGTCGACAATTCACCCCGGCCGAACAGTGCGCTGCTGGCGTGCTCGACCGCTGTCGTCGCCGCTTCGCCGTGCACGAGCGAGGTGAGTTCCCGGGCGAGCCGGCGCTGGGCCGCACGCTCGTGCGGCCGCTCGGCGGTTGCCTGCTCGAGTTCTGCGATGTCGTCGCCGTCCAGGAAGGTGAACCAACGCAGGTAGCCGATCACGTCGGCATCGGCGGTGTTCACGAAGTGCTGGTACCAGGCGTACGGGCTCGTCATCGCCGGATCCAGCCAGAGATTCCCGCCGCCGGTCGACTTCCCGAACTTGTTGCCCTCCGAATCGGTCACCAGCGGCGTGGTCAGCGCGTGCACCGAGGAACCGGACTTCTGCCTCACCAGCCGGACGCCGGCAATGATGTTTCCCCACTGGTCAGAGCCGCCGATCTGCAATGTGCAGCCATACCGCCGGTTCAGTTCCACATAGTCGTTTGCCTGCAGCAGCATGTAGCTGAACTCCGTGTAGGAGATGCCGTCGCCGTCGAGCCGACGGCGGACAGTGTCGCGGTCGAGCATCACGTTGACCGAAAAGTGCTTACCCACATCGCGCAGGAACTCGATCGCCGAGAGCTGTCCGGTCCACGTCACATTGTCCGCCACGATCGCGCCGGAGACCGAATCGCCGAAGTCGACGAAGCGCTCCAGCTGCCCCCGGATCCGCTTCGCCCATTCCGCAACGGTGTCGGGGGCGTTGAGCACTCGCTCGCCGTTGTCGCGCGGATCGCCGATCATTCCCGTGGCGCCGCCCGCAAGGACGATCGGGCGGTGGCCGTCCTGCTGAAAGCGGCGCAGCGTCAACAGCGGCACGAGGTGTCCGGCGTGCAGGCTAGGGGCGGTCGGGTCGAAGCCGGAGTAGACCGTGACCGGGCCGGCCGCCAGGTGCCCGGCGAGCGCATCGGGGTCGGTCGACTGCGCGATCAGACCGCGCCACTGCAACTCGTGCAGGATCGTGGTTGCCATTCGTCGATCTTCCCGCACTGCCACGACATTCAGTCGCTGAGGCCGGGCGCGGGCGCGCGCGGACTGCGGCGGTACGCCGACACTTCGGGGTGGTCGAGCAGCCAGAACCGCCACGGCCGGTCGGCCGCTTTGCTCACCCCGACACGAGGACCCCGTGTGGCCTCCCTCTGACCACACAACTCGAGGCGCACCGGGCTGCCCGTGTCGAAAAGATCGATCCCGTTGTCCGCCAGGGCGATTCCCAGGGCCGAACAGAGATTGCCGGGACCGCGGGCCAACCCCGCATCGGCCGTGTTGCCGCCGCGTCGCTGTCGGGCCACGTCGAGCCCGGCCACGATCACGCCCGCCCGCAGCAGTACCGCGGCGGCGGTGCCGTCGGGTCCGCACACCACGTTCGCACACACATGGATGCCGTGACTGCGGTAGGTGTACAACCGGCCGACGGGCCCGGCCATCACCGCGTTGCGCGTGTCGACCCCGCGGAACGAATGCGATGCGGAGTCGGGCCAGGGTCCGTCTGCAGGTCCGCCGTATGCCTCCACTTCCACTACCGACGCCGCCACGCCGCGTCCGAACAATGTCGCTCCGAGCAGTCGGCGCGCGGCCGTCTGCGGGTCGACGGTCAATCGGTCGGCGCCCACGACCCGATCTTGCCTCTTGACGCCGCCGACGCCAGAGAGCAATATTCATTGCATGATGAGTTCATCACGCCATGAATTACTTGGCGACGCTGCCCAGCACGCGATCGAGGTCGATCGACTGCGCGTCATCCGGGGTAAGCGCCCAGCGCTCGACGACCTCACGGTGCGGATCGCCCGGGGTACGATCACCGGTCTGCTCGGTCCGTCCGGCTGCGGCAAGACCACACTCATGCGCTGCATCGTGGGCACTCAGATCATCGCGTCGGGAACGGTGACGGTGCTCGGCCACCCGGCCGGCTCCCCGCGGCTGCGAAATCGCGTCGGCTATGTGACCCAGACACCCACGATCTACAACGATCTGCGCTTGATCGACAACGTCCGCTACTTCGCATCGCTCTACGGCCGGCGGCCGTCGCGAGCGGCGGAAATCGTCGATCAGGTCGGCCTGACGTCGCATTCCGACGTCCAGTGTGGAAATTTGTCCGGCGGCCAGCGCACCCGGGCGTCGCTGGCGTGCGCGCTGGTGGGCGATCCCGATCTGCTCGTACTCGACGAACCGACGGTGGGGCTCGACCCCGTGCTTCGAGTCGACCTCTGGGAACTGTTCAACACGCTTGCCCGGCGCGGCACCACACTTCTCGTCTCAAGCCACGTCATGGATGAAGCAGACCACTGCGGCGACCTGCTGCTCATGCGCGAAGGCCACCTGCTGGCCCACACCACACCCGCCCGGCTCAGAGAGGACACCCGATGCAACTCGCTGGAAGAAGCGTTCCTGTCCGTCATCCGGCACAGCACCGCGGCCGCAGCAGGCTGACAGCGCGGCCATACGCCGCGACCACCACTCGCATCCTGCGCCAACTTGGCGCCGATCACCGCAGTGTGGCGATGATCATCGTGGTGCCCAGCGCGGTCATCACCCTGATGTACTTCATGTTCCCGAAGGCCACGCACCTGCCGGCGGCGCTTCGCCCGTTCAACAACGCGTGCCTGATCCTGCTCGGACTGCTCCCCTTGATCATCATGTTTCTCATCACGTCGATATCCATGCAGCGCGAGCGCGCGTCAGGGACCCTCGAACGCATCCTCACCACGCCGCTGGGCAGGCTGGATCTCCTGGGCGCCTACGGGACCGCCTTCTCGATCGCGGCCGCGTTGCAGGCCACCGTCGCATGTGTCGTCGCGTTCTGGCTGCTCGGGTTCGACACCGCGGGCAATCCGGCGTGGGTGTTCTTGATCGCCATCGTCAACGCGGCCCTCGGGGTCGGCCTGGGGCTGCTGTGCAGCGCGTTCGCCCGCACCGAGTTCCAGGCCGTCCAGTTCATGCCCGTGGTAGTGGTGCCGCAGCTGTTGCTGTGCGGGATCATCGTGCCGCGCGAGATGATGCCGGAGTGGCTGCAATGGATCAGCAACGTCTTGCCGGCCAGTTACGCGCTGGAGGCTCTCCGCGAAGTCGGCAGGCACCCGAACCTCACCGCGACCGCGATTCGCGACATCGCGATCGTCGTCGCCTTCGCGATCGCGGCGCTGTCATTGGCAGCCGCGACACTGCGCCGGCGAACCCCGTAGCGCGCCGTGGCCACTTCCGAAGCTCGCAAGAGGGGACGGCCGAGCGGCGTCTCCGACACCCGTGATCGCATTCTCGCCAGCGCACGAAAACTCTTCGCGCACAACGCCGCGGCCAACATCTCCGTGCGCGCCGTCGCCGCCGATGCGGGTGTTGATCCCGCCCTGGTGCACCACTATTTCGGGACCAAGGAGAAGCTCTTTGCCGAGGCAGTGGACGTGCCGGTCGATCCCGGTGCGTTGCTGGCCGTGCTGCATGCGGCACCCATCGACGAACTCGGCCGCGCCCTCGCAACGGTGATTCTGGGGATTTGGGAGTCGGAATTGGGCTTCCGGCTGAAGGCGACCCTGCGTTCGGCGATCGCCGGCGATGAGCTTCCCATGTTCGGGAACTTCTTGCGCAGCGTGGTATTTGCCGACATCGCCACCAGAGTCGACGACCCGCCGGGATCGGGCATCATCCGGGTCGAATTCGCGGCTTCGCAGATCCTCGGTGTCATCGTGGCGCGCCACGTCATGGCGTTGCAACCGTTTGCGTCGCTGCCGCTCGAACGGGTGGTCGATGTGCTGGCCCCCACTTTGCAGCGCTACCTCACCGGCGCCGTACCCGGCCTGCCAAAGGACTAGCCGAGCTAACCGGAAACCCCGCCGTCCTCGGCGGCTGCCACGATCTTCGCGTGCTCGTCGTCACCGACATCGCGCGCCTCGTCGACGAGCAGAACGGGAATGCCGTCCTCGATGCGATAGGCGCGGCGCAACCGGGGGTTGTAGAGCAGGTCGCCGGTATAGATCAGGCGGCCTTGATCAGCCGGGCAGACGAGGATGGCGAGCAGCTTCTGGTCGAGCACGGAATCAAAATCGGGCACGAGCGCCTAGCGGCCCGGCTGGATGTACAGGCCTGGGGTGTTGGGGTTTTGCGGATCCGGCTGGACTCCGGGCGGCAGCGCGTTGATGCCGATCGTGAACGGATTTCCGGTCACCGGGTCGAGCTTCGACTGCAGATCGCGCTGGCGGGCGACGGTGGACTTCAGCGCGTCGATCAACGGCATCTGATTCGGCCGATAAGCGAGGGCCGATTGGATGGCCTTGTAGTCGGCCGGCTTGGGCTTATACCCCTGCGAACGCAGCGTTAGCGCCTGCTTGACCCACTTGGCCACCGGCCCGGCACCCGCACCCACGGAAAACTCCTGGGCGAGATCGTCCAGAACATCGGCGTTGGCGGTGGCGGTTCCGAGGCCGAGCCCCATCGACGCGACCAAACTCGTGCCCACGACACCGCCGGCCACGATGCGACGCCAACCCGAAGTGCTCCTGGACTGCGGTGTCATCGGAAACCTCCAACTACGGACCCTGAACACGACGAGCCTAACAGCGCTTTCGCACTGGGGCGCTGGCGTGTTACGGCCGTCAACGTCCCTTGGTCAGGCTCATGCGCGCCGCGCTCGTCAACCGCTTGTACTTTTCACCGTCGAGATACCATGCCTGAGCCGCCACCCGGGGAATGCCCGCGGCACGCAGCTGGCCGGCGAGTGGACGATACAACGCGGATAACGCCAATGAATCGACGACGTGGACGACATCGGGTGCGAAGCCCACCCGTATCCCGGCCAGCGCCTCGGTCAGGTCTGCAGCGGTCACGCTCGCGCCCGGCCGCAAGGTGACAGCGGTGATCGCGACCTCGTGTTCACCGCGACTCGGCACCCCGTAGGTCACGGCCAAATCGACCGCGCCGATCCGGCCGACCGCGTCGGTTACGGGTTCGCCGAACACTGCGCCACGGGCCGTGTGAATGACCATGCTGCGATTGCCGGCATACCAGTAGTCCCCGTCGGAATCGCGGCTGAAGAGCTGCTCGGTGGAAACCCAGGTATCCGCGGGTGCGAACACTCCCCGTTTCACCGGGGCCGACGGGTCGACCTGACCGAGTGGCCGTGCCAGCAACATGCCGATCTGGTCGGTGTCGGCGACCCGAACGAAACCGCGCTCGTCTTCGAGGATGGCGTCCGCTTCGACGTCGTATGCGGCGAGTTCGACGTGGCCGCCGCCCGGAAGGGGTCGGCCCTTGCTGCCGATCTTGGCACCCGACACGTTCGCCAGGACGGCGTATCCGTCGGCGGTGGCGAAGAACTCCACCACCCGGGCGGGCGCGAACACTTCCGTGAGCCGCTTCCACAATCCGGTGGGCATCCCCGAACCGATGAAAAGGCGCACGGGATGACTGCCTCGCAGGTCGAAGGCCGGATCGTCGATCAGCTCGCTCAACATGGCCCAGGTGTAGCTGACCACCGTCACGCCGTATTGGCGGACCTCTCGCACGAAATGGTCGGGCTGCAGGCTACGGGCAACGGCGATGCGGGCGCCACCGACCACCGCTCCGCCCAGCGCGACCAACAGGCTCGATTGGTGATGCAGCGGCGTCAGGCAATAGACGGTATCGCCGCTGCCGAGCGCCGCCGCCGAAGCTGTACCGAACGCCGACAGCGCCCACCGATGGTTGGTGATCTGCTTGGGCACCAGTTCACCGGCGACCGTGGCGAACGCGACGAAGGCGAGGTCGCGCGCCAACCCCGGGTTCGGCCGGTACCAGCCGGGCAGCTCGACGGCGTCGGGGTCGATCTGCTCCATGTCGACGACGTCCGAGTCCGGGGGCAGCTTCAGATCGCGGGCATCGCCGCCGCCGAGCACAAGCACCGGAACCGGCAACCGCCGGGCGGCCTCCAGATTGGTGGGGTCGGTCAGGACCTTCGTGACGGCGCCAAGCCGGGCGGCTTCTTCGAGATCGGCGTCGGGGGGCATCAGGACGGCGATCGCACCGAGTCGCGAAAGGGCTGCTATGGCGCCCATCGCGCTGGGGCGGGTACCCATCAGCACGCCCACATGGTCACCTTGACGCACACCGACCGCGATGAGACCGCGAACCACGTTGTTGATGCGACGATCCACCGCTTCGTAGGTGTGCACCCGGCCGTCGAACAGCAACAATTCGCCGTTCGGAGAATCCTTGGCCTGCTCGGCGAGGACTCGGCCCAGCGAGATCCGCGTGTGGTCGCTGATCTGACCGAGCCGGGTCAGGCGGGGCAGCGTGCGGGCCGTTTCGACCGCCAGGGACCGAACCGACCGGTTCGCGGTGACGACCGCGTCCGCCGCACCGCGGACCATCGCGAGCGCGACCCCGGATGCCTCGCCGACGCCGTGGACGACCCGGGACGCGAACGGCACCCCGCTGGCATCCCCGTATTCGACGGGGCGGGCAGCCTGCATCGGAACGACGTTCTTCGGCTTGGCACCCTCGCCGTCCACCCATTGCACCCAGCCAGCCACCGTCGGCCACGTGATCTGTGCCGCCTTGCTGCCGACCACCAGACCGAAATGCCCGGCGCGGATCAACGTTTCGTAGACGTCGGCGTTCGGAGCGGCATAGCGGATGCCGCGGACCGAGGCGGGCTGCCCGATGTCGTCGACCTCACCGACGAAAGCCAGTACGGGACAGGTGATGTCGCTCAGCGTCAACAGCTCACCGTTGATTGAGAAACCGCCCGACATCATCCGGTTGTGCGCGATGAACTGCTTGAGCAGTTCGGATACCGCGGGCCCCGACCACGCGATCCATCCCTCGGACTCCAGGAATCGGCGTTGCTGCTCGCGCGGCAGCAACGCCTCGCGGTCGTGAAGCTGGCGGACGAAGTCGATCCGGGCCTTGACGGTCTTGACCGGGTCGAGCATCTGAAAGCCCGTGCGGGCCAACCAACTCGGGATGTCGAGACGGCTGAACACGTGATCGGCCATGAAGCCCGCCACAACCGACCCCATGTTGGGCGGGATACCCATCGGCAGGGCCGCGAGGGTATCGACCGGCGAGCCGAACGCGATGATACTGGCCATGTCCCGCGAGCGGCGGTAGGCGCCGGTCTGGTAGGCGAACATCCCGCCCTGCGAATAGCCCGCCACGTGGACGTCCTGACCGGTGTTCTTCTTGACGGTGTCGATGGATTCCGACAAGGCCAGGATGTGATCGGTCAGGGTGCGCTCCATGCCGCCTTCGACTTCATCGGGCGAGCCGAAGTCGATGACCCAGGGATCGATCCCGGCGCCGTTGAGGATGCCGACCGCTCCGCTCTCCCGGGGCATGTCCCACATGTTGGCGGACATCATCATCGGGTGCACCATCAGCACCGGCGGACGGGCCCGTTTGGCTTGCCGGTTGTCGGGCGGGAAGTAACGCAGCAACCGGTACATCGGGACGCTGTCGACGATCTGGACCGGGGAGGGAACCGAATCGGTCTCCAGCCCGCCGAGCCTGGCCACCTCCAAACCGTTCTGCGCAGTTGCGACCAGGCGCTTAACCGGCCCGGTAATCGCGGAGAAGTTCAGCTCCATCTGGCGCTCCCCTACCGACGTCCGACACGTTGAGCCCGCGGGACCCCGCCATCATGGCATATCCGTTCCGACCCGGTCCTCGGCTTGGCGCCTTTGCCGGCAGCTAAGGTCGACCGGTGTGGCGCACCTGCTCGGGGCACAGGCCCTGCATCTGGAGTATCCCACGCGGGTGGTGTTCGGCTCGGTCACGGTCGGGATCGGCGACGGCGACCGGATCGGGATCGTCGGGCGCAACGGGGACGGCAAATCGAGCCTGCTCGGCCTGCTCAGCGGGGCCGTGACCCCCGACACCGGGCGAGTGACGCGCCGGGCGGGGTTGCGGGTCGGTCTGCTGGAACAAGCTGACGAGCTCGATGCTCAGCAGACGGTCGGCCGCCTTCTCGTCGGGGACAAGGCCGACCACGAGTGGGCCGCGGATCCCCGGGTCCGGGATGTGGTGAACGGCCTGCTGTCCGATATCGACTGGGCCGCAACGGTTTCGTCGCTGTCCGGCGGCCAGCGCCGGCGGGTGCAGTTGGCGGCGCTGCTGATCGGCGAATGGGACGTCATCGCGCTTGACGAGCCCACCAATCACCTGGATGTCGAGGGCATCACCTGGCTGGCCGGGCACCTCAAACTGCGCTGGCCACGCAACAGCGGCGCACTGCTGGTGGTGACGCACGACCGCTGGTTCCTCGACGAAGTCGCGACCACGACGTGGGAGGTACACGACGGGATCGTGGAACCGTTCGAGGGCGGCTACGCCGCCTACGTACTGCAACGCGTCGAACGCGATCGGGTGGCGGCCGCGACCGAGGCCAAGCGCCAGAACCTGATGCGCAAGGAACTGGCGTGGCTGCGCCGCGGGGCCCCCGCGCGGACGTCGAAGCCGAAGTTCCGCATCGACGCCGCCAACTCGCTGATCGCCGACGTGCCGCCGCTGCGCAACAGCGTCGAACTGGCCAAACTGGCCACCGCCCGACTCGGCAAGGACGTCGTCGATCTGCTCAGCGTATCGGTGTCGTTTGCGGGGCGTCCGGTGCTGCGCGACGTCGAATGGCGGATAGGTCCGGGCGAACGCAGCGGGATCGTGGGAGCCAACGGCGCGGGCAAGTCGACTCTGCTGGGGCTGATCGCGGGCACGGTGATCCCCGACCGCGGCCGCGTCAAGCGGGGCAAGACCGTCAAACTCGCGATGCTCGACCAGCGGGCCGGGGTCCTCGCCGACGTGGAGGGCGACCTGGTCCGCGACGTACTCGGCCGATTGCCCACCGGCTACCAGGTGGAAGGCCGCGAGGTGACGCCCGCGCAGCTACTCGAACGCCTCGGCTTCGCGCGCGAACACCTTTCGGCGCGAGTCGGCGATCTGTCCGGGGGCCAGCGCCGCCGGCTCCAGCTGATGCTCACCCTGCTTTCGGAGCCAAACGTGCTGATCCTCGACGAGCCGACCAACGACGTGGACAACGACATGCTCACGGCCACCGAGGACCTGCTGGATTCGTGGCCGGGCACACTGATCGTGGTATCGCACGACCGCTATCTGCTCGAACGTGTCACCGATCAGCAGTACGCGATCCTCGACGGCCGTTTGCGGCACGTACCCGGCGGGGTCGACGAGTACCTTGCTCTGGCGGCGCAGCGCCCGCCCGGCCGGGCAGCCCGCGCACTCCCCGCGGCTTCGCCGGGGCCCTCTGGTGCACAGCTGCGGGCGATGCACAAAGAGATCGCGGCCGTCGACCGGTCGCTGGCCAGGCTGTCCGACCGCATCGCCGCCAAACATCACGAACTTGGAGAGCACGACCAGTCCGACCATGTCGGGCTGGCCCGGCTCGCCGCCGAGCTGCGAGGCCTCAATGACGAAGTGGCGACCCTGGAGGCGCGCTGGCTTGAATTGTCCGAACAGCTCGAATGACCGCCGTCCGGGACCGGACTTGGCGTGGTAAGGCCCGGTCCCCGGTTGAGTCTAACGCCGCAGACGGATCCGTAACTGCTGGGAGCGTTCCCGCACCAGACCCAACTGCCGCGCCACTTGCACCGGCGCGGTGCCGCCCCGTGCGTCGCGGGCATCCACCGAACCCTGCACTGTGAGCACATCGCGCACGTCAGGGGTCAATGCGGCGTCGATTCCAGCCAGTTCGTCGTCCGTCAGTTCGTGGAGACCGACGCCGCGCGCTTCGGCAACCCTGACCGCCGCGCCGGCGGCTTCATGTGCGACACGGAACGGAATACCCTGCCGTACAAGCCATTCGGCGACATCGGTGGCCAGCGTATAACCGGCAGGGGCCAGCGCCGCCATTCGCTCTTCGTCAAAGGTCAGCGTCGCCACCAGGCCCGCCATCGCCGGCAACAACAGCTCCAGCTGTGCTACCGAATCGAACACCGGCTCCTTGTCCTCCTGCAGATCCCGGTTGTAGGCAAGCGGTTGCGCTTTCAAGGTGGCCAGCAGGCCGGTCAGATTGCCGATCAACCGGCCCGACTTGCCGCGGGCCAGCTCGGCGATATCGGGATTCTTCTTCTGCGGCATGATGGAGCTGCCCGTGGACCATGAGTCGTGCAGCTTCACATAGCCGAATTCGGTTGAGCTCCAAAGGATGATGTCCTCAGCCAGCCGGGACAGGTCGACGCCGATCTGCGCGAACACGAATGCCGCCTCGGCCGCGAAGTCGCGGGACGAGGTGGCGTCGATCGAATTGTCGGCAGCGGAGGCGAATCCGAGATCCGCGGCGATGGCGTCGGGGTCCAGGCCCAACGAGGAACCGGCCAGCGCACCGGCGCCGTACGGCGACACCGCGGTCCGTTCGTCGAAATCGACGATGCGGTCGACGTCGCGCAGCAGCGGATGTGCGTGGGCCAGCAGATGATGTGCCAGAAGAACGGGTTGGGCCGACTGCAGATGCGTCTTGCCCGGCATGATCGCCTTCGGGTGGGCGGCGGCCTGGGTGGCCAATTCGCCCACCACGGCCAGTACACCGTCGGCCACCCGGCGCACAGCGTCGCGCAGCCACATCCGCAACAGCGTGGCCACCTGGTCGTTGCGGGACCGGCCCGCTCTCAAACGACCGCCCAGCTCGGGCCCGACCCGGTCGATCAGACCGCGCTCGAGCGCCCCGTGGACGTCCTCGTCGCTGGGTAGCGGCAGGAAGCTGCCGTCTGCGACGTCCTGCGCAAGGCTGTCCAGCCCGGCCAGCAGTCCGTCCCGCTGCTCGTCGGTCAGTAGTCCGGCCCGATGCAGCACGCGCGCATGGGATTTCGACGCGGTGACGTCATAGGACGCCAGTGCCCAGTCGAAATGGGTGGACTTGCTCAGCGCGACGAGGGCGTCCGACGGCCCGTCAACGAAACGGCCTCCCCACAGCGCACCCCCGAGCGTGCTCACCATGCACCCCTTCCCACCCTCACCCTTGTCGCGAACGCGCGCAGATCCGGTGAAATCCTCGGCGCGTCGGCCGGGGATACGCACGCCCGCCGTAAGGCCGGGCCGGGGAATGCGCACGCTCGCCGTAAGGGCAAGGGTGTCACAGGCCCAGGTCCCGCCTGGCCGCGATCTTCGACGACAAGCCGTGCACGTGGACGAATCCTTTGGCCTTCGACTGGTCGAACGAGTCGCCCTCGTCGTAGGTGGCCAGGTTGAAGTCGTAGAGTGACTCGGCACTGCGCCGGCCGTTGACCGCGATGTGGCCGCCGTGCAGCACGAGCCGGATCTCACCGGTGACGTGTTCCTGGGTCTTCGCGACGAACGACTCCAGCGCCGTCTTCAGCGGCGAGTACCACAGGCCGTCGTAGACCAATTCGCCCCAGCGCTGGTCGGTGATGCGCTTGAACCGCCCCAGCTCGCGTTCCAGCGTGACGTGCTCGAGCTCGGTATGGGCGGTGATGAGCACCATCGCCCCGGGAGCCTCGTAGATCTCCCGGCTCTTGATGCCCACGAGCCGGTCCTCCACGACGTCGAGCCGCCCGACACCCTGCGCACCGGCACGCCGGTTGAGTTCGACGATGGCCTCCAGAACCGACGTCGGGCGCCCGTCCACCGATACCGGCACGCCCCGCTCGAACCCGACGATAACCTCGTCCGGAGTCTTCCAGTTGACGGTCGGATCCTCGGTGTAGTCGTAGACGTCCTTGGTGGGCGCGTTCCACAGGTGTTCCAGGAAACCGGTCTCCACCGCCCGTCCCCAGACGTTCTGGTCGACCGAGAACGGCGAACGCTTGGTGACGTTGATCGGGATGGCGTTGTCCTCGGCGAACGCGATCGCCTTCTCCCTGGTCCACGCATAGTCGCGGACCGGCGCGAGCACCTCGAGATCCGGTGCCAGCGAGGCGAACCCGACCTCGAAGCGGACTTGGTCGTTGCCCTTGCCGGTACAGCCGTGGGCCACGATGCCGCCGTCGTATTCGCGTGCCGCGGCCACGAGATGCTTGACGATCAGGGGCCGGCTGATCGCCGACACCAGCGGGTAGCGGTCCATGTAAAGGGCGTTGGACTTGATGGCGGGCAGGCAGTACTCGTCGGCGAATTCGTCGCGGGCGTCGACCACGACTGCCTCGACGGCGCCGCAGTCCAGCGCCCGCCGGCGCACCACCTCCATGTCCTCACCGCCCTGACCTAGGTCGACGGCGACGGCGACGACTTCGCGGCCGGTCTCCTTGCCGATCCAACTGATCGCCACCGAGGTGTCCAGACCTCCGGAATACGCCAGGATGACACGCTCGGACATGAACCAAATCTCCTCGTTTGTTCGTCGGTGTCTACAGGTTGTCGAACGTGTCGGCCAGGTCGGCGCCGCTCATCGGTTCGCGTGCCACGACCAGGATGGTGTCGTCGCCGGCGATCGTTCCGACAACGTACGGCAGCGCCGCCCGGTCGATGGCACTGGCCAGGTAGTGGGCGGCGCCTGGCGGGGTGCGCAGGACCGCGAGGTTTCCGCTGGCGTCGGTGGACACCAGCAGCTCGCCGAGCAGCCGGGACAGCCGTTCGGTGCCGCCCGGCACCCCGCGCACCGGGCTGCCGTCCTCGGGCACCACGTAGGCACCGACGCCGCCGTCGGCGCCGCGGAGTTTGACCGCCCCGAGTTCTTCCAGATCCCGCGACAGGGTGGCCTGCGCGACATCGATGCCCTCGGCGGAGAGCAGTGCGGCCAGTTCGGCCTGGCTGTGCACGGGCCGCGACGACAGCGTGGCCACGATGCGGGCCTGCCGGCCGGCCCGTGTGGGCGCCACCTCCGGCGCCGGCTTCGAGGTCACAACGCCTCCCCCGCCGCATCGAGTATGCCCGGCAGCGCCGCCAGGAATCCTTCGATCTGCGCGTCGGTGACGATGAGCGGCGGCGCGAGGCGCACGACGTCGGTTGCGGCGGCGTTGACGAGGTATCCGGCGGCACGGGCCGCGGTTTCGCCGGCCTTGGCGACCGGTTCGGTAAGCACCACGCCCTGCAGCAGTCCGCGGCCCCGCACATGACTCACCAGGGGGTGGCCAAGCGACTCGACACCGTGCTGCAGGACTTTGCCCAGGGTGGCGGCCCGAGCGACGAGGTCCTCGGCGGCCAGGGTGCGCAGCACCGCAAGCGCCGCGGCGGCGCACACCGGGTTTCCGCCGAAGGTGCTGCCGTGCAGTCCCGGTGTCAACAGCTCACCGGCCGGCCCGATGCCGATGCAGGCGCCGATCGGCAGCCCGCCGCCCAACCCCTTGGCCAGCGTCACGATGTCGGGGGCGATGGCATCGTGCTGGTGGGCGAAGAACGTGCCTGTGCGTCCGACACCGGTCTGCACCTCGTCGAGTACCAGTAGGGCGCCGTGGCGCGTGGTGATCTCGCGGGCGGCGGCCAGGTAGCCGGGCGGCGGTACGACGACGCCGCCTTCGCCCATGATCGGCTCCAGGAACACCGCGGCGGTGTCGTCGGAGACGGAGTCGGAAAGCGCGTCGGCGTCTCCGAACGGCACGTGGGTCACCTCGCCCGGCAACGGCTCGAACGGTGCCTGTTTGGCAGGCTGGCCGGTCAGGGCCAGCGAGCCCATGGTGCGGCCGTGGAAAGCGCCTTCGGCCGCAACCAGTTTGGTCCGGCCGGTCAGCCTGGTGATCTTGAAGGCTGCCTCGTTGGCCTCGGTGCCGGAGTTGCAGAAGAACACCCGTGCGCCGGCGTCGGTGCCGAGTTGGGCGACGAGCGCCTCGGCCAGCGCGACACCCGGCTCGGTGGCGTAGAGGTTGGATGTGTGGCCCAGCGTGTTGAGCTGGCCGATGACGGCTTCCACGACGGCGGGGTGGCGATGGCCGAGCAAATTCACCGCGATGCCGCCCAGCATGTCGAGATAGCTGTTGCCGTCGGCATCGGTCACCACCGCGCCGTCTCCGGACGACAGCGCCAACGGCGGCGTGCCGTAGTTGTCCATCATCACCGCGGACCAACGAGCCTGCAGCACTTGAATTCTCGTCATTCGGCCGCCCCCCTTCGGCTGGGCTCCACCACTTTGGTTCCGGTCCCCTCATTGGTGAACAGCTCCACCAGCACGCAGTGCTCGACGCGGCCGTCGATGATGTGCGCGCTGGGCACGCCCCCGGCCACGGCGCGCAGGCACGCCTCCACCTTGGGCACCATGCCGGTCTCCAGCCGCGGCAGCAGTTGAGCCAGCGCCGCGGTGTCGATCTCGGTGACCAGGGAGTCCCGCTTGGGCCAGTCGGTGTAGAGGCCCTCGATATCGGTGAGCATGACCAGCTTCTCGGCGCCGAGCGCCTCGGCCAGCGCCGCCGCGGCGGTGTCGGCGTTGATGTTGTGCACGACGCCGTCGGCGTCCGGGGCGATCGTCGACACCACCGGGATCCGGCCGGCGCCGATGAGGTCGACCAGCGCGTCGGTGTTGACCCGGTCGACGTCGCCGACCAGGCCGATGTCGGTGTCGACGCCGTCGACGGTGACGCTGCGCCGCACCGCGGTGAACAGCTGGGCGTCCTCACCGGTGATGCCGACCGCGTAGGGTCCGTGCGCGTTGATCAGGTTGACGAGCTCGCGACCCACCTGGCCGAACAGAACCATGCGGGCCACGTCGAGCACCTCCGGCGTGGTGACCCGGAAGCCCCCCTTGAAATCGCCTTCGATACCGAGACGTTTGAGCATCGCCGAGATCTGCGGACCGCCGCCGTGTACGACCACGGGATGGATGCCGCAGTTGCGCAGGAACACCATGTCCGCGGCGAACGCCGCCTTGAGCGTCTCATCGGTCATCGCATTGCCGCCGTACTTGACCACGACGATGCGGTCGTGGAGTTGTTTGAGCCACGGCAGCACCTCGGCGAGGATGCTTGCCTTGGCGCGGGTGTGCACGGTCATGAGCTGTATGCCGAATTCTCTTCGACGTAGGCGTGCGACAGGTCGGTGGTTCGTACCGTGGCCGAGGCGTCGCCCAGGCCCAGGTCCACGTCGACCGCGATATCGGAGCCCGAAAGATCGACCTGACGCGCCCCCGGGGCACCCGCTCCGTCGACGCACACCGGAGAACCGTTGAACGACACCGATATCCGGTTGGGGTCGATCGTGACCGGGGCGATGCCGACGGCGGCCAGCACCCGGCCCCAGTTGGGGTCGGAGCCGAACAACGCCGTCTTCACCAGGCTGTCGCGAGCGACCGCCCGGGCGACGACCACCGCGTCGTCCTCCGTGCGCGCGCCGCTTACGGTGACGGCCACCCGCTTGGTGACGCCTTCGGCGTCGGCCTGCAGCTGCGCGCACAGATCGTCGCAGACCCGCAGGATCGCCGCGTCGAGTTCGTCCTGGGCCGGCGCGATCTCGCTGGCTCCCGACGACAACAGCAACACCGTGTCGTTGGTGGAGCAACTGCCGTCGACGTCGAGACGGTCGAAGGTGACCGCCGCCGCCTTGCGCAGCGCCCGGTCCAGGGCCGCCGAGTCGGCGACCGCGTCGGTGGTGATGACAACCAACATGGTGGCCAACGACGGGGCCAGCATCCCGGCACCTTTGGCCATCGCGCCCAAGGTCCAGTTGTCCCGATGATGCAGCGCAACCTGTTTGGGTACCGTGTCGGTGGTCATAATGGCGCTTGCCGCTTCGTCGCCCCCGGTCAGGCCGCCCGCCATTTCATGCACGATCTCGGTGACGCCGGGCAGGACCTTGTCCATCGGCAGCCGGTCCCCGATCAGGCCAGTCGAGCACACCGCCACTTCGATGGCCCCGGTTTCGGTGCCCCAGTCCGACAGTGCGGCCGCCAGCGCCTCAGCGGTCGCGTGGGTGTCCTGGAATCCGCCCGGGCCGGTGCAGGCGTTGGCTCCTCCGGAGTTGAGGATGACCGCACGCAACCGGCCGGTGGTCAGGACCTGCTGGGTCCACAACACCGGCGCCGCTTTGACCTGGTTGCGGGTGAACACCCCGGCGGCGGTGTAGTCGGGGCCTTCGTTGAACACCAGGGCCAGGTCGAGGTTTCCGGAAGCCTTGATGCCCGCCGCGATACCGGCGGCCCGAAATCCCTCCGGGGCGGTCACACCCTGAGTGCGCAAGAGCCGGTCTCGGGGGGCCCGGGCGGTGTCCGTCGTCACGGAGCCAGCCCCACGACCGTCAGCCCTTCGGTCTCCGGCCAGCCCAGTGCCAGATTCATCGACTGCACAGCCGCGCCCGCGGTGCCCTTGACCAGGTTGTCGATGGCGCACACGGCGACGAAAACCCCGGCGTCTTCGTCGACGGCTACGGCCAGCTGGGCGGCATTGCTGCCGATCACCGCGCCGGTGCGCGGCAACTGTCCGTCGGGCAGAAGATGGACGAACGGTTCTGCGCTATAGGCCTTTTCGTAAGCGGAACGCAGCTGCGACAGCGACGCGGCGGTGCGCGCCGTGCAGGTGGCCAGAATGCCGCGCGACGTCGGGATGAGCACCGGGGTGAAGGAGACGGAGACCTTACGCTCGGTGACAGCGCGCAGTCCCTGCGCGATCTCGGGTGTGTGCCGGTGGGCGCCGGCGATGTTGTAGGCGCGGGCCGAACCGATCACCTCGGAACCGAGCAGGTCGACCTTGGCCGCTTTTCCGGCGCCGGATGTGCCGCTGACGGCGACCACGGTGACGGCGGGATCGACCAGACCCTCGGCGACGGCCGGCACCAGTGCCAAGAGCGCAGCCGTGGGGTAGCAACCCGGCACCGCGACCCGAGCCGTTCCCGCGAGGGCCTCGCGACCGCCGGGCAGCTCTGGCAGGCCGTAGGGCCAGGTTCCGGCGTGCTCCGACCCGTAGAACCGTTCCCAGGAGGCCGCGTCGGTCAGACGGAAGTCGGCACCGCAGTCGATGACAAGGGTTTGGGGCCCGAGTTGGGCGGCCAGGCCCGCGGAGTGGCCGTGCGGCAGGGCCAGGAAGACGACGTCGTGGCCGCGCAACACGTCGATCCCGGTCGGCTCCAGGACCCGCTGTGCCAGAGGCAGCAGGTGCGGTTGGTGTTCGACGAGCGCGGTGCCGGCGTTGCCGGCAGCGGTGAGCGCCCCGATGGACAGTCGGTGGTCGGCGTATGCGGGGTGGCCAAGCAGCAGCCGAAGGATTTCGCCGCCGGCATAACCGCTGGCGCCGGCCAGCGCCACAGTCGTCATTCCGGCGATTCTGCATGGTTATGCATCAAGTTGCAAATGTATATTTGCCGTCATGGGCGGCGGAAACCGTCAACGGCGCTGTTCGGCACCGACCCGCGCGGCCGCGCAGCCCACCGCGCCATCGCGGGCGGTACTGGCCTCGTCTTCGGTCAGCGTCCGGTCGGCGGCCCGGAACCGCAGCGCGAGCGTCAACGACTTTCGACCCGCGCCGATTTGAGGGCCGGTATAGACGTCGAACAGGCTCACTCCCTCGAGGAGCGCACCGGCTCCGTCCCGGACGGCGTCGATGACCGACTGCGCGGACACCGCGGCGTCGACGACGAGGCTGACATCCTGGAACACCGCCGGGAACGGTGACACCCGCGGGGCGGGCAGCGACTCCACGATCGGGATGGCGTCGAGGTCGAGTTCCGCCGCGCAGGTGCCCCTGGGCAAGCCCGCCCGTTCTACGACCGCCGGGTGCAGCTCACCGGCATGGCCCACACTCACGCCACCGACGAGCACTTCCGCGCATCGGCCCGGATGCCAGGGCAGGTACGCCGCGGCACGCAGGGTCACCTCGACACCGCAGGCACGTGCGACGGTGCGCACGGCCTCGAAGGCGTCAGCGGCCTCGGCGGCGCGACCGGGACCCCACGGACCCCGCGGATCGCGCAAGCCGGTCAGAACGGCGCCGACGTGCTGCGGTTGATGCGGCAGCGATCTGTCGAGCAGCGCGATCTCATCGTCGGTGGGCCGCCGGTGGGTGGGTATCAGTTCGATCGCCCGGGTCCAGGCGGTGCGCCGCACCACCTGGGCGACGGCGAACAGCGACACATCCACGTTGCCCCGGGATACGTTGCGCGCCAAGGCCTCCAGCAAGCCCGGCAACAGGGTGGAGGCCAGCTGTGGGCGGTCGGCCTCCAGCGGATTGAGCACCGCAGCCGTCGCCCGCCGGGAGTCGTCGACGGGCAGGCCCCAGGCGTCGAACACCCCGGGGGGCAGGAACGGCGTCGGGATGATCTCCACATAACCGGACAGTGCCAGCGACTTGCCGATGGCACGGCGGCGCTGTTGGAAGGAGGTCAGCCCGCGCCCGGCCGGCGCGGCGGGCAGCACCGACGGGACCGCGTCGAGGCCCTCCAGGCGCATCACCTCCTCGACCAGATCGGCGGGCTGCACCAGGTCGGGGCGCCAACTCGGTGGCACGACTTCCAGGACCGCCGGGTCGGACGCGCCGCGCCGCACCCGCGCGCCGATCTGGGTCAGGCGCGAGACCGTGACCTTCTCGCCGTAGTGCACGCCCGCCGTGCGGTCGGGCAGGTCGGCAGCCATCAGCACCACTGGTTGCGACCAGTCGTCGCGCGGGGGGTCGCCGCGCCAGTCGGTCAGGGTGGGTTCGGCGACGCCGCCGGCGATGTCGGCCAGCAGGCGTGCGCACCGGTCCAGGGCGGCGACCGAGATCGCCGGGTCGACCGAGCGCTCGTAGCGCCTGCCCGCTTCACTGACCAGGTGCAGCCTGCGCTGCGTGCGCGACACCGCTGCCGGATCCCAGACCGCGGCCTCCAGCAGCACGTCGGTGGAGGCGTCGTTGATCTCGGTAGTGCCGGCCCCCATCACGCCTCCGATGGCGGCGGTCGCGGCGTCGTCGACGATCAGCACGTCGGCGGGGTCGAGGCGGCGCTCGACGTCATCGAGGGTCACCACCGTCTCACCCGATTCGGCGAAACGCACCCGCAAACCGCCCCGTATCCGCGCACGGTCGTGGGCGTGCATCGGGTGGCCGAGTTCGAGCATCACATAGTTGGTGACGTCGACCGCCGGCGAAATCGGCCGGATGCCGCACAACATGAGCCGCCGCCGCATCCACCACGGCGACCGCGCGTGCTGGTCGATGCCCGTGACCGGGCGAAGGGCGAAGCGGCTCACCCCCGTCCCCGGATCGATGGCGAGCGGCCATGCTTCGCCCTCGACCGGCAAGGCGGCGACCTCTGCCGGGTCGGCGAAGTCCAGGCCGTAAGCACAGGTGATCTCACGTGCGATTCCGCGCACCGACAGGCCGTACCCGCGGTCGGGGGTGATCGCCAGTTGGAACACCACGTCATCGAGGCCGAGCACGTCGATGCCCGAGGCGCCGGGTTCGGCAGTGCCGGCCGGCAGGACCATGATCCCCGAATGGTCTACCCCCAGCCCGAGTTCAGCTGCCGAGCAGATCATCCCGTCGGAGAGCCGGCCGTAGGTCCTGCGAGCGCCGATGGTGAAGCCGCCGGGCAGCACCGTACCGGGCAACGCCGTAACCACCAGGTCGCCGACCACGAAATTCGTTGCACCGCAGACGATATCGCTCGGTTCCGACTCACCCACGTCGACCCTGCAGGCCCGGATGGGCTTCTTGAACTCGCTGAGTTCCTCGATCTCGGTCACCCGGCCCACGGTCAGTGGCCCGCTCACGGGGCCGAGCGCGATGACGTGTTCGACCTCGTGGCCGATCCTGATCAGCGCGTCTTCGAGGTCGGCGGGCGCGACGTCCCACCCCGGGGCGCCCGCCGACACCACCTCACGCAGCCAGCTGTAGGGAACGCGCATCAGACCCCGACTCCGAACGGCAACGAGAACCGCACGTCGCCCTCGACCATGTCGCGCATGTCGGGTATCCCGTTGCGGAACTGCAGCGTCCGCTCCAAGCCCATCCCGAACGCGAACCCCGCGAACTCCTGCGGATCGATGCCGGCGGCGCGCAGCACGTTCGGATTGACCATGCCGCACCCACCCCATTCGACCCAGCCGGCACCGCCCTTCTTGTTCGCGAACCAGACGTCGACCTCGGCCGACGGTTCGGTGAACGGGAAGAAGTGCGGACGGATCCGGGTGCGTGCCTGCGGCCCGAACTCCGAGCGCGCGAACGCGTCCAGGGTTCCCTTCAGATGCGCCATCGTCAGCCCGCGGTCCACGGCCAGTCCCTCCACCTGATGGAACACCGGGGTGTGGGTGGAATCCAGTTCGTCGGTTCGGAACGTCCGTCCCAGCGAGACGATGTAGACCGGCGGATCGCGCTCCAGCAGGGTGCGCACCTGCACCGGAGAGGTATGGGTGCGCAATACCTGACGCGATCCCTCGGGGGCGACGTGGAACGTGTCGGATTCGCTGCGGGCAGGGTGGTCGGGTGGAAAGTTGAGGGCGTCGAAGTTGAACTGCTCCGTCTCCACCTCGGGGCCCTCGGCCACCTCCCAGCCCATCGCGACGAAGGTATCGGCGATGTGCTCCGACAAGATGGTGATGGGGTGCCGCGCGCCCGTCGCGCGACGCGTCGAGGGCAGGGTGACATCGATGCGTTCGGCGACGAGAACCGCGGCGTCGCGCTCGGCTCGCAGTTCCGTGAGACGCTCGTCGAACAGCCGTTGCGCCGCGGACCGGGCGGCGTTCACCCGCTTTCCCGCCTCGGCCCGATCGGCCGTTGGCAGCGACGCCAGCGCCTGGCGTGCCAGGGCCAGCGGTGCGCGGTCGCCGAGGTGCTCGGACTTGGCGCGTGCCAGATCATCAAGGTTTTGGGCCCGCCCGAAGGCATCCCGGGCAGCGGCGACCGCGCCGGCGAGTTCGCCCTCTTCGGAAAGACCGGAATAATCCGCCAGATCGTCAGCCACGCGGTAGGAACCCTCCCAACGACACCGAGGCGGTTGCTGCACTGCCAATAACGCAAGTGCAGATCATAGGTGATCGCCCCGAACCGGTTTCCTCACGACCGAACCGTGCCTGCGGGGGGCCGGTCGCCGGGAGGCCGACGCGGTCAATCCCCGTCGTCCCTCTCGTCCTCGCGGCGTTCCGGAGGAGGGTTCAACTGGTACATCGTCAGTTCGGGGGGCACTCCGCGGATACGTCCGGTGAAGAACGGATTTCGGATGCGCTTGGTGGTGATGCCCAGGTCGGCGAGCCGCCCGAGCGGCAGGCGATCCAGCGTCGGTCCCGATGCCATGATCCCGCCCTTTTTCGCCCGTTCCATCACCCGCGCCGCGATGTTGACGTCGATCCCGAGCCAGTCAGAGCCGATCTTGGAGGGCTTGCCGCTGTGGATGCCCACCCTCATCTTCGGGACGTAACCGCTGACCGAGATGTCCCTGAGCGCCTCATTGGCGGCCAGCACCGCGGTGATCGCGATCTCGGGCGTATGGAACACCGCCATGACACCGTCGCCCATCCGCTTGACGATGTGCCCTCCGCGGTCGAGCATCGGCGGCTCGATGGCATCGGAGACCCGGCGCAAGAGCTTGAGCGTGGCGCTGTCGCCGGCCTCGAGCGACCAATCCGAGAAACCCACGAGATCAGTGAAGACGATGGTGGAGTCGGGATGCACAGGCTGTTTGGATATGCGCTCGGACAGCGCCTGCCAGACCTGCAGCCCGGCCAGCCTGATCTCGCGTGACGCCGCCTCTCGATCGGGCAGGATTCTGTCGGCGACTCTGGCGGCGGCGCGCGGCCCGCCCGCGCCGTCGGTCGACAGCGGGTCACCGAAATGCGGGTCGCCGGGCAGGGCGCGCCGGGCCCCCCGGATGAAGGTCACAAGATTGCGATTTCGATTGACGTCGCCAAGCCATTTCAAGGGGCGCCGATGTTCAGGACCCGACTCGCCGATCGAGCTGTCTTCCGTATTCTCGGACCCCACCGCGTCAGGTTATGGGCATAGCGGGGTGCGGGCAACGCCGCCACGGTGTTTACGCTACGAATACACGTTGGCTTCCGCACGAATACTCCAACGCCCCAGGTCTCCGGCGCGCCGCGCAACGATCACCGGTCGGTAACGGCGTGCGTGTTTACCCGCCCGATTCATAGACAACGACCGTTGTCAACATTATCGTTGGGAACACCTGGCTGTGATCAGGAGGATGCATGGACGCAACGCCACCCGGCGCCGGATCGGCTCGAGCAGCTCAACCCGAGAATCCCGGGGACATGGCTCCGCTCGGTCCGGATTCGCTGACATGGAAGTACTTCGGCGATCTTCGCACGGTGATGCTCGGCGTTTGGATAGGCGCGATCCAGAACATGTACCCGCAACTCGGTGCCGGCGTCGAGGACCACTCGATACTGTTGCGAGAGCCGCTACAGCGCGTCGCGCGCTCGGTGTATCCGATCATGGGCGTGGTCTACGACGGAGACCGGGCTGCCCGCACCGGCGAGCAGATCAAGGGATTCCACACCACCATCAAGGGCACCGATGAGCAGGGCCGGCGCTACCACGCGCTCAACCCGGAGACGTTCTACTGGGCGCACGCCACATTCTTCATGCTGATCGTCAAGGTCGCCGAGTACTTCTGCGGCGGCCTGACCGAGGCAGAAAAGCGACAGCTGTTCGACGAGCACGTGCGGTGGTACCGCATGTACGGCATGAGCATGCGACCGGTTCCCAAGAGCTGGGAGGAGTTCTGCGCGTACTGGGACCACACCTGTCGGGAGGAGCTCGAGATCAACCGGGCGACCCTGGACATCTTTACGATCCGCATTCCCAAGCCGAAATTCGTGCTAATGCCGACAGCGTTGTGGGACCAGATGTTTCGGCCGATGGTCGCCGGCCAGCGCTGGATCGCGGCCGGCTTGTTCGATCCCGTCCTGCGGGAGAAAGCCGGAATGCGCTGGACGCCTGGCGACGAGGTGGTGCTGCGGCTTCTCGGCAAAGCCGTCGAGATCGCGTTCTGGGCGGTGCCCGATGAGATCCGCCTGCATCCGCGTGCGCTGGCCGCCTACCGCCGAGCGTCCGGCCGCGTTCCCGCCGACGCACCGTTGGTCGAGGCGCCCTTCTTCATGGACCCGCCGCGCGACCGCAAGGGCATGCCGATGCACTACGCACCCAAACGCAGGTCGCCTTTCCCGAAGCCGCCGGTGCCGGTGCCGCCGAGCCCCAAGGCGCTTGTCGAGCGGGCGGGGTCCCTCGTACACACGACCTTCTCGCTGGCCGGCATGCGGCCGGCCAGGGGACGCGGCCGGGTAGCCTGAGGCTCCCGGCGAATCGAGAAATCAATGATCCAGTGGTCCGAGACCGACCTCGCGGTCCGCGACGCCGTGCGCCACTTCGTGGACAGGGAAATTCGGCCACACGTCGACGCCCTGGAAAACGGCGAGATCGAGCCCTATCCCATCATCCGGAAACTGTTCTCCACCTTCGGAATCGACGCCATGGCCCGCGAATCCCTGGAGAAGCGGCTGGCCCGGATGCGCGACGGCGACCCTTCGGCTCGAGCGTCGAAGGGAGCGGGCGGGATGTTCGGCGGGGATGCCTCGCCGGGCATGGGCTTCATGGTGGTCAGCGAGCTGTGCCGGGTGTGCATGGGCATCGTCACCGGAGTGGGTGTGAGCCTCGGGCTGACGGTGCCGACCATCGCCTCCCGCGGGACACTGGCCCAACAGGAGCGTTGGCTGCCGGGACTGGTCACCTACGAGAAAATCGGCGCGTGGGCGATCACCGAACCCGATTCGGGTTCGGATGCCTTCGGAGGCATGAAGTCGTACGTGGTGCGTGACCCCAGCGGCTCGGGCGACTACATCCTCAATGGGCAGAAGACCTTCATCACCAACGGTCCCGACGCTGACGTCGTGGTCGTCTACGCGAAGTTGGACGAGGGCGACCCGACGGTCGACAAGCGGGACCGCAAGGTGCTGACGTTCGTCCTGGACCGCGGCATGGACGGGTTCGTGCAGTCTAAACCGTTGCGCAAGATGGGCATTCACTCGTCGCGTACGGGCGAGCTGTTCTTCAGCGATGTGCGGCTGGGACCCGACCGGCTGCTGGGCGAAACCGAAGACAACAGCGCCGGGGACGGCCGCGACAGCGCGCGGGCCAACTTCTCGGCCGAACGGGTCGGTGTCGCGGCAATGGCACTGGGGGTCATCGAGGAGTGCCTGCGGCTCTGCGTCGACTACGCGAAGAGCAGGACGCTGTGGGGCACGCAGATCGCCCAGTTCCAGTTGATCCAGCTCAAGCTGGCCAACATGGAAGTGGCCCGGATGAATGTGCGCAACATGCTGTTTCGGGTCACCGAGGCGCAGCAGGACGGTTCCGGCGTCTCCCTGGCCGAGGCGTCGGCGATCAAGTACTACTGCTCGCAGGCCGCCACCGACGTCGCGATGGAGGCGGTGCAATTGTTCGGCGGCAACGGTTACATGACTGAATACCGCGTCGAACAACTTGCCCGGGATGCCAAGTCGCTGATGATCTACGCGGGCAGCAACGAGGTTCAGATCACCCATGTGGCCCGGGGTCTGCTGAGCGATCAGGGGCGCACCCTCACCTAGGGCGCCGCGCCGCCCGGGCACTCTGGTAGAGGCAGATCGCCGCCGCCGCAGCCACATTCAGGCTTTCGGCGCGACCCGGCATTTCGATGCGCACTCGCTGGTCGGCAAGTGCGGCCACCTCGGCCGTCAGGCCCTGCGCCTCGGATCCGAACAGCCACGCGGTCGGCCCGCAGAGGTCGACGTCGTCGAGGGCGCTCTCGCCGTCGACCGTGGTGGCCAGCACCTTAAGGCTCGCGGCCCGCAGCGCGGCGACGACCGCGACGGTGTCAGGTTCCACCACGACGGGGACGTTGAAAATGCTGCCGGCGGAGGCACGCACACACTTGCCGTTGTAGGGATCGACACCGTTCCCGGCGATCACCACCGCACCGGCCCCCATCGCATCGCAGATGCGGATCAGCGTTCCGGCGTTGCCGGGTTCAGAGATGCCGACCGCCACCGCGACCAGTTCGGGGCGACCGGAAAGCGCGCCGGCAAGATCCGGGGCGGGCACGTCGCAGACCGCCACCAGGCCGCACGGAGTCACGGTGTCGGACAACGCCTTTGCGGCGCGATCGGTGACCAGACGCAGCGGAATGCCGGCGATCAGGGACGCATGACTGGTGGCGGCGGCCTCGGTGGCGAACAGCTCGACCGCCAGGCCGCGGGCCACGGCCGCTTCCACCAGGTGGGGTCCCTCGGCAAGGAAGCGCCCGGCGCGCTTTCGGCCCACCTGGCGCAGCAGTTTGGCTGCCGCGGCCACGCGGGCCGAACGCTCGGTCAGTGGCTCAGATGCCTGGGGGCTCAGGCGGCCTCACCGGACGGCGCGTTGACGTCGGCAGGCAGCGCTGCCCGGGCCACCTCGACCAGTGCGGTGAACGCCGCGGGATCGCTGACAGCGATCTCGGCGAGGTTCTTGCGGTCGACCTCGACTCCGGCGGCCTTGAGGCCCTGGATCAGGCGGTTGTAGGTGATGTCGTTCGCACGGGCCGCTGCGTTGATTCTCGCGATCCACAGTTTGCGGAACTCGCCCTTGCGGGCGCGGCGGTCCCGATAAGCGTAGGTCAACGAATGCAGCTGCTGCTCTTTGGCTTTCCGGTACAACCGCGAACGCTGTCCGCGATAGCCCTTGGAGGCCTTCAGGACTGTGCGCCGCTTCTTATGCGCGTTGACTGCGCGTTTCACACGTGCCATGGGGGTATTCCTACTCTCGTTCGGTCTCGGATACGGGTCCGCGTCAGCCGTTCAGCATCCTCTTGACGCGCTTGACGTCGTTGGCCGCGACCGCGGTGCGGCCGGCGAGCCGACGGGTCCGCGTTGTCGGCTTGTGCTCCAGGAGGTGGCGGCGGTTTGCCTTCTGCCGCACGATCTTGCCGGTCCCGGTGCGGCGGAAGCGCTTCGAAGCTCCACTGTGGGTTTTGGCCTTGGGCATGGGGTGTCCTGTCGTTCGTGCGATTCGGCGGGCACGCACCGAATCAGTGGTCAGTTATGGGGACTTGTCAGTGGTCGCTGGAACCGCCGTCGCCGGGCCGCGGGGCCGGGCTGTGCTGGCTTGTCACAGACTGCTCGGCCGCTTTGGCGCGCGTCTTCGCGCCCCGGTGCGGCGCCAGCACCATCGTCATGTTGCGGCCATCCTGTTTGGCGGATGTTTCGACGAAGCCGTAGTCGGCGACATCGGAGCCTAGACGCTGCAGGAGACGGTAGCCCAATTCCGGGCGGGACTGCTCGCGGCCGCGGAACATGATCGTCACCTTGACCTTCGAGCCGGCTTCGAGGAAGCGCACCACGTGTCCCTTCTTCGTCTCGTAGTCGTGGTCGTCGATCTTCGGACGCAGCTTCTGTTCCTTGACGACAGTCTGCTGCTGGTTCTTGCGAGATTCGCGCGCCTTTTGTGCCGTCTCGTACTTGTACTTGCCGTAGTCCATGATCTTGCAGACTGGGGGCCTGGCGTTCGGCGCCACTTCGACGAGGTCGAGATCGGCATCCGCGGCGACGCGGAGTGCATCCTCGATGCGCACGATGCCCACCTGCTCCCCACCGGGGCCGATCAATCGGACTTCAGGTACGCGGATGCGCTCGTTGACGCGGGTCTCAGTGCTGATGTGGCCTCCCTGGTCGGTCCCGGAGGAGTCTCACACCATCAGCATGCTGTTCGCCCGAACAGAAAGGCCCTGCTCAAAGCAGGGCCCGATGCCGACCGGTCGCAGCGCACGCCGCCTGCGCGACAGCGCAGGACAGGCACCGTCAGATGCCTGTGACCGGACCGCTTTACCATTGGGTAGGCGGTGGGAGCGGGACTCCACTTGCTGTCCCGGCGTATGCCGAGACGGTCGCTCGGTCAGTCTAGCAGGGATGATCGGCGACTCGCCGAATCCCGCAGCCCCGCGGCCCGCCCGCAAGCGCCGGTGCTGTCCGGGCCACTGTGGCACGCAATGCACGCGATCCACCAGGAGACCGAATATCCTCGCGGCCTATGGCGCTAACGAGTCGCACGCAGGTGCAGCAGGTCTCCCGCCACCCCTGGGTGCCGCAGGCCGCCGCGTGGATCATCGGAACGATCGCCAGCCTGTCGCTGGTGGCCAGCGTGTCTTCCACGGTGCGCGGGCTCATCAGGGTTCCCCGGGAATTCGTCAACGACTACATCTTCAACTTCCCCGACACCAGCTTCGCCTGGGCATTCGTCTTGGCCTTGCTGGCCGGAGCGCTGGCCGCCCGTAAGCGAATCGCCTGGTGGATACTGCTGCTCTACATGGTGGGATCCGTCGGCTGGAACGCCGCCGGCCTGTTTTCGGGCGGGGATCGGGTCCGTGAGATGGGCGAGCTGGTCGGTCTGGCATTCCACGTCATCGCCGTGGTGGTCCTGATGCTGGCGCGCGACGAGTTCTGGGCGAAGGTCCGCCGTGGTGCACTGTTCAAGGCCGCCGCCGTGCTGCTGACGGGGATGGCGATCGGTATCGTCGTCGGCTGGGGCCTGCTGGAAGTGTTCCCGGGAACACTCGCCCGAGAAGACCGACTCTTCTATGCGGCCAACCGTGTCAGCGCATTCGCCGGGGCGGGACCCGAACAGTTCAGCGGCCACCCGCAGGCATTCGTCAACGCGTTGCTCGGTCTTTTCGGGGCGCTGGCCCTCATGGCCGCGGCGATCGTGTTGTTCCAGTCGCAGCGCTCCGACAACGCTCTCACCCGCGAGGACGAAGCGGCGATCCGGCAGTTGCTGGAGGTGTACGGCAAGAACGACTCACTGGGCTACTTCGCGACCCGGCGGGACAAATCGGTCGTGTTCGCGCGAAACGGACGCGCGGCAATCACCTACCGCGTCGAGGTCGGGGTGTGCCTGGCCAGCGGCGACCCCGTCGGTGACCCGCGGGCGTGGCCGTCGGCGATCAGCGGCTGGCTGGAGTTGTGTCAGTCCTACGGATGGGCACCCGGTGTGATGGGCGCCAGTTCCGATGGCGCCCAGGCATTTCGCCAGGCCGGGCTGAACGCGCTCGAACTCGGCGACGAGGCGATCCTCCACCCGGACAGGTTCCGGCTTTCCGGACCGGACATGAAGCCCGTGCGCCAGGCGGTCACCCGCGCCAGGCGCGCCGGTCTGTCGGTGCAGATCCGCCGCCACTCCGAACTCTCGGCACAGGAAATGACCGAAATCATCGCTCGCACCGACGCCTGGCGCGACACCGAGAACGAGCGCGGCTTCTCGATGGCGCTGGGGCGACTGGGCGACCCCGCCGACGCGGACTGTCTGGTGGTGGAGGCGGTCCGCGGCGATGGCGACCGGACGGAAACGGTGGCCATGCTGTCACTGGTCCCGTGGGGTGCGACAGGCGTGTCACTCGACGTGATGCGGCGCTCACCGGGTTCGCCGAACGGAACCATCGAGTTCATGGTCAGTGAGCTGTGCCAGCATGCCGAGAGGCTGGGCGTTTCCCGTATCTCACTGAACTTCGCGATGTTCAGGTCGGCTTTCGAGCAGGGCGCCCAACTCGGCGCGGGCCCCATCGCGCGGCTGTGGCGCAGCCTCCTGGTCTTCTTCTCCCGGTGGTGGCAACTCGAGACGCTCTACCGATCGAATATGAAGTACCAGCCCGAATGGGTGCCCAGGTACGCCTGCTACGAGGACGCCCGGATGGTCCCGCGAGTAGGTGTGGCGTCGGTCATCGCCGAAGGCTTCCTGGTGCTTCCCTTCGGCCGACGCAACAAGACGCACACGGGGCATCACCCCTCAGTGCCGCATTCGCTCACCGGCCCGAATGTGCTGCGCGACGCCGCCGCGGAGGCCTTGGCGGGCGCCGAGCCGGCCGACACCGGCTCACATCTGCCCGAGCAAGTCAGGGTGCGGATGGCCAGGTTGCGGGCGCTGCAAGACGAGGGGGTCGACGCCTATCCGGTGGGCAGGCCACCCAGCCACACCGTCTGCCAGGCGATCGGCGAGCCCGACGGAACACCGGTCACCGTCGCCGGCCGCATCCTGCGGATCCGCGACTACGGCGGGGTCCTGTTCGCGCAGCTCCGGGACTGGTCGGGCGAGGTTCAACTCTTGCTGGACCACTCCACGCTGGAGACGAACTCCGGCGCGGGGAGTTTCGCCGCCACGATCGACCTGGGCGACCTTGTCGAGGCTGCCGGTGCGATGGGGGTGAGCAACTCCGGCACCCGGTCGGTGCTGGTGGGCAGCTGGCGGCTGATCGGCAAGTGCCTACGGCCGCTGCCCGACAAGTGGAAGGGCCTGACCGACCAGGAGGCGCGGGTGCGTTCCCGCTACGTCGACCTGGCGATCAACACCGATTCGCGCGACCTCATCCGGGCGCGCAGCCAGATCCTGCGCGCCATCCGCGAAACGCTGTTCGCCAAAGGCTTTCTCGAAGTCGAAACCCCGATCTTGCAGCGGATCCACGGGGGCGCCAACGCGCGTCCCTTCAGCACCCACATCAACGCCTACGATCTGGACCTCTATCTGCGGATCGCCCCGGAGCTGTACCTGAAACGGCTCTGCGTCGGCGGAGTCGAGCGGGTGTTCGAGCTGGGCCGGGCGTTTCGCAACGAAGGCGTCGACTTCAGCCACAATCCCGAGTTCACCCTGCTGGAGGCCTACCAGGCACACGCCGACTACCTCTTCTGGATCGACGGCTGCCGGGAACTCATCCAGAACGCGGCCATGGCCGCCAACGGCAACCAGGTGGTGCTGCGGCCGGAGCCGGGCGGCTCTCTGACGCCGGTGGACATCTCCGGACGGTGGGCCGTCAAAACGGTGCATGACGCCTTGTCGGAAGCGCTGGGCGAACACATCGGAATCGACACCGGATTGAACACCCTGCGGAGTTTGTGCGACACGGCCGGCGTCGCCTATCACCGTCAGTGGGATGCCGGTGCGGTCGTATTGGAGATGTACGAGCACCTTGTCGAGAGCCGTACCACCGCGCCCACGTTCTACACCGACTTCCCCGTCTCGGTGTCGCCGCTGACGCGGCCGCACCGCAGCAAACCCGGCGTCGCCGAGCGCTGGGATTTGGTCGCGTGGGGTGTCGAACTGGGCACCGCCTACAGCGAGCTGACCGATCCGGTCGAGCAGCGCCGCCGTCTGCAGGAGCAGTCGCTGCTGGCCGCCGGGGGCGACCCCGAGGCGATGGAACTCGACGAGGACTTTCTGCAGGCGATGGAGTACGCCATGCCTCCCACCGGCGGACTGGGGATGGGCGTTGACCGAGTCGTCATGTTGATCACCGGTCACAGCATCCGGGAGACGTTGCCGTTTCCGCTGGCCAAGCCCCGCTGACAACCGCAGAAACCGCGAGTCGACGAGGCCTCGCACCTTTTTCCCAGCGACTGCCCAGAATCACGGGTCACGATGATCCGGTGACATTGCTGGCGGATCCGAGCGGGCCGTTCCAACGGCATATGTCGCTGATGCACGGCTGGGTGCCGACGACGGTCCAGGCCATCGCCACGGTGCTGCTGGTGTTGGCGGTCGGTTGGCGCACGCGACGCTGGCGGGTGACCGCGCTGCCGCTCGCTGCGCTGGTCGGCGCGGCGGCAGCACTTGCGGTGCACTGGATCATCGCCTCAGGAGGGC
Organism: uncultured Mycobacterium sp.; assembly: GCA_964511995.1. GTDB lineage: Bacteria > Actinomycetota > Actinomycetes > Mycobacteriales > Mycobacteriaceae > Mycobacterium. Next base: position 30,989 of record CAZEHT010000039.1, read on the forward strand.
TCGCCGGCGACCCGGCACCGGCGCGGTTGTGGATCTGGATCGCGCTGACGGGCTTCGCCGCGGGGGTGTTGGCGCTGGG
>CAZEHT010000040.1:0-3777 GCA_964511995.1 uncultured Mycobacterium sp.
GTGGCCACGTCGCCGCTCAGGCTCGCGATGGGTGGACCGCCACGCTGATGGATAACGTTGGCGAGGATGACCACATAGGTGTTTGACCCGGGGTCCATCCACACCGACACTCCGGTGAAGCCGGTGTGGCCGAAGCTGCCGATCGGAAAGATCATGCCGCGCGGTCGGGAATGGGCGGTATCGATATCCCATCCGAAGCCGCGCAGATCCTGCCCCGCTATCGCCGGATAGTTCGGAGCGAGCAAGGGGTCTGCCGTGTTGGGGGTGGTAGCGAGGGCTTCCCGGGCGGCGCTATTCGCCGCCTCGAGTTGCTGAGGATCGTGCCCGGGCTGCTGCGGAGTCGTCATCAGTTCCGCCGTCGATTGCGCCAGCGGAAACCTACTCGGGCGTCCGGCGCGGCGATCCAGGAGGGCCTGCGCGAACAGGCCCATATCGTTCACCGTCGAGAACACGCCGGCACTCCCGGTCGCACCACCCATGCGCCGTGCGGTGGGGTCATGCACGGTACCGCGGAGCGGGTTGCCGTAGTTGGGGTTCAGGCCCGGAGTGTCTTCGTCAAGGGCCGTGGGAGCGATGCGCGCCAACAGCTCGGTGCTCCACGAACCAGCCGGACACTCGCCAACCTCCGGTGCGCCGTTATCGAAAGCAATGGCCGTGCCGCGGATTCGGTGTGGCCCACAGGCTTTCGCCGCTGGAAGATAGCGCGTGTCGACCATGCCCAGCGGCGCAAAGACGTTGTCCTGCACGTAAAGATCCAACGGTTCACCGGTGAGCCGCTCGACCAGCGTTGCGAGGAGAATGAAGCCGATGTCGGAATAGTGGAAGATCGCACCGGGGTCGAACTCCACCGTCGCACTGAGCGCGCGGCGGATGCCATCTGCCTTATCGGCCCTGTCCAGCCCCCACGGGCCCTGCATACTCAAATCTCCGGACAGGCCGGAAGTGTGTGTGAGCAGCATACGGAGGGTGACCCGTGCCCGCCGTGGGTCGAAGGCCGGGTTGAAATCGGGCAGATAGGTCTGCACGGAATCGTCGATTTGGATGCGGCCCTGTTCGTGGAGCTGCAGCACGGCCACGGTCGTCCCGACACTCTTGGTCAACGACGCCAGGTCGAAGATCGTGTCCTCGGTCATCGGCTCAGCGGGTGAAGGCACCCCATCCAGTCCCGGTTCGCCGGGGAGCTTGCGCGAGCCGAAGGCCTGGCGGAAGACGATCTTGCCGCCGTGCCCGATCTGGACCACCGCACCGGGCAGCAGGTGTGCCTCAATCGCTTTGTTCACGCGCTGGGCGATCGGCGCGAAAGCGGGATCGGGTGCAACGGCGGGCGGGGTGGTTCCCGGCGCAGTGGTGGTCGTCGGGCTGACCTTCGCGGACGTGCTGGTGGCGGGCGGTCGCTGCGTCACCGGTGCGCACGACGGGACCGCCGCCAGTGCGAGCACCACGATTGCAACGGCGGCGCGCGGTCCGCGAGATGTCATGGTAGCTGACGCAGTCAGTCGGCAACGGCTATCGCGGGTGCGACCAATCCCGGCATCACCTCAAGGTAGCCGAGGGAAACACCGCACCCGCGACCGCTTCCTGCAGGCCCCGGGTCGCCAGCACATCGGCCAATTCGTTGTCGGTGACACCCGAGTGGCCCTTCACCCAGAACCACTCGACTCGGTGTCTCGCGCAGGCGATCTGGAGCCTCTTCCACAAGTCGACGTTCTTGACCGGCTGCTTCGCGGCGGTCTGCCAGCCGTTTCGCTCCCAGCCCAGTAACCACTTGGTGATGCCGTTACGGACGTATGTGCTGTCCGTGTAGAGGTGCACCACCACCGGTCGCGTGAGCGCTTCGAGCGCCATGATCGGCGCGGTCAGCTCCATACGGTTGTTGCTCGTCTGGCCGGCTTCGCCGCCGCACATCTCCCGAGCATGCTCCCGCTGGCGCAGCACCGCACCCCAGCCGCCGGGGCCGGGGTTGGGTCGGCAGCCGCCGTCGGTGTGAATGATCACGATGTCGTCGAAGGCCGCGCAGCTCATGGGATCAGCCATCCGCCGAGGATAGGCAGCGCGTCGTGCGCCAACCACCTCGACACGCGTCACGTGCGGTGAGTGCCGGAGACGGCATCGGCGGCGACTCTCGGGTTGGTGCGACGATGAGGCCATGACCGCAACGCTCGTCGCGAAGAACGTGGCCGGCGGATTCGCCCATCGCACCCTCTTCGAGCATCTCGACGTGACGGTCACGCCCGGTGATGTGATCGGCGTCGTTGGCGCAAACGGTTCGGGAAAGAGCACGCTGCTACGAATCTTGGCCGGGAACCTCGCGCCGCTCGAAGGTACGGTCAGCCGGGCGCCTGCGGATGCGTTCGTGGGCTGGCTGCCGCAGGAACACGAACGGGTATCCGGGGAAACCATCGCCGCATGTATCGCGCGACGTACTGGGTGTGCCGACGCGACGCAGGCCATGGAAGCGGCGGCCGAGGCGCTGGCCGGTCAGTCGCCGGATGCGGACGCTGCCTACGCGGTGGCGCTGGATCACTGGCTGGTGACCGGCGCCGCGGATCTCGACGAACGGCTACCGGCCGTCCTCGCCGATCTGGGGCTCGACTCCGGCATGGTGTCCCCGCAGACCACGCTGATGACGGAGTTGTCGGGTGGGCAGGCGGCTCGGGTGGGATTAGCCGCGCTGGTGCTGTCACGGTTCGACCTGGTCCTGCTCGACGAGCCCACCAACGATCTCGATCTCGACGGGCTGGACCGGCTCGAGCGCTTCGTCCGCGACCTTCGCGGGGGAGTGGTATTGGTCAGCCATGACCGGGAGTTCCTGGCGCGCAGCGTGACTCGTGTCCTCGAACTGGACCTCGCGCAGAACATGACCACGGTGTTCGGCGGCGGGTACGAAAGCTATCTGCAGGAGCGTGAGGTCGGTCGCCGGCATCGGCGCGAGCAGTACGAGGAGTACGCGGCGAAGAAGGCCGACCTGGAGGCGCGCGCACGCCTGCAGCGGGAATGGTCGAGCCAGGGTGTGCGCAACGCGATCCGCAAGTCGCCCGACAACGACACCGTCCGACGACGCGCGGCCACCGAGTCCAGCGAGAAGCAGGCACAGAAGGTGCGTCAGATGGAAAGCCGGATCGCTCGCCTGGAGGAGGTCGAGGAACCCCGGAAGGAATGGACGCTGCAGTTCACCATCGGCGCCGCGCCCCGGTCGAGTTCGGTGGTTGCCATAGTCGACAAAGCCGTTGTGCGGCAGGCTGAATTCGTCCTGGGCCCGGTGTCGCTGCAGGTGAACGCAGGTGAGCGCATCGGTATCACCGGGCCCAACGGGGCGGGAAAGTCGACGTTGTTGCGGCTGCTGCTGGGACGCCGGCTACCCGATGAGGGCCGGGCGAGCCTCGGCGCCAACGTCGCCATCGGTGAAATCGACCAGGCCCGCGCCGAGTTCTCCGGTCCGGGGCGACTCGTCGATCGCTTCGAAGCGTGGGTGCCCTGGTGGCCGACGGCCGATGTGCGAACTCTGTTGGCGAAGTTCGGGCTGGGCGCCGGCCATGCGGAACGTGCGGTCGATGAACTCTCGCCCGGTGAGCGCACCCGTGCCGGCCTGGCGTTACTGCAGGCCCGTGGCACAAATGTGCTGGTGCTCGACGAGCCGACCAACCATCTCGACCTGCCCGCCATCGAACAGCTCGAGCAGGCGCTCGACACCTACCGCGGTGCGCTGCTGCTGGTGACCCACGACCGACGGATGCTGCACAACGTCCGGCTCGACCGGAGGTGGCTGGTCGACAAGGG
>CAZEHT010000040.1:3877-31024 GCA_964511995.1 uncultured Mycobacterium sp.
CAACGCTGATTCCACAGGGGCGGGCACCGCTGGCGTGCCGATCACCTCCACCACCGCGGGCGACGTTGCCGGCACGGGATGACCGCGGCGACCTTCTGTGTGACCGACGGGAGGCCCGTGGTGTCCGTGCTGCAGACTCGACGCAACTCCCACGGTCGACGCCAGGGCGATAACGGCACCTGCGCCCAACAGGATGGTTGTCGCCGCGAACGCCGGGATCGACTCCCTCTGACGACCTCGATACCACACCCAGCGCGCACCCATCAGGACGTAGATCTCCAGCATCAGCGCGCAGAGGTCGGCGGCCTGTACCACTTCGGCTTGGCCGGCGTGCGGGCCGAACGGCGTTCCGGCGGTGCGGGAAACGGCCCACAGCGCAACAGCCCCGAGATTGACGAGGATCCCGGCCGCAATCAACAGCACAGTGGCGCGAGTCAGCAACAGGCACGCCCAGAGCAGTTGGAAGAGTGCTAACACGACGAAGAACAGTCCCCCGGGGGAACCACTCTTGCCAGGGCGCCGGTGCGACGGCGACGTGGATGACCGCCGCGCCAAATGAGGCAGTCGCCGCCAAACACACAGCGAGGTCGCTGTACGTTCTCGCGGTCGCTCTGCGGGACGCTCGTCCGATGATGTCAACGTCTGCGCACAAATACACTGCGCGACAACACATCTCAATGTGACCGAGATCTGTCCGTCATCACCCGCTGTGGCGTGGCCCTACGGCGTCGGCAGCAGGGCGGCTCATCGAAGTCGACCCCCGCGTCGAGCCGCGTCATCGCCTTTGTGGCCCGCCTCCTCGGCGCGGAACTCGTAGCACCGGTATTTGCCATCCGCATAGTTCGGCGACGAGTTGTGTTGTCTGCCGCTGCTGACCGCCCATCACCTGCGTGACGACGGCGCTCGCACGCTGCTCGCCGACGCCCTCGATGGACCGCTGGACGACCGCACGCGCGATCAGATCGTCGCCGATGCTTGTGGCAACCCGCTTGCACTGCTGCACTTCGCGCGCACTAACCCGCTCCGAACTTGCCCGGGATTTCGGCGCCGAGGTGCCGTTTGGACCTTTGCGTCGCTGGCGATCCGCTATGTCCAGCTTGCGCAAGCCGAATGTGCCGACGAGCTCCCCGACAGGAGGCACCCCGGCCAGCATCGATATCACGGACGTACCCTGCGAGAAGCCGCCGAGCACGATCCGGGTGCCTGGGCAAGAGGCGGCCGACCACCCGATGTGTCGCGCGTGGTCGTCGGCTCCATCGCGGGTGGACAGGAAGTTGAGGCTCGCCGGGTAGTTCATCGCACAGGTTCCCAGTGTCCGGCCGCCGAACCCGCGGCCTAGGGTTTGGTGTCATCGGTCGTTTGGACTTCACCGGGTTTGTCGACGCCGTTGCGGGGACCGCCGCCCACCTGGTCGGCGAGTTCGAGCCCGGCACCCGCGTAGACGTTGAAGGCGATGGGAACACCATGGTCTTTGGCCCACTTAACCTCGTCGTCGTAGCGGGCGACCGCGGCAACGGTGCCGCTGAAGCCCGACTCGCGCAGGCATTCAAGCGCGGTGACGTTGGCCCCGTGACGTGCCATCGCCAGCACGGCGATCCGCACCGAATCGGAGCGCCGGAGCCGGTTCCAGAAATCCAGGTCGGTGGCGTCCCCTTCGATGACCCGGAGGCCGTCTTCCTTGAGGCGGTCGACGCGGTATCCGTCGTAGTCGACGCCGACCACCGGTAGCCCGTAGTGGTCGGTCAGCCGCTGGTAGGCGGCGAAGCCGACTCGGCCCATCCCGATCACGACGACTTCGGCGTCGCCGGCGTCGCCGGGGCGTTCCTCGGGGTGCAGGGTTTGTTCGTCCTGGGCGGGAAGGCGCGCGGCGATTTTTTCCACCATCAGGTGTCCGCGGCCGTTGACCAGTGCTGACACCACGAAACTCATGGCCACCGCGATCGATATCTCGACCAGCCACGCCGGTGCCAGCATCCCGGCGGAGACTCCGACCGACACCACGATCAAGCCGAACTCCGAGTAGTTCATCAGGCTGAGACCGGTAAGCAGCGCGGTGCGATGGCGCAGCTTCATCAGCGACAGCAGCCACACGTACCAAGCCGCCTTGAATGGCAGGAACACCACCATCAGCACCGCGACGCCGATGGTGGGCAGGTCCGGGAGCCCGGTCAGGCCGATCGACACGAAGAAGCCGACGAGCAGCAGTTCCTTGATGTGGAACAGCGAACGTGCCAGCTCGGAGGACGCGGGGTGGGACGCCAGCAGGACGCCGATGATCAGCGCCCCGAGGTCACCTTTTAGTCCGAGCGAGGAAAACAGCGCGTAGCCGGGCACCAGCGCCATCACTATGCCGAACAGCGACTGCATCTCGCCGTGGCCCAATTGGCTCCATATCTTGCGCAGAATCCGGGTCAGTGGCCACAGCAAGACCAGCGCGAGCGACCATGGGCTGGGCAGGTGCCCGCCGATGGCGGTCAGGAAAACGACGGCGATGATGTCCTGCATCACCAGGATGCCGATAGCGACGCGGCCGTAGAGCGCGTGCGATTCGCCGCGCTCTTCGAGTACCTTCACGACGAAGACGGTGCTGGAGAACGACAGCGCGAAGGCGAGCAACGCGATCGTTCGCATGCTCTGGCCGGCCAGCATCGCCATCCCTGCCACCGACGCCACCCACAATGCGGCACCTCCCAGGACCATGGTGATCACCATGTGCGCCGACGTGGTCAACCACACCTCGGGGCGAAGCAGGATACGAGGGTTTAATTTGAGACCGATCGCGAAGAGCAGCAACGTGACACCCAGATCCGCCAGCACCTCCAGTTGCGGTATGTCCTCGACATTGAGGGCGTTGATGACGAACCCCGCCACCAGGAAGCCGACCAGCGGAGGCAGACGCGCCGCCATGGCCAGGCCACCCAGACCGAAGGTGATAACGAGATAGACGGCGACAACTGTCATCTGCGCGACCCTGCTCCTCCCACTATGCCGGCCGCCGAAACCGCGACGAGCCGGACCTTCAACGCGAACACTCGTATCCTGGCAAACCACGAGGTTTCTCGCTGACTACGCCCCCAAACCCAAATCAGCAGGAGGGCACCACACTGCGGGCCCTGCGCGAGACGGCCACGAGGCGCGATCAAAACGACGGATTCCTCAAAAGATTGCCGTGCTCGGCTTACGTTCGTCGATATGGATTCAATGCCGAAACCACAGCCCGTAGACGACGCCGTCGTGAACGGTGCCCGCGGATCGCTGTCCCGTCGGTCGATGCTGGGCCGGCTGGGCCTCGTCGGTGTCGGCACGGTTGGCGCGTCGAGTCTGCTCAGTGCGTGCGACAAGAACGATGGGGGAAGTGATTCCTCCTCCGGTGCGACCGGCGGTGGCGAGCACCAGCTGGACAATTCCGTCAAGGGGGCCACCGAGGTGACCAAAGCCGCCAACCAGAAGGTGCTGGACTCACTTCCGTTCAACGACAAGTCGGACTTCGAGGATGCCAAGCGCGGTCTGCTCGAACGTCCGGACACGTTGACGATCAAGAACGCCAACGGCGACGTCATCTGGGACATGGAGGAGTACAAGACCTACATCGGCGATGACAAGGCGGCGCCGGATACGGTCAACCCCAGCTTGTGGCGCAATGCGCAGTTATGCATGGAATACGGACTCTTCGAGGTGGTGCCCGACCGGATCTACCAGATCCGCGGATATGACCTGTCGAACCTGACCCTGGTCAAGGGCGACACCGGTTGGATCGTCGTAGACACCCTCATCTCGCCCGAAACAGCCAAGGCCGCACTGGATCTGGCCAACCAGAGGCTGGGCGCACGGCCGATCGTCGCGGTGATCCACAGCCACTCGCACGTCGATCACTACGGCGGTGTGCGCGGCATCGTGGACCAGGCCGACGTCGACGCGGGCAGGGTGAAGATCATCGCCCCGGTGAACTTCGTCGAGGACGCGGTGAGCGAGAACGTCATCGCCGGCAATGCCATGGGCCGGCGGGCGGTCTACATGTACGGTGCCCTGCTGCCGCGCAACCCCCAGGGCGGGGTCAATGGTGGCTTGGGACAGACGGTCTCCACGGGTCTGCCGACGTTGATACTGCCGACCGACACCGTTTCGGCATCCGGCACGACGATGAAGATCGACGGGGTGGACATGGAGTTTCAGTTCACGCCCGGCACCGAGGCGCCAACCGAGATGAACACCTTCTTCCCGCAGTTCAAGGCGATGTGGATGGCGGAGAACACCACCAACACGATGCACAACCTGCTGACGCTGAGGGGGGCGCAGGTACGCGATGCGCGGATCTGGGCGAAGTTTCTCGACGACACCATCCGCGTCTACGGCCCGAACACCGAGGTGAAGTTCCAGAGTCACCACTGGCCGATGTGGGGCCACGACAAGATCGTCGACTACTGGAAGCGGCAGCGTGACATGTACAAGTACATGCACGACCAGTCGGTGCGGATGATGAACAACGGCCTGGTCGGGTCCGAGATCGCCGAACAGATCGAGATGCCGCCGGAGCTGAGCGGCTTCTGGCCCGACCGCGGCTATTACGGCACCCTGAAGCACAATTCGCGTGCGGTGTACCAGCGCTACATGGGCTGGTATGACGGTAACCCGTCGGATCTCGATGATCTGCCACCCGAGCCGGCGGCCAAGAAGTACGTCGAGTACATGGGCGGCGAGGCCGCCGTCATCGACAAGGCAAAGGAGGACTTCGACGCCGGCAACTACCGCTGGACGGCGATGGTGCTCAAGCACGTGGTGTTCGCCAACCCGGACAACGCCGACGCAAAGAACCTGCTGGCGGACAGCTACGAGCAGCTGGGATATCAGGCAGAGTCGGGTTCCTGGCGTTCGGTGTACCTGCAGGGCGCTCAGGAGCTGCGCAACGGCGTGCCGAGCGCGGGCGGAACAAACGCCGCCAGCCCCGACACCATCGAGGCTATGCCGCCGGAGATGATGTTCGACTATCTTGCGGTGCGACTCAACGGCCGGAAGGCCGCGGGCAAGAACCTGACGATCAACGTGGACTTCACCGATCTGGACAAGCAATTCGCCCTCACTGTCGGCAACGGCGTACTCAACTACGCCGCGGAGCCGATCCCGAACGCCAGCGCGAGTCTGAGGCTCACCAAGGAGACGATGAATCAGATTCAGCTGGGCAAACTGAAGCTCGACGAGGGCATCGACCAGAACAGGGTGACCGTCGACGGTGACCGCGATTCGGTTGACGATTTCGTCGGACTACTCGACACGTTCCCGTTCTGGTTCAACATCGTCACGCCGTGACGGATCCGGCACTTCGCGATTGGCGTCCACCGCTTCGACGTACTAACTTCCCCGGAGTGATGTCCTCAGCTGCCAGCGCCGCCGGGCGGTGGATCGTTTCCTTCCTGGCCGTTGCAACTGTCGTCGGCGGGGCTCTCCTTGCCGACCCGGCGCAGGTCGGTTCCGGAGGGTCGGTCCGCCTGGTCAACGAGGTGAACCCCCTGGCGGGCGTTCCGTTCTACGTCAATCCCGCGTCGGCAGCCATGGTCGCCGCGCAGAAAGCCGATCCACCGATCCCCGAGCTGACCACCATCGCCAACACACCCCAGGCGTACTGGATCGTCCCGTCATTCACCCCGGACACGGTGGCCGGCGTGGTCGGAAAGTACGTCGGAGCGGCGGAGGCCGCCGGTGCTATGCCGATTCTGTCGCTCTACGCAATCCCGCATCGCGACTGTGGCAGCTTCGCCGCGGGCGGCTTCGGCACGGGCGACGAGTACCGGCGGTGGGTCGACGGCATCGCCGCCGGCGTGGGCCCGTCACGGGTGGCGATCATCCTCGAACCCGACGCGCTGGCAATGGCCGACTGCTTGTCGCCCGGCCAGCGCCAAGAACGCTTCGACTTGATCGGCTATGCCGTCGACACGCTGACCCGCAATCCGGCCACCGTCTTGTACGTCGACGCCGGTCACTCGCGCTGGACGACTGTCGAGGAAATGGCGTCCAGGCTCAACCAGGTCGGTGTGCAACGGGCTCGGGGTTTCAGCCTCAATACCGCGAACTTCTTCACCACTGAGGAGGAAATCGGTTACGGCGAGGCGATTTCCGCGCTGACGAACGGTTCGCACTACGTCATCGACACGTCGCGCAACGGCTCCGGACCGGCTCCCGACTCCCCGCTCAACTGGTGCAACCCCGCTGGCCGGGCAATGGGCGCCGCGCCCACCGCCGATACCGCGGGCGAACACGCCGACGCCTACCTGTGGATCAAACGTCCCGGTGAATCCGACGGAACGTGTGACCGCGGGGATCCCTACGTCGGGCGCTTCATCAATCAGTACGCCATCGATTTGGTCCGCAACGCGGGACAGTAGAGCCTTCGCGCAGGCGGTGCCGGCCAGGGCCGTAATGTTTAGCGGAAGCGGATACGCAATGTCGCCAGGCCGAAGATCTTCCGGCCACCGGACTTCGCGGCGACGATGACGACGCCGCTTTTGGTCTCGGGGTCCAGCGACTTGACCCGGCCGCTGAACTCGATATCGGCGCCTTCGGTGGCCGATACGATCGCGGGCTGGGACAGCCGCACGGCGTAGCGGGTAACCGCACCGGGGTCGCCCGACCATGCGGAGGCGAACCCGGCACCCAAACCCATCGTGAGCATCCCGTGGGCGATCACATCGGGTAGTCCCGCCAGCCTGGCGATGTCCTCGTCCCAGTGGATCGGGTTGGCGTCGCCTGCCACGCCGGCATAGTTCACCAGGTCTCCGCGCGACAGCCGGGTGTGGTGCTCCGGTAGCTCGTCGCCGACCTTTACGTCGTCGAAGAACGGCGTTCCCGGCGTGCGGGTCGAGCCTGCGTCGGCGATCCGCACCTCGCCCTCGGGGCGCACCGTCTTGTGGTACTCGGCTTCGCCGACTCCGAAGATGTCCACGTCGTGCATCATGGCGTTTTGCACGGCCGTCTTGATCTGCGGGTTGAGGTCCTCGGCGGTGACGCCGACGACGGTGGTGTGCAGGGTGTGCACCCGTTCGCCGGCCGCGTCGGTGAAGGTGTTGGTCACGGTGATCAGGTCTCGGCCCGCGATCCGGCGCACCGACGTCAGCTCGACGTCGATAGTCAGTTCGTCACCGGCCACGATGGGGCGGTGCTGTTCGAAGACCTCTTCGGTCTGCATGTAGGTGTCGTATCCGACGACTACCTGTTCGAACATCCGTCGATTGCAGGTCATGCCGGGGGTCGACGTGAACGTCAACGGCGCCACCAAATCCGAATAGCCAAGCCCGGCGGCGGCGGCGACATCCCAGTGCGCGGGGTGATAGTCCTGCACGGCGCGGGCGTACTCGCGCAGCTTCTCGCGGCCGACCAGGTAGGTGCCGTCCATTTGATAGTGGTGGCCGACCCGCGATTCGAGCGCCGACGTTTCTGCTGCTGCGGTCATGAATTGCTCAACTTTTCTATCGACTTGTTCGCTGAGGTCGACCGAAGCACATTAACCCGGGAACACCCTGGCGATACACGCCGGGACTGCGGTGTCCCGCGTGACCGCACCGAAGCGGGCCCGCAGACCCACGAAGCCGTGCGTTGTGCCGGCGTTGACCTCTGGCTGTAACGGGTACACGCCTTGTGCCGACACGGCTGTCCTTAAGCTAAGCACGCGGGCGAAGTCAGTCTCATATCGGTTCCACTACGAAAGATCACCAACATGAGGGCAGCGGTTACCCCTGAAGCCGAGAAGGCCATCGCACACATCGCGCGACGACACGGGCTTTCGCAGCCAGCGGTGTTAGCGATGCTTTTCGCCATCCACACCGGAGGTGGCCGCATGGCCCAGTTTTCCATCCCCGAGCTCGGCGGCTCCGGCCAATGGATGCAGGGCGGCATGACCATGGTCGGCGACATGTTCGACAACGCGCTCAAGGCCCGCGTCGACGCGCTTTGCGGTGAGTTGGCTCAGCTGCTCGCCACAACCACCGTCTTTCCGGCTGCGGCGGCCGACGCACGTGGCTTCACCTCGATCAATTGGTGGCCGGCCGAGCTCGGCCTGCCCAGCGCGGTCGGGGCGCAGAACACCATGCGCTACGCGGTCTTCCCGAGCACCCGGCGCCTGGTGATCCAGCTCGGCGGTGAGTCCAGGATCTTCGATACCGGCGAGCATCACATCGGCGGTGTACAGCAGCAGCAGAGTGGTGGCGCATACGGCTCGGTGACGTTCACCAGCCAGCTCGGGACGTTCGACGTGTCGCGCCTATCCGAACTCAATACGCAGCAGCTCGCCGAGACCCCGACAGCAGCTCCGGCCCCGGAGGTTCAGCCCAACCCGCCGGCGCGATCCGCGCGCCACGCACAGGCGGCCGCGGCGGCGCCCGAGCAGCTCGGGGACCACGCGGCTGTCATCGCCGCCATCGAGGCACTGGCGGATCTGCACCAGCGGGGCATCCTCTCCGATGACGAATTCAGCGCCAAGAAGGCCGAATTGCTCGACCGCCTCTGAATTGCCCGTAGACGCCCGGCGAATTCCCGCCAGCCGACATCGCGGCAGTGCGGTCTGATCAGATCACTCCGGGTATCAGCGCTTTCCGCTCTGCGGGGTAGTCGGGGAATTTCTCGCGGTACCACTTGTGCGTGGCGAACGCCCGCGGAATCAGGTTGCCTGCCGTGATCAAGAAGATGACCACCCCGGCCAGCGACCAGGTAAGCAGGGAAAATCCGGCCCATGCGATGAGCTCGCCCAGATAGGCCGGGCTGGTGACGAACCGGAACCCGCCGCCGTAGGGGATTTTGTACTCCGTGGAGCCCGGGTTGTTCTTGTCGCGCAGATTTCGGACGATCGACTCCGACGACACCAGCAGGAAGAATCCGCCGAGGTACACGACCAGCCCGATGAGAAAGCGCGGATCGGTCAGCCATTCGATGCTGTACTGACGCTTGTAGTCGTGGCTGAAGAACGAGCCGTTGAGGTAGCCGTGCATCGCGGTGATCACCATTCCGGCGGTCAACACCACAATGTTGAAGCTGCTGCGTTTGCCGGGCACCTGCCTGATCGACAGCGGGAAGAACCAGCCCCGATTGCCGTAGTGCATTAGCCAGATGGCCGCCAGGACCAGCGGCGTGGCTTCGAATCGGTGGGGCCCGGTGAGGAAGAAGATCACGAAGACCACGGTTGCCGGGATCTCCATCAGCCACCACCCCAGCTTCGGGCTCAGGTTCACCCCGCGCGCTGTAGCGCCGAATCGGCCATAGGGACTCTGCCGGAACAAGCCGCCGACGATCACCAATGCCGCGATGGCGAAGCCGATTGTCAGGACGGTGTCATAGGTGGTGTTACCGGTGTACCAGTCCATCGAGCTCCTTCCGGGCGCCCGGTTCGGCGAGCCCGCTCAGGGGTGAGGCTCGCCGCGATCGAACACCTTCTACCAGTACGGCTCGGCGTCGCCGTCGTCGTGACCGCGTCGCCATCCGGCTCAGCGTAACCCCGCGAGGGTGACGCCCGAGCGGGAAATCGCGTCGAGCAGCCGCACCCTTCGCGTCCGATCTCGAACGAGACGGCCACCACAGGCATGATCGACTGATAATATCTTCAATTCATCGAATAGTAGAAACAATGATTCTTAGGGAGACTCCTGTGTCGGAGCCGCTGTACAAGCTCAAGGCGGAGTTCTTCAAGACGCTCGGTCATCCCGCGCGGATCCGTGTGCTGGAGTTGCTGGCCGTCCGCGATCGATCTGTCGGCGAGCTTCTGCCCGAGATCGGCATCGAAGCCTCGAACCTTTCTCAGCAGCTGGGGGTACTTCGGCGGGCCGGGGTGGTGGAAGCGCGTAAGGAAGGCAACGGGGTGATCTACTCGATCGCCTCGGTCGACATTGCCGAGCTGCTCACCGTTGCCCGCAAAGTACTCACCACGGTGCTCTCCGACCGTGTCGCGGTTCTGGAGGATCTGCGCGCGGGCGAACCGGCGGAGCGGTAACGGTGGGGTGGATCGGCAAGATACTGCGCACAGGCCGCGTCACCGAGGATGCGCCGCAAGCGCCCGAGCGCAGTGTCGGGCCGCCGGCGGGGGTGCGCGGTTCTGTGCAGATCCGCCACGTGGATGCGGGTTCCTGCAACGGCTGCGAGGTGGAGATCTCGGGCGCATTCGGACCCGTCTACGACGCGGAACGATTCGGGGCGCGGTTGGTCGCCTCGCCCCGACACGCGGACGCGTTGTTGGTAACGGGTGTGGTGACGCGGAATATGCTTGAGCCACTTCGCAATACGATTGTGGCGACACCGCTTCCCAGGGTGGTCATCGCCTGCGGCGACTGTGCGGTGAACCGTGGAATCCTCGCCGAGGCCTACGGAGTCGTCGGCGGTGTGGCCGATGTGGTGCCCGTCGACGTCGAGATCGCCGGCTGCCCACCATCGCCGGATCAGATCCTCAACGCGCTGCGTGCGGTGGCCGGGAGGTGACGGCCACCCTGGCCGACGGCCGGACGGGGACGGTGAACATCGGGGCGCACCCGCGGACGGGCGCGGTGCTGTCGGGGCTTGCGACGTCAGCGCTCGGGTTGGCCGGGCTGTTGACCGGCCTGAGCGCGGTATCGGGACCAGCCCGACACGTGAACATCGCATGGCTGTTCCCGCTCTTCGGCGTGCAACTGGAGTTGGCGCCGCTCGGCGGGTTCTTCATGGGGTTGACGGGTGCGGTCGGTATTCCCGTCGGTGTCTACTGGATGGGCTACGCGCGCCGCGAACGTATGGGCAGCGTCGCACTGGTTGGCGTGCCGCTGTTCGTCGCCGCGATGCTTCTGGTGCCGGCGGCGGGATCGGTCACCACGTTCCTGTTGGCGTGGGAGCTGATGGCGCTGGCCTCATTGCCGCTGGTGCTCACCGACCACACCCGCCCAGTGGCGCGTTCGGCTGCCTTGGTGTACGCGACGATGACGCAACTGGGTTTCGCCGTGATTCTGGTCGGCCTGATGGTGCTGATGGCCGCGGCTGGTTCGGGTCGTTTCGCCGAGATGAGTGCCGTTCCGGAGGGGGCGCGCAACGCGGTGTTCGCGTTGACGCTGGCCGGCTTCGGCTCGAAGGCCGGATTGGTGCCGCTGCACGCGTGGTTACCTCGTGCCCATCCCGAAGCGCCGAGCCCGGTGTCGGCCCTGATGAGCGCCGCGATGGTCAACCTGGGCATCTACGGAATCGTGCGGATCGACCTGCAGCTGTTGGGTCCGGGGCCGCGCTGGTGGGCGATCACCTTGCTGGCCGTAGGCATGGTCTCGGCGGTCTACGGTGTGCTGCAGGCATCGGTCGCCAACGACCTCAAACGACTGCTGGCGTACTCGACGACCGAGAACATGGGGTTGGTCACCATCGCGCTTGGCGCCGCGACGCTGTTCGCCACAGCCGATGCGCACGGTCCCGCGACCATCGCGATGACTGCCGCACTGCTGCATCTCGCCGCGCACGCGGCGTTCAAGAGCCTCGGTTTCCTTGCCGCGGGTTCGGTGCTGGCCGAAACCGGACTGCGTGATCTCGACCGGATGGGCGGCCTTGCCACGCGAATGCCCGTCACCACAGCGATGTTCGGTGTCGCGGGGTTGGGCGCGGCCGGGCTTCCGCTGGGTGCGGGTTTCGTCAGCGAATGGCTGCTCGTGCAGGCGCTGATCCACGCCGCACCCGACGGCGATGTCGTCATCATGTTGACAACCCCGCTGGCGGTGGGTGCCGTGGCACTGACCACCGGTCTCGGTGTGGCGGCCATGGTGAAAGCATTCGGCATCGGGTTCCTTGCCAGGCCCCGGTCCCCAGCGGCCGCCGAGGCCCGGGAGGCGCCGGTGAGCATGGTGGGTGCGATGGCGTTGGCGGGCACGGCATGTTGTGTTCTGGCTGTCGCGCCGGCTGTCGTGGCGCCGGCGTTACGTCACGTACTTGCCGGGCTTCCCGTGGGCCAGGCCGCGCCGTTCACCGATTTCGGTGCCGTGGTGCGGCTGCCCGGAGTGTCGGGCTCGATCGCACCCGGGCTGCTGGCGGCGGCACTGATCGTCTCGGTGCTCTGGGCGACTGCACTGTCGTCGCTGCGAGGGTGGAGCAGACCGGACACACGGGTGGCACCGCTGTGGGCGTGCGGCGCCGATGAGCTGACACCGAGGATGCAGTACACCGCAACGTCTTTCGCCGAACCGCTGCAGCGCGTCTTCGACAACGTGCTGCAACCCGACACCGATGTCGAGGTCACCCACTACGAGGAATCCCGCTACATGGTGCGCCAGGTCGCCTATCGCGCCGAGATCGTCGATGCGATCGAACGGCGCCTTTACACGCCCGTGGTTGAGGCGGTGGCCTCAGCCGCGCGACTGGTTGCGCGCGCGCACACGGGCAGTGTGCATCTCTACCTGGCCTACGGTGCGCTTGGTGTGGTCGCGGTGTTGGTGGTCGCACGATGACCGCGATGTCCGTAGCGGCGGGGGCCGCCCAGCTTGTCCTGGTCATCCTCGGCGCCCCGTTGGTGATCGGCGTGATGCGCCAGGTCCGCGCGCTATCGGAAGGGCGACGCGGTGGGGGTGTGCTGCAGCCCTTCCGTGACCTGCGCAAGCAACTCGGCAAGCAGTCGATCCGCCCCCGGGGAACCACGGTGGTATTCGCGGCCGGGCCCGCTGTGGTCGCCGGCAGTGCGCTACTGATCGCCGCGATCGTGCCGATCGTGGCCGTCGGCTCCCCACTCGATCCCATCGCCGACCTCTTCGCCGTCGTCGGGCTGCTATTCGTCGGGACGGTGGCGCTGGCGCTGGCCGGTATCGACACGGGCACCTCGTTCGGCGGCATGGGCGCCAGCCGGGGGATCACGATCGCCGCGTTGGTGGAACCGACGATTCTGCTGGCCGTTTTCGCGCTGTCGATACCAGCAGGATCGGCGAATCTCGGTGCGCTCGTGGGCAACACCGTGCACCACCCCGGCCAGGCGGTATCACCGGCCGCTGTCCTGGCGTTCGTCGCGCTGGGCATCGTGATCATCGCCGAGACCGGACGGCTCCCGGTGGACAACCCGGCGACCCATCTGGAACTGACGATGGTGCACGAGGCTATGGTGCTCGAGTACGCCGGCCCCCGGCTCGCATTGGTCGAATGGGCCGCCGGGATGCGCCTGACGGTGCTGCTGGCTTTGTTGGTGAACCTGTTCGTGCCGTGGGGGATTGCCCGTGCCGAGCCGACAGCGCCCGAGGTGATGTTGGGCGTCGTCGCGATTGTCCTCAAGGTGGGCCTATTGGCAGCCGCGCTGGCGTTCGCAGAGCTGTTCCTCGCCAAGCTGCGACTGTTTCGTGTCCCCGAATTGTTGGCCGGGTCGTTTCTGCTCGCCCTGCTCGCGGTGACCGCGGCCAACTTCTTCACCGCGCAGACCGGACAAGCGGGGTAGATCACCGATGGGACAGGACATGTTGGCCAGCACGATCGACTTCGCTGCTGGCGGTGTGCTGCTCACCGCGGTTCTGATCGTGTGGCGGCGCGACCTCGCTGCCATCGTGCGGCTGCTGTCATGGCAGGGAGCGGCGCTGGCTGTGATCCCGATCGCGCGCGGTATCCACGACGGCAGTGGGGAACTGATTGCGGTCGGCAGTGCGGTTCTGATCTTGCGTGCCGTGGTCCTGCCGTGGCTGCTGGCCGGTGCGGTGGCCGCTGAACGTGACGAACAGCGCGAGGCGACCCCGTTGGTCAACACCTCCAGCTCCTTGCTGATCGCCGCCGCGCTGACGGTGGTCGCCTTTGCGGTCACCCCACCGGTGGTGAGGTTGGAACCCGGCCCGATCACCGCGGCCGTGCCGGCAGCTGTCGCCGTCGTGCTGATCGCACTGTTCGTCATGGCCATCCGGCGCCACGCCGTGTCGCAGGCGGCCGGTTTCCTGATGCTGGACAACGGAATTGCCGCGACAGCGTTTCTGCTCACCGCAGGTGTGCCGGTCATCGTCGAAATGGGCGCCTCGCTGGACGTGCTGTTCGCCGTCATCGTCATCGGCGTCCTGACGGGTCGGCTGCGGCGCGCCTTCGGTGGAGCCGACTTGGACCGACTGCAGGAGTTGCGGGACTGATGACGACCCTGATCCTGGTGGCAATCCTGACCCCGGTGGCGGCCGCGCTGACAAACCTGGCCGTCGGCTGGCGCCGCGCCACCGCCGTGGCGACAGCCGCATCGGCAGCGGCGGTGCTGGCCTGCGGCGCGGGCCTCGGCGCGCGCATCGGGTTCGGGCAACACCTCGCCCTCGACGGTCTGCTGCGCGCGGACGCCCTGTCGGCCACCATGTTGATCGTTATCGGTGGGGTCGGCACGCTCGCCGCCTGGGCGAGCATCGGCTACATCGATGCCGAACTGGCGCATGGCCACACCGACATACGCGGAGCACGGCTCTACGGGACGCTGACCCCGGCGTTCCTTGCTGCCATGGTGTTGGCCGTCTGCGCCAACAACATCGGCGTGATCTGGGTGGCGATCGAGGCCACGACGGTCATCACCGCGTTTCTGGTCGGACACCGCCACACCCGCACCGCGCTGGAAGCCACGTGGAAGTACGTCATCGTCTGTTCGGTCGGGATCGCGGTGGCCTTCCTGGGGACGATCCTGCTCTACTTCGCCGCCCAGCACGCGGGCGCGGTGCCCGAGGAGGCACTGAATCTCGATGTGTTGCGGGCGTACGCAAGCCGACTCGATCCTGACGTGACGCGGCTTGCCGGTGGACTGCTGCTCCTCGGCTACGGCGCCAAAGTCGGGCTCTTCCCGTTTCACACCTGGCTCGCCGATGCCCACAGCCAAGCGCCGGCGCCGGTGTCTGCGCTGATGAGCGGGGTGCTGCTGTCCGTCGCATTCTCGGTGCTCATCCGACTCCAACCGGTCGTCGCTGCCTCGACCGGGCCCGCGTTCCTGCGAACCGGATTGGTCGTGATCGGCCTGGTCACCCTGGGCATCGCGGCGCTGATGCTCACGCTGGCCGGCGATCTCAAACGCATGCTCGCCTACTCCTCGATGGAGAACATGGGCCTGCTCGCCATCGCCCTCGCGGCGGGCACGACGGCCGCCATTGCCGCTCTGCTGCTGCACGTCATGGCGCACGGCGTGGGCAAGACTGTGCTGTTCCTGGCGGGCGGCCAACTGCAGGCTGCGCACAACGGGACCGAGATCGCTTCGATCACGGCGGTTCTGCAGCGATCACGGATCGTCGGCGGGTCATTCGCCGTGGGTCTGATCATCCTGTTGGGGTTTCCTCCGTTCGCGATGTTCGCCAGTGAGCTGGCGATCGCCCGGTCGCTGGCCAGCACCGGACTGACGTGGGTGCTCGGCGCAGTGGTGTTGTTGATCTCGATCGCGTTCGCGGCCCTGCTGCGCAGTTCAGGCCGAATGCTGCTCGGCGCACCGGATAACGCGACCACGCCGATTCCGGTGCCGGCGACGGTGGCCACCGCGATGGTGGCCGGGATCGCCGCTTCGCTGGTTCTTGGTGTGACGGCCGGGCCGGTGACCGAATTGCTCACCGCCGCGGCGGGCCACGTCGGGGGGCTGTCGTGAACCGAGAGTGGTTGCGCCAGAGAGTGTGCGGCGACGAGTTGGCAGACCGGGCCGAAGAGTTGATGGCAGACGGCTACCGGCTTGCCCTCGTGGCAGCCCAAGACGACGGTGAGCGGCTGCGGGTGGTGTACCTGTTTCTGGCCGGCCGGCCGGATCGCCGCGTCGAACTGGAATTCTCGACGCCTGCCGATGAGCCGGCCGTGCGCTCGCTGGCCTATCTCTCTTTTCCGGCGAGCCGCTTCGAACGCGAGATGCTCGACCTTTACGGCATTCGCCCGATCGGGCATCCCCGACCGCGCCGGCTGGTCCGCCACGCCCACTGGCCGGAGAGGTGGCATCCCATGCGCCGAACCGCCGGCGCGGCACCGCAATTCGAGCGCGGCGGGCACTTTCCGTTCGTCAACGTGGAGGGAGCCGGGGTCTACGAAATCCCGGTGGGGCCGGTACACGCCGGACTGATCGAACCGGGTCACTTCAGGTTCTCGGTCGTCGGTGAGACGGTGTTGCGGCTCAAGGCGCGGTTGTGGTTCGTGCACCGCGGCGTGGAGAAGTTGTTCGAGGGCCGCCGCGCCACCGAAGCGGTCGAGTTCGCCGAGCGGATCAGCGGTGACACCTCCGTCGGGCATGCCCTCGCCCACAGCCTGGCGGTAGAGGGGGCGCTGGGTATCGAGGTGTCCGAGCCGGTGCACCGGTTGCGGGCGTTGCTGGTCGAACTGGAACGGCTCTACAACCACGCCACCGACCTGGGTGCCTTGGCCAATGACGTCGGGTTCGCGCTGGCCAACGCCCACGCCCAACGGATACGCGAACAGCTGCTGCGAATTAACGCGCAGGTGACCGGCCACCGTCTGCTGCGCGGAGCCGTTCGCCCCGGCGGCGTGGCGCTGCGCGCGCTGCCCGACACCGTTCGGCTGCAAAACATCGCGACCGACCTCGCTGAGGTCGCCGAACTCACCCTCGCCAACTCGGGGATCCGGGACCGATTCGCCGGCACCGCGGTGCTGCCGGCCGACGACGCGAAGGCGCTCGGCTGCCTGGGGTACGTTGCCCGCGCCAGCGGACTGCGCACCGACGCCCGCATCGACCATCCGACCGTGGCCCTCCCGGTTGTCGTGGTGGGCAGCGACGATGGTGACGTCCTGGCCCGCTACACCGCGCGGCGCGACGAATTCGCCGCGTCCACCGAGTTGGCTACGCATCTCGCCGAATCCCACGCCGGGCCGTTGGCGACGGTGGCCGCAGGAACGGGGGCGGCCCAATCCACTCAGTCCAGTGGGATCGGGATCGTCGAAGGATGGCGCGGCACAATCGTGCACCGCGTCGAAGTAGACGGCAACGGATACCTCACTCGCGCAAAGGTCGTCGATCCGTCATGGTTCAACTGGCCCGCGCTGCCCGTGGCGATGACCGACACCATCGTGCCCGACTTTCCTTTGGCCAACAAAAGTTTCAATCTGTCCTACGCGGGCAACGACCTCTGACGAGGGGGAGTTGCCCGACGTCGTCGATCTCTATCCCGCAGCGTGCAACGACAAAATCGTGATGTCCGGCGGTGCCCCGACCCGGACCGGCGGTCCCCAGAATCCGGCACCACGCGTGACGTAGAGCTGCGTTTCATCGACGGTCGACAACCCTGCCAGGGACGGCTGAGCGAGCCGAACGGCGTAATGGAAGGGCCACATCTGGCCTCCGTGGGTATGACCCGAGATCTGCAGATCGACCCCGCGTGCGGCAGCTTTCATCACCGCCACGGGCTGGTGGGCGAGCAGTACGGTCGGCCCAGAATGATCCAGACCGGCCAGGGCGCGATCGAAATCGGGCGGATCCTCATGTCTCGCCCCGGCGATGTCGTTGACACCGGCGAGACCGAATGTGGCACCGCGCCTGCGAATTTGCGTGTTGTTGTTGCGCAGTGGCGCTATGCCGAGGCGCTCCAACTCCCGCAGCCATGAGAGCGTATCGCCGACGAAGTATTCGTGATTGCCCGTGACGAAGAAGGCGCCTTCGCGAGAGACCAAGTCCTGCAGAGGTTCGACGGCACGACCGAGTTCGTCGACGGAGCCGTCGACCAGGTCGCCGACGATGGCCACCAGGTCCGGGTCGGCCTCGTTGATCATGCGGACGAGTCGTTCCATGCGCGCGCGACCGGCCAGTGCGCCCAGGTGAACGTCGGAGACAACAGCAATGCGGAAGCCGTCGAACGCCCGGTCCAGGCGACGAAGCCGGACGGGAACCCGCAGCAGGTCCGGTTTGCTCACCGCGGTCACCGTGCCGACACCGACCAAGGCTCCGGACGCCACGCCTGCTGCCACGCCACATGAGCGGGCGAGGAAGAGGCGCCTGTCGAGGGCCGGCGCCTCTTCCTTTGACACCACCTTTGACACCGCCTCTGCGGGCGGGTCGGCAGGGACCGAATCCGTGGCAGTCGACCTGCGCTTGATCCACCTGCCGAGCACGGGCCGCACCGGTTCGAGCGCGAGCAGCGCCAGAAAGAGATACACGGCAAGCCCAAACCACAGGTACCCGGGCCATGCGATCCATCGCGCTTCGCTGACCCCGACGATCTCGACTCGTCGGGGGACAACCAACGCCGCGACCGCCAGCCCGAACAACCCGGCCAAAGCCGCGGTCAGTGCCCGGCGGGCACGAGATCGCCTTGTTGTGGTGTCCTTGACCAGCCGTTTCCACAGATACAGGTGGATTGACACCAGGATCAGCACGACGGTGACGAAAAACATTCGTGCCCTTGTAGTTCTGCTGCTCCAGAGGGTTCAGGGAAATTCGATGTAGCGGCCGGCTCCCGTGGCGGTTGCGCGATCCAGCGCCAGCGCGCCAAGGGCCACGTCGTCCATCGCGATGCCCATGTTGAGGAACATCCGCCGACCCGTGACGGGCACCTCGCGCTCTTCGGCGACGACCTCGGCCAGATGGGTGTCGGGCGCCGGCAGGCCGAAGAAGTAGAGTTTGTCGGCAACCGAGCCATATTGGCCGAGGTCGTCGACGCAGTAGATCACGGCGTCGTGGAACGCGGCCGGCGCCATGGCGTCGTCATAGTCCACGGGAAGCAGCAGTGCGTTGGGGTCGGTGTTGGCGCAGTCCAGTTTGGGGTCGAGCGCGATGGTGATGGTGGTGATCACAAGGTCGGCGCCCGCCACCGCGTCGTTGGGCGTGGCTGCGACGGTCGTCACGCGGTCGCCGGCGTTGTCGAGCAGTCGCTGGGCGACGCCGTCGACGTAGTCGTAGGCAGTGACGTGGGTCAACCCGGGGTGCACCTCGAGTGCGACCTCCAGATGGCGGCGGCCCTGCACACCGCAGCCGACGATCGCCAGGCGCTTCGGATCTCCGGGCACATGCCGCATTGTGACGCCGGAGACGCCGGGGGTGCGCATCTCGGTGATCCAGCCACCGTCGAGCAGTGCGATGGGCCGCCCCGTCTCCGCGTCGTTGATGATGACCGCGCCGTAGATGTAGGGCAGGCCTTTGGCGTGGTTCTGCTCGTAACCGGCGACCCACTTGATGCCGATCCGGTCCGACCCTCCGAGGTAGGCCGGCATCGCGTGAATGAATGCGTCGTCGCGGGATGTGACCTTGGGCTTCGGCGGGTTCTGCACCAGTCCGCGGGCCTTCTGGCCGAAGGCGTCGTCGAGAACGTCGATGATCTCCGACCAGGTCAGGCCCAGGCTTTCGAGGTCGGCGCGGTTGAGGACCAGCATCTGATTGACCATGGAGGAAACCGTAGTGTCGTCATGTTCGCTGTGACAACCGCAAACCAGCAGACGGGACGCTCAATGAGTTTCAACACCCCAAACGGCACCCGAGGCGTTTCGCATCCGACCTTCCTCAAGAATTTGATGAAGCAGTTCAACAAGTACGCGACGAATCGAATCGGTAAGACAGGCAGGCTTTTTGGGGATGTGCCCGTTTTGGTGCTGACCACCGTGGGCAACAAGAGCGGGCTCGAGCGAAAGACTCCGCTCGCCTGCTTCCCCGACGACGGTGGTGGCTGGTTGGTGGTGGCCTCTGTCGCCGGAGCTGCCAAGAACCCCGACTGGTATTACAACCTGGCCGCCAATCCCGATCGCGTGTCCGTTGAATTCGGTGGTCGCGCTGAGAATGTGACGGCCCAACAACTGCATGGCCAGGAGCGCGACAGTGCTTGGCGGCAAATCACGGCCGCCGCCGGTCGCTTCGCGGGCTACCAAGAAAGGACCGACCGCGAGCTGCCCGTCATCAGGCTCAGTCCACGCTAACCCGGCCAAGGGATAAGGGGTCGTATTGTCTTGTAACCCAATCAATCCCGGACCCGAGCCGCCCGGCCAGCGATGATCACCACACGCTGGGACGCAGTGTCAACCCTATTTCGCAGGTACCGCCACGCGGATCGGGGATTACTTCGACGCGGTAGTGAGCTCCGATGGACGCCGTCCGTGACCGAGCCCCGATGACGACATCGGCACTGGCTCTGGGAAGCTCGGTCTCGGCGGGATCGGCGACGACCACCGAGCCCGCAGGGGCGCGACGATCGCGCGAACCGCATCGGTTGCCGCGGCGGTGTCGTCCACATCGGCTGCAGGTGTGCGGTTTGCCTTAACCGCCCTTTCCGGAGCGGACACCTCCGTATCGTCGAGGTTGTGAAGGGAACTCCCTCCAGTCACGGGACCGGTTGTCCGGATGGTGTCAGTCGCCGCCGGTGGCTGCAAATGGCCTCGACTGTGGGCCTGGCACTCACCGCGGGCGCGTGCGCAACGAAGGTGCCCGCGGGACCGAAACCGCTCCCGGAGGCCACGACCGGAGCGAGCCTGGTGGCCGGCAGCCAAACCGCCGCCACAACCGCAATCGGCACAGCGCCTGCTCCCACCGTCGCCGCCAGGCCCGCGTCATTCTCGAGCTCGGCGTCCATCTTGTGCCGCGGCGCTTGGGGCGCCCGTCCCCCACGGCCCGGCGGCAGACCGCACACCATCACCCGGATGACGCTTCACCACGCGGGTGTGGTGCTCGGCGACAACCGGATCGCGCCGGCGCGGCTGCGTCAACACCAGCACTTCCACCAAGCGGAACGTGGCTGGATCGACATCGCCTACCACGTCGGCATCGACCTCAACGGCAACATCTACGAGCTGCGCACACCGAAGCTCGCCGGTGATACCGCGACCGATTACGACCCCACCGGCCACTTCCTGGTGTTCTGCGATGGCGACTTCGATCAGCAACCCATCTCCGAGGCGCAGCTGAACAGTGCCGCACTGGTTTTCGCCTGGGCCACCCAGACCTTTCAGGTTGCGAGCGACACGATTGCGGGACACCGGGATTTCGCCGAGACGACGTGTCCGGGCGCCAACCTCTATGCGCATATTTCTTCGGGCGACCTCAAGCGCCGGATCGACGACCTATCGGCGGCCGGGACGGTGAACCTGCAGCCGGTCTGTGGACCGGAGGCTGCGGCGCGGGTAGCCGAGATCGAGGCGGGCGGATGAGCCGCGGCCGAACGATCACCCGCACTAAAGAAGTGGGGATACTCTTGTCAGTCGTGACGAAAGCCGTTTCACGACGCGACATCCTCAAGTACGCACTGTCGGCGTCCGTTCCGGCGCTCGCAGGCCCCGGGGTAGTGGCCGCCACGGTCCCCCTTCAGAAGGCCGCGGCCGCCGACAACCTCAAGCTGATCGATTTCACGGAACGGTTGGTCGCGCCCGAATCGATCAAAGCGGCGGGCTTCGACGGTGCACTGGTCTATGTGTCCGAGTTGCGTCCCGGCGCCACTTTCGATTTCAAGCCGGTCACCCGCGAGTATGCCGATGCGCTGAGGAATGCGGGTTTGCATGTCGTCAGCTGTTACCAATACGGCAAGCCGGGATGGCCCACGCCGTCGGACTTCACCCGTGGCTATGACGGCGGCGTGGCGGACGCGCAGACCGCTCTGCGGCTGCACGCGGCGGCCGGGGGGCCGGATACGGCGCCGATCTTCTTCAGCGTCGACGAGGATATCAATGCCGACACGTGGAAAAACACTGCTTCCCAGTGGTTTCGGGGAATAAATTCGATGCTTGGCACAGCCCGCACCGGCATCTACGGCCACAACCGGGCGTGTGGGTGGGCTATTGGAGACGGTGTAATCGGTTACTCGACAACGCCGGGCTATCGGTGGGCTTGGCAAACGAAGGCGTGGTCGCAGGGTAAGCGTGAGCCGGCTGCCGTCCTATACCAGACCGAGGTCGTCACCCCGTCGCACCCGGGTGTCGTCATCGACGGTGTGAAACTCGATGTGGACGACGTTCTCGCGGCCGACTTCGGCCAGTGGGCCCTCGCCCGATGACTATTCGGGTTCGTCGCCCTGGTTCGGCCGGGATTGCAGACTGGGAGCCGCGGCGGCGAGGATCTCGTCCCGGTTGCCGCTGAGCGGTGGATAGATGCGCCTGCAGTTGATGTTTCGTTTGGTCGCCTTCGCCTCGGCCCCGCTGGCGATGACTCGCCGATCCCAGCCCTCGGTGTAAACAGCGCCCGCCTCACCGAGATCCAGAACCGTTACGTACCAAGGGATTCGAAGGGCCAGCATGGGCGCACCCAACAGGTCGCCGATCACGTTGTACCCGGCGTAGCGGCCCATTGGACGCCCGTGTTGGCACGACATCACCGACATGTGCGTGTCATCCACCTTTGCGGCGGCCACGTCTCCGGCAGCGAACACACCTTGCAGCCCGGTCACGCGGAGGTAGTCGTCGACCGGGACGCGGCCGAGACGATCGCGCTCGACACCCAGCGTGGCGGTCAACGGGTTGGCACGCATGCCCGCGCACCACACCACCGTCGACGCGGCGAGCGTCTCCCCGGTCGACAGCGCCAAGCCGTCCTGGCCAACCCTTGTGACGCTGACGCCCAGCCGGGTTTGCACCCCAAGCTGGGTGAGCGCGGCTTCGATGAAAGGCCCTGCCGACCTTCCCATATCGGAGCCGACGTGAGGGTTATGGTCGAGGAGCACGACGCGGGGCGTGACGTCGGGAAAGAGAGGTGCCAGACGTGCCGGTAACTCGCACGCCGTCTCGATCCCGGTCAGCCCGGCGCCGATGACGAGCACGGTCGCGTCAGCTTGAGCGTTGCGGGTACCCGCCAATTGCGCGTCGGCCAATTGCGAGAGGTGGCGCCGCAACCTGACCGCGCCGTCGTAGGTGTCGACGTCGAACCCGAATTCCGCCAGGCCCGGAAGCGGCGGTCTGGCGAGCCCGCTTCCGAGGGCGACCACGAGGCGGTCGTAGGTGCGATCACCGAGCGAGGTGCGCACCGTGCAAGAGTCGGTGTCGATTCCCGTTATCTCGGCGGCGAGGTGTCCGACGCCAACCGGGTCGAGCACGTCGCGCAGCGGAATGCGGCACGGTGTCAGGTCGGCTTCGTAGTTGCGGACCCGGATGTCGTGGTAGGGCTGGGAACTGATGACGGTGACGTTCACCTCGTGAGGCGCAACGCCGAGTTCATCGACTCGGCGGGCAGCGCCCAAGGCGGCCCACAAACCCGCGAATCCCGAGCCGAGCACCACGACGTCGCTCACCGAGGTGAGCCTACGGGCAAACGATGGTTGTCTCTTCGGGTGTCTCGGTGACGCTCCAGAAGGAGCCGGTCGGAGGGCTGTAGCGTGTTCCCGGGTCGAATTGCGCGATGGCGACACCGGGGCAATGTTCGATAGCGAGGGCCATGACCCGCATGATCCAGCCACGTTGTGGCGCCGATGCCCGGGGCTGCTCGGCATGATCGGAGGAACGATGGAACTGGCGGCCTCCACCCCGGCACGGTTCGGCCTTGGAGAGATCGGCGACTGGGCTGCCCGGGTGGAACGAATCGGATTCGACGTCATCCACATCTCCGAGACCGTCCATGACCCGTTTGCCGTCGCAGCGCTGGCGCTGCAGCGCACGACGCGACTGACCGTCCGGACCAGCATGGCGCTCGCGTTTCCGCGCAGCCCGATGATCACCGCCTACTCCGCGTGGGACCTCACGAAGTACTCGCAGGGCAGGTTCCAGCTCGGCATCGCGTCGCAAGTGCGGGGAAACATCGTCGGGCGATTCTCATCCAGTTGGTCCGAACCGGTGGCCCGCCTGCGGGACTACATCAACGCGCTCAAGGCCATCTTCGACTCCTTCCAGACCGGTGAGCCACTGAATTACGTAGGGCAGCATTATCGATTCGACCGTCTTCAGCCGTACTTCAACCCCGGCCCGCTCGACGTTGCCGCTCCGCCGATCTGGACCGGTGGGGTGAACAACCGGCTCTGCGCCATGGCCGGGGAACTGGCGGACGGCTTTGTGTGCCACCCCACCAATTCACATCCGCTGGTCCTCAGCGAGCGGATTCTTCCAGCGCTGGCCCGGGGCGCCTCGGGTGCCCAGCACGTCCGGAACCCACTGCAGGTTGTGGCAAATCCCCAACCCATGATGGCGG
This sequence comes from uncultured Mycobacterium sp., assembly GCA_964511995.1. Classification (GTDB taxonomy): domain Bacteria; phylum Actinomycetota; class Actinomycetes; order Mycobacteriales; family Mycobacteriaceae; genus Mycobacterium. The sequence goes on from CAZEHT010000040.1 coordinate 27,837, forward strand.
CGACGCGCGGCGAGGTCGAGGCCGCCCGCGAGCCCCGGCGAGCCGAGCTGGCGTTCCTCTACAGCACACCCGCGTACCGCAGGCAACTGGAACATTTCGGATTCGGCGACGTCGCCACGGCTCTGACGATGATGGCGCGCCGCTCCGAATGGGACGAATTGTCGAGATACCTGACCGACGATGTGATGGATCGTGTTGTCCCCCAAGGGACGTTCGACGAAATCCCGGCGGTCCTTACCAATTGGTATTCCGGCTTGTGCACGGGAATCGCCCTGCCCGTCCACGCCGGCCAGGAGCATGACGAGGACCTCATGCGCTTGGTCGAGCGTTGCCGCCGGATACCGCCGAGCACGTAGGGGACGTCAGGTCAGGCACCGGGCGGCTGCGCAGTAGTGCCCAAGCCGCAGACTCGCCAGGGCGGCAGCATCCGACGAGATGCGGTGATTGGTGCTGTCGGCCGCGCCCGGTCACGTTTGGACGGGTATACCGCGCAGTCGGGCAGCGGCGGCGAGGCCGGCGTCGAAGGTTGCCAGGCGCGCTTGGTGGTGGATGGCGATGTCGAGAACGCAGCAGTCGGGCATTTTGAGCCCGGTCGTGGCGCGTAGTTCGGCCAGGCGCAAAGGTTCGCCGTCGTCATGGGCGGCCAGGGTGATGCCCGCGGCGCGCAGGTCGTCGTACATGGCCGCGCCCTGTCCGATCCGGATCCCTCCGACGAGGACTTCGGCCATGGTGACGGAGTGGACCAGCATCCTGCCGGGCGTGCCGCCGAGCAGGACCGCGGTCGCGGCCTGGTGGTGCAGGTCGGCGGGATTCAAATGCGCGATCAGGACACTCGCGTCCAGAGCGATCACGTAGGCCAGTCCGCCCGCAGTTCGGTCAGATAGTCGGGTCCGAACGCCTGGGCGTAGCGACCGCTGCTGGCTTGAACAGCCGCTTGATGAGTGGTGTCTGCGGTGTGCTGATCGTGCTCAAGGGTGTCGCCGCCGATGCTGACCAGGCGCACCAACAGCTTGGAACGCGACTCGCCGGGCCATCGTTTGGCGGCTAGGTCTAGCGCGCGGGTGACCTGCGGTGTTTCGGTCACCTGGTAGCGCGGACGCAGGGTGGGCATGCCCGCAGTGTACCACTGTCAACCAGGTGGTACACTGCGTCGCCCGGGGGGCCGGCCAGTTCCGCTCATTCGACGGCATCGGTGTTAGCCGCGGTGCCACACTGTCGTCACAACATCACATCGACGGGGGACGTCATACCCCGATCCGGGCACGTATTCGGAGGTCACCATCGTCAACTTCCATGACGAACAGGCCATCCGGTTTCTCACCACTCGCTACGTCAACCGGCCAAGGACGTCGCGCAGCTCACCGCCTCGGGAGATCAGGATCTCCTGTCCGACGGCCGGCTCGTCTTCAAGCAGGTGCGCGAGTTCGGGGACGGTAGCTGCTCGGTCGTCCCCTACCCGTCGGCTTGGGCGCGCCGTGCGTCGCGCCACTTCCCGTACCCGCGGTGGGCGGCGAAGGCCCCGATAACGGCGGTCACGCACCACACGGCGATCGCGGTGTACGCCAGCGGCGACGACAGCTCGCTGATCGACGCACCCAGTGCCGTGTAGACGAACGCCCGCGGCACCGATCCGATGAACGCGCCAACAGCCATCTGCCACAACGGAACTCCGAACGCGCCGAACGCATACGAAGCCAGCGCGTCGGAGACACCCGGAATGAACCGCTGACCGACGACGGCCCACAGCCCTCGGCCCTGGATCAGCGCGTCGATCCGCTCGGCACGGTCGGCTCCGAGCAGTGCGCGTGCGCTGTCCCGGCCGGCCCGGCGGCCGGCGAGGCTGCAGATGACCGCGGTCCCGACCGTGGCGCACAGTGTCACAAGCGTGCCGAAGGCGGCACCGAACAGCGCACCGCTGGTGGCGGCCAGGATCGGCCCGGGCACGAACAGGGCGGCGAGGACGGAGGACACCGCGATGAACGCCAGGGGCGCAACCGGTCCGGTCGCCGCGACGGCGTCGCGGAGGTCGGAGATGTCGATGATGCGAGCGACGCCCACCAGGTAGAACATCGTGAGCAGGAACGCGGCGAAGACCGCGAGCCGCGCGATGTGAGCCCGCCGGTCGGTGGAAATCACCCCGGCATTTCTTGACCGATGAGCGTTGCGTGGCCGATGGGTACGACGACCGGCGTCAGGGCTGCGCGGCGGCCAAAACGGCGTTGAACGTCTTGCTCGGCCGCATCACCGCGACGGTCTTCTCGTTGTCCGGCGCGTAGTAGCCACCGATGTCCACCGGCTTGCCTTGGACCTCCGTGAGTTCCGCCGCGATCGCTGCCTCGTTCTCGGCGAGCGCTTTGGCCAGCGGCGCGAAATGCGCGGCCAGTTGCGGGTCGTCGATCTGCGCGGCGAGCGCTTGCGCCCAGTACAGGGCGAGGTAGAACTGGCTGCCCCGGTTGTCGATCTCACCTGTCCTGCGTGACGGGCTCTTGTTGGTGTCCAGCAGTTCGCCGGTCGCGGCGTCCAGCGTCTTGGCCAGGATGGCGGCCTGCTTGTTGCCGGTCTTGATGCCCAGGTCTTCGAGGCTGACGGCCAGGGCGAGGAATTCGCCGAGGGAATCCCAGCGCAGGTGATTCTCCTCGACCAACTGCTTGACGTGCTTGGGCGCCGAGCCGCCGGCGCCCGTTTCGTACATGCCGCCGCCGGCCATCAACGGCACGATGGAGAGCATCTTGGCGCTGGTGCCCAGCTCCAGGATGGGGAACAGGTCGGTGAGGTAGTCGCGCAGGATATTGCCGGTGGCCGCGATGGTGTCCAGGCCCCGCACCACGCGCTCCAGCGTGTACCGCATGGCCCGTACCTGCGACATGATCTGGATGTCGAGGCCCTCCGTGTCGTAATCCTTCAGGTAGGTTTGCACCTTGGTGATCAGCTCGTTTTCGTGGGGCCGGTAGGGGTCGAGCCAGAACACAACCGCCATACCGGAATTGCGCGCGCGGTTGACGGCCAGTTTCACCCAGTCGCGGATCGGGGCGTCCTTGACGACGCACATGCGCCAGATGTCGCCGGCCTCGACGTCCTGGGACATCAACGTCTCGCCGGTGGCGAGGTCGACGATGTTGGCGATGCCGTCCTCGGGGATCTCGAAGGTCTTGTCGTGCGAGCCGTACTCCTCGGCCTTCTGCGCCATG
>CAZEHT010000041.1:0-30166 GCA_964511995.1 uncultured Mycobacterium sp.
TCCTCGCGGGCGGCGTGGTAGCCGCCGTTCTCGCGTAGGTCGCCTTCTTCGCGGCGGTCGTTGATCTCGGCCGCCATCACCGGGCGATTGGCGATGAGCTGGTCGAGCTCGGCTTTGAGTCGGTCGTAGGACTCCTGGGTCAGCCAGGTGACCTGGGTGTCAGTCATCGTTTCGCGCTCCTCGATCTCGTTGGTCCGCGCTTTCCGCGTCGGGCAGTTCAGTGGTTTTGCCGCCGGGAACACGGCGGCTCGCCTATGTATTGCCATCCAGAGCGGCGGCCGAACACGCTGATCTGTAGACGCAAGACACGGCCCCAGCAGGAACCGTGTGTGATCCAGCATACCATCGCGGCTGGAACCCGATTTTCAGGTTTCAGCGCATCACGGCGCCACCAGGTAGGGCGGGACGTCGGGTCCGCAGCCGTAGACGTCGCCGACGACGGGCGGGCGGCTGGTCTTGACCGAGACGGTGACCTGGATTGTTTCGTGATCCGACGGACCTACCAGGAACTCGCGCCGCCCCGTCTCGCTGCCGTCCTTGGATCGGGCCCGGACGATGCACGCCACCGGCCGTGACGGGTCGGACCGGGTAACCGAGATGGTGACCTCGACGGTCTCGTTGTCGATCAGCCGGTAGCCCGCCAGCTCTCCGGCGACCTCGGAGGTGCCCAGCCGTTGGTACCCGACCGCGGCGACGGCCACTCCCAAACCCAGGGCCAGCACCGTCAGCGCAATGACCACAGCGCGCCGGCGCGGTGCGGAGAGTCGTTGCCGGCCGTAGCGGGCCTCGGGGCGTTGGATCGACATTGCGATGGCTTCGGCTGTGCTCGGGGTATCGGGTTAAGCGGGGTGGTGGCGGGGATGAAAGTATTGCGACTGCAACTGTATGCGAACCCGACGAACCCCCGACGAACCCCAACGAACAGAGTGAAGGCGACGGTGACCGAGCTGCGGCTGATGGCGGTGCATGCCCATCCGGACGACGAGTCCAGCAAGGGCGCTGCGACCACCGCGAAGTACGCCGACGAGGGGCACCGGGTCATGGTTGTCACCCTCACAGGCGGGGAGCGGGGCGACATCCTCAATCCGGCGATGGACCTCCCCGAGGTACGAGGGCGTATCGCCGAAGTGCGGCGCGACGAAATGGCCAAGGCGGCCGAGATTCTCGGCGTCGAGCATGCTTGGCTGGGCTTCCACGATTCCGGGCTGCCCTCCGGCGATCCGCTCCCGCCGTTGCCCGAAGGCTGCTTCGCCCTGGTGCCCCTCGAGGAGTCCACCGAGCGCCTGGTCCGGTTGATCCGCCAGTTCCGTCCACACGTCATGACGACCTACGACGAAAACGGTGGCTACCCGCACCCGGATCACATCCGCTGCCACGAGGTATCGGTGGCGGCCTATGAGGCAGCCGCCGACCACCGCCGGTTTCCCGTTGCCGGTGACCCTTGGAGCGTCGCAAAGCTGTACTACAACCACGGTTTTCTGCGTCAACGGATGCAGTTGCTGCAGGACGAGTTCGCCAAACACGGCGAGCAGGGTCCCTTCGACAAATGGCTGGCGCACTGGGATCCCGACCACGACGCGTTCGCCGATCGGGTCACCACCCGCATAGCTTGCGCCGCCTACTTCGAGCAGCGTGATGATGCGTTGCGGGCACACGCCACCCAGATAGACCCGCTGGGCGACTTCTTCCGGGCGCCTATCGAATGGCAGCGGCGGCTGTGGCCCACCGAGGAGTTTGAACTGGCCCGTTCGCGGGTACAGGTGTCGTTGCCCGAAACCGACCTGTTCGCGGGGATCTGCGCATGACGACCTTGACTTGGACCGCACTGGTCCTGCTCGCCGACGACGCACCGCGCAACAGCGGTCCGGACTTCGGCAAGGCCGGCCCGTTCGGCCTGCTCATCGTCGTCCTGTTGCTCATCGCGACGTTCGGTTTGGTGTGGTCGATGAACCGGCATCTGAACAAGCTGCCCGACTCGTTCGACGGGCGGCCTGCCGCGTCCGGGTCGGCCGCAGACAGCGGATCCGGCGGTGACCCCGCGGCGCCGAATAACCCGACACAGGAGCCGGGTGGCCAACCGCCTGGGTGAGGCGACGAGCCCCTATCTGCGCCAGCACGCGGACAACCCGGTGCATTGGCAGCAGTGGACGCTCGAAGCGCTTGCCGAGGCCGCGACGCGCGACGTTCCGATCCTGCTCTCCGTCGGCTACGCCGCTTGCCACTGGTGTCACGTCATGGCCCACGAATCTTTCGAGAACGCTGATGTCGCCGCGTTGGCCAACGCGGGCTTCGTCTGCATCAAGGTCGACCGGGAGGAACGACCCGACATCGACGCCGTGTACATGAACGCCACCGTCGCGCTGACCGGGCAGGGCGGCTGGCCGATGACCTGCTTTTTGACGCCCGACGGGCGGCCGTTCTTCTGCGGCACCTATTACCCGAGACTTCAATTCCTGCAATTGCTTTCGGCCGTCACCGAAACATGGCTGCAGCGCCGCGACGAAGTTGAGCAAGCCTGCGGCCGGATCGCCGGCGAACTGCGCAGAATCGCCTCCGGCCACATCGGCGAGGGGCTGCCCGCGACGGCGCAGTTGTGCGACCACGCCGTGGCGAGCGTGCTGCGCGACGAAGACACCGGCCGCGGGGGATTCGGCGGCGCACCGAAGTTTCCTCCTTCGGCGCTGCTGGAGGCGTTGTTGCGCAGCCACGAGCGCACCGGCATACGGGCGTGGCTGGCCGCCGTCGAGAGAACCTGTGCCGCGATGGCCCGGGGCGGAATCTACGACCAGCTCGCGGGCGGCTTCGCGCGCTACAGCGTCGACAGCGCCTGGGTGGTGCCCCATTTCGAGAAGATGCTCTACGACAACGCTTTGCTGCTGCGCGTGTACGCGCACCTGGCCAGACGCACTGCATCCGGATTGGCCCGCAGGATCGCGGGACAGACGGCTGACTTCCTGCTGCGCGACCTAACCGACAAGGACATGCTCATCTCGTCCCTGGACGCCGATGCCGATGGCCGCGAGGGCGCCACCTACGTATGGACGCCCCGGGAGTTGCGCGACGTGCTCGGCGACGACGACGGCAGGTGGGCAGCGGGCGTCTTCTCGGTGACGGACACCGGCACATTCGAGGACGGCGCGTCGGTGCTGCAACTGCGAACCGACGCCGACGATGCCGAAAGGATGGGGCGGGTCAGGGCCGCGCTGCTGGCGGCGCGGGCCGCGCGCACTCAGCCCGCCTGTGACGGCAAGGTCGTCACGGCCTGGAACGGATTGGCGATCACCGCGCTGGGCGAGGCGTCGGCGGCACTGGACCGGCCGGACCTGCTGCACGCTGCCGGCCGCTGCGCGGATGCCATTCTCGGCTCCCACCTCGTCGGCGGGCGGCTGCGTCGCGCCAGCCTGGGCGGTGTCGCGGGCGACAGCGCAGCGATCCTGGAAGATCACGGCGCACTGGCAACCGGCTTGGCGACGCTCTATCAGCTCACCGGCGAGGACCGTTGGCTCACCGCCGCGGTCGGGCTGATCGACAATGCCCTGACCCATTTCACCGATCCGGAACGACCGGGGCGCTGGTTCGACACCGCCGACGATGCCGAGGCATTGATACTGCGGCCGGCTGACCCGGCGGACGGCGCGACGCCGTCGGGTGCGTCGTTGATCGCCGAGGCGCTGATGACGGCCGCTCAACTCGTGGGATCCGACCGAGCCGACCGATATCTCGAGGCGGCCCGGGCAACGCTGGCCGCGCACACTCCGCTGCTGGCACGAGCACCACGTGCGGCCGGCCACTGGCTGGCCGTCACCGAGGCCGCGGTTCGGGGGCCGCTGCAGATCGCGGTGGTCTGTGCCGGCTCCGACTCGTCCCTTCTGAGGTCGGCCCGCCGGCTGGCCCCCGGCGGAGCGGTCGTGGTCGGCGGGCCGGCGGACTCCGCTGAGTTGCTCATCGGCCGAGACCGGCTAGGCGGGGCGGATGCGGCCTACGTGTGCCGCGGTCGCGTCTGCGACCTGCCGGTGACCACCGAGGGGGAACTCGAAAGCGCGCTGGCGCGCTCCGTGTAGCCTGCCGCAGATGAGCCTTGACCCCGATGCAGTGAAGGACGCCGTGCAGCGGTACCTGGATGTGGTGGCCACCGGTACCGCCGCCGATGTGGCCGCTCTCTACGCCGAGGATGCCACGGTGGAGGACCCGGTCGGTGGGGGCGAAGTGCACATCGGCCGCCAGGCCATCGCGGGGTTCTACCGGCTCATGGAGCCGGTAGAACGCAAGACCGAGCTGCTGACGATCCGCGTCGGCGGCCACGAGGCGGCGTTCCTGTTCACCATCACCGTCGCCGGGTCGATGCGCATCGAGCCGATCGAGGTGATGGCGTTCAACGCTGACCTCCAAATCACCTCGATGAAGGCGTACTGGTCTCCGTCGGACGTCGCCCGGCTCTGAGCGTCGGCTCAGGCTCGGAAAGCACACGAACAGGGTCTGCTAGAAAACGGCGAACCACATCGCGATGTAGTGGCAGGTCGCTGCGACGGCGGTGCACGCGTGGAAGAACTCGTGGTGGCCGAACGTTGCGGGCCACGGGTTGGGCCAGCGCAGCGCATAGAGCACGCCGCCGATGCTGTAGAGCGCGCCGCCGACGGCCAGCAGCACCATCGCCGCGACACCCGCGCCGTGGGTGATGGGCACGGCGAACCACGCGGCCACCCAGCCCAACAGGATGTAGAGGGGGACACCGAGCCAGCGGGGCGCCGACGGCCAGAGCACCTTGAGTGCCACCCCGGCGAGCGCGCCACCCCACACGATCCAAAACAGCACCATGCCCTCGTGTTGGGGCAGCGCCAGCAGCGCGAACGGGGTGTAGCTGCCGGCGATGAACACGAAGATCATCGAATGGTCGAGCCGCTTCATCCAGGTGCGCGCGGTCGGGGACTTCCAGTCGAGGCGGTGATAGGCCCCGCTGACGGCGAACATCGCCACGATCGTGGTGGTGTAGATGAGGGTCGCGATGCCCGCCCGGGTGGAATCCACCGACCACGACACCGCGACCAGAGTGGCGCCGGCGATGGCGGCGATCACCGCCGCATACACGTGAATCCAGCCGCGGGCGCGAGGCTTGCCGAGGATCTCGGCGACGCCGTCGACGACGGCCTCCGGGAGATCCTCGGCGTCACCGGTGATCGGCGCGCCACCGCAACGCCGGGTTTTTAGGGGGACCGACATGTCACCTCCTTCTGAGGAGGATCCCAATCGCGAAGATCGTAAAGGGGAATCCGGGGCTCACAGTAGTCTGGAATACCGTGGAGTTCATTCCCCCGCGCCTCAAGGAGCCCATGTACTGGCTCTATGAGATGCGGCTCCGGCAGGGTCTGGCGGGTTCCAAATCACAGTTGCCGCGTCATATCGCGGTGCTGTGCGATGGCAACCGGCGGTGGGCCCGCGACGCCGGGTACGACGACGTGAGCTATGGATACCGGATGGGCGCCGCCAAGATCGCGGAGATGCTGCGTTGGTGCCAGGATGCCGGCATCGAGATGGCCACCGTGTACCTGCTCTCCGCGGAGAACCTGCAACGCGATCCCGATGAGCTCGCCGCGTTGATCGAGATCATCACCGATGTCGTCGAGGAGATCTGCGCTCCCGCCAACCGCTGGAGCGTCCGCACCGTCGGCGACCTGTCGCTTATCGGAGAGGAACCCGCGCGCCGGCTTCGCGAGGCCGTCGATTCGACTCACCGGTTCGGCGATTCCCCCGGATTCCACGTCAATGTGGCCGTCGCCTACGGCGGCCGTCAGGAGATCGTCGACGCGGTGCGGGCGCTGCTGAACAAGGAGCTGGCCAACGGGGCGAGCGCCGAACGACTCGTCGAGGCGGTCACTGCCGAGGCGATCTCCGAGAATCTCTACACCTCCGGTCAGCCGGACCCCGACTTGGTCATCCGCACGTCCGGGGAGCAGCGGCTGTCCGGATTCCTGCTGTGGCAGAGCGCGTACTCGGAGATGTGGTACACCGAGGCGCACTGGCCGGCGTTCCGGCGTGTCGACTTCTTGCGGGCGCTGCGCGATTACAGTCTGCGGCACCGCCGCTTCGGGCTGTGATGCCACGGGGCTGCGGCTCGGCTGACGGATACACTCAGAGCTTGCGCAACCTGAGCCTGTTGATCGAGTGGTCGGCGTCCTTCCGCAGGACCAGCGTCGCTCGCGGCCGGGTGGGCAGGATGTTCTCGATCAGATTGGGCAGGTTGATCGAGCGCCAGATGTCGCGAGCGGCGAACACCGCCTGATCGTCGGTGAGGGTCGAGTAGTGGTGGAAGTGCGACGCCGGGTCCGCGAACGCTCCGGCACGCAACGTCAGGAACCGTGACACGTACCAGTGCTCGATGTCCTCGATGCGGGCGTCGACGTAGACCGAGAAGTCGAACAGGTCCGACACCGTCAGGGCGCGTCCGGTCTGCAGAACGTTGAGGCCCTCGAGGATCAGGATGTCGGGATGGGTAACCGCGTGCTTTGCGCCCGGGACGATGTCGTAGAGAAGATGTGAGTACACCGGTGCACACACCTCGTCGGCACCCGATTTCACCGCGGTGACGAACCGCATTAGTGCACGGCGATCATAGCTCTCAGGAAATCCCTTGCGGTGCATAATGTTTCGACGAGTTAGCTCGGCGTTGGGATAGAGAAATCCGTCCGTGGTGACGAGGTCCACCCGCGGGTGATGTTCCCAGCGGGCCAGCAGGGCCTGCAGTACGCGGGCAGTCGTCGACTTTCCCACGGCCACGCTGCCGGCCACGCCGATGACGAACGGCACCGGCCGGTCCGGGTTCTGCTGTGGTTCGCCGAGAAATTCTGCGGTGGCGGCGAACAACCGCTGGCGCGCGGCAACCTGAAGGTGAATGAGCCGCGCGAGGGGAAGGTAGACCTCTTCGACCTCAAGCAGATCGAGCTGTTCGCCCAGACCCCGCAGTCCGACGACTTCCTCTTGCGTCAGCTTCAGCGGTGTCGACATGCGCAGCGCACCCCATTCGGCGCGGTCGAATTCCACGTAGGGACTCGGCTCGCTCAGCCTCGCCATGGCGGTAAGTGTTGCAGCAAGCGGTGAACCGCGGGAGCGTGGGTCTCCGCAGGTACCGTTGGCCGGCATGGAGCCTGCCGTCCTGATCCGCGAATTTCTGCTGCTCGGTCTGCGGTTCGACCGCATCGAGGAAGGCTATGTGGACTCGTTCATCGGCGACCCGGCGTTGAGGCGCGTCGTCGCCGACGAACCCGTGCCACGGCCCGCCGAGCTCGCCCGCACTGCCGCACGACTGCTCGACGCGCTTCCCGACGTGCCGCGCGGGGACGGCTTCGACGACGCCCGCGCCGCCTACCTCGGCGCCCACCTGCGCGCGCTGGCCTGCGCCGGCCGCAAGTTCTCCGGAGAACAGGTCGGGTTCGTCGCCGAGGTGCGCGACTACTTCGACGTCACCATCGCCAAAGGCGACCCGGACCGGTACCGGGAGGCGCACCGGCAACTCGACCGGGTGCTCGGCGGCGCGGGATCGCTCGCCGAGCGGATGCAGGCTGCGCGGCGCGGAGATGAAATCCCGCCGGAGCGGCTCGGCGAATGCATCGAGGCGTTCTCCAGCGCGCTGCGGGACCGGGTGCGCGCGATGTACCCGTTGCCGGACCGCGAGACTGTCACCTACGAGATCGTGACCGACAAACCGTGGTCGGGTTTCAACTACTACCACGGTGACTACACTTCGACGGTCGCCGTCAATGCCGATCTGCGCCAGCAGATGTCGAATCTGCCGCGCTTGGTCGCTCACGAGTCCTACCCCGGTCATCACACCGAGCACTGCCGCAAGGAGGCCGGACTGGTGGCGTGCCTCCGGCAGCAGGAGCAGACCATCTTCCTGGTAAACACCCCGCAGTGCCTGATGGCCGAGGGGCTGGCCGACCTGGCGCTGTACGCCGTGATGGGCCCGGACTGGGCTGTGTGGGCCCAGGAGATCTATGCCGACCTGGGTCTTCGTTTCGACGGGGATCGGGCCCGGGAGGTGGCGGAGGCCACCAGTGCTCTGGCAGAGGTTCGTCAGGATGCCGCGCTGATGCTGCACGATGAGCATCGGGACGTCGACGACGTCGCGGCGTTCCTGCGGCGCTGGCTCCTGGTCGACGACGCCCGTGCCAGGCAGATGCTGCGGTTTCTGGGGTCGCCGCTGTGGCGGGCCTACACCAGCACCTACGTCGAGGGCTATCGGCTGCTGCGCCGCTGGCTCGACGCACGGCCGGCCTCCGAGGACGCGACGGCACGCTTCGGGCGGTTGCTCGATGAGCCGCTGATTCCCTCGACCCTGCGCGCCGAGGTGGCCTGAATCCGCCGGACCGCCGATGCGCGGCCGGGCGCACCGTTGACAGCCGCGGGCACTACGCTCATGCGCATGGCAACAGATTCGACCTTGACCAGCGCTGCCCCCGCGCCCGGCGCCGAATATGCCGAGGCGGCGAACGCGGCATACCGTTCGATGCTGGAGGTCATCGAGTCGGTCGAGCCGCGCATCGCCGACGCCACCCGCAAGGAGCTGGCCGACCAGCGAGCTTCGCTGAAGTTGATAGCAAGTGAGAATTACGCGTCGCCGGCGGTACTGCTGACGATGGGGACGTGGCTGTCCGACAAATACGCCGAGGGAACGATAGGGCACCGGTTCTACGCGGCCTGCCAGAACGTCGACACCGTTGAGGCAGTGGCCGCCGAGCACGCCCGCGAACTGTTCGGCGGACCGTATGCCTACGCTCAGCCGCACTCCGGCATCGACGCCAACCTGGTCGCCTATTGGGCAATTCTGGCGACCAGGGTCGAGGCGCCGGGACTGGCCGAGCTGGGCGCCAAACACGTCAACGACCTCTCGGAGGCCGACTGGGAGACGTTGCGCGCCAGGCTCGGCAACCAACGCTTGATGGGGATGTCACTGGACACCGGCGGCCACTTGACTCACGGCTTCCGGCCCAACATCTCCGGCAAGATGTTTCACCAGCGCAGCTACGGCACGGACCCGCAGACAGGCTTGATCGACTACGCGGCCGTCGCAGCCGCGGCCCGTGAATTCAAGCCGCTGGTCCTGGTGGCCGGGTACTCGGCCTATCCGCGCCGGGTCAACTTCGCCACAATGCGCGAAATCGCCGACGAGGTGGGCGCGACCCTCATGGTGGACATGGCACACTTCGCCGGTCTCGTCGCCGGCAAGGTGTTCACCGGTGACGAGGATCCGGTGCCGCACGCACATGTCACGACGACCACCACACACAAGTCGCTCCGTGGGCCGCGCGGCGGCCTGGTGCTGGCCACCGCGGAATACTCCGACGCAGTCGACAAGGGTTGCCCTATGGTGCTGGGCGGACCGCTGTCGCACATCATGGCGGCCAAGGCGGTCGCGCTCGCCGAAGCACGGCAGCCGTCCTTCGCGGCCTACGCGCAGCGGGTGGCCGACAACGCCAAAGCGCTGGCCGACGGCTTGCTGAAGCGGGGAGCGCGTCTGGTCACCGGCGGCACCGACAACCACCTCGTGCTGCTCGACGTCACGTCATTCGGGCTGACCGGACGCCAGGCCGAGTCGGCACTGCTGGACTCCGGCATCGTCACCAACCGCAATGCCATCCCCGCCGACCCGAACGGCGCGTGGTACACCAGCGGCATCCGCCTGGGAACCCCGGCGCTGACCACCCGGGGCTTCGGTGCCGACGATTTCGACCGGGTAGCCGAACTCGTGGTCGGCGTGCTCGGCAACACCGAACCGAGCGCCGGACCGACCGGGCCGTCGAAAGCGAAGTACGTCCTGGCCGATGGCACCGCGGACCGCACTCACGCCGCCGCTGCCGAACTGCTTGCCGCCAATCCGCTCTATCCGGGCCTGACGCTGTGAGAAGCATGGCTCGCTGGAAGCTGATTGCGAGAAACGTGTGAATTCGGGTTACAGTTACCAGTTATGGCCGATCGGATTGTTGCCAACACTTTGACCATCGAGCTGGAACCGGTGGTTGCCGAGAACCTGCAGCGCCACCTCGACACCGCCGATCCGTGGTTCGCGCACGACTACGTGCCGTTCGAGCAAGGCGAGAACTTCGCGTTCCTCGGCGGCAGGGACTGGGATCCGTCCCAGGTCACGCTGCCTTCGGTGATCGTCGACGCGCTGGAGATCCTGCTGATCGACAAGGACAATCTCGCGGCCTATCACCGCGAGCTGGTCGAGCACTTCATCCTGGAATGGCGCTGGGGGCGCTGGCTGGGGCGGTGGACGGCAGAAGAGCACCTGCATGCGATCGTCCTGCGCAATTACCTTGTCGTGACCCGCAATTGCGATCCGGCCGCCAACGAGGACGTACGCGTCGACCACGTCATGAACAAGGGCTTCCGCGCCGACGATTTCACCCAGGTGGAGACGCTGGCGTTCATGGCTTTCTTCGAGCGGGCCCGCAGTGTGTATTGCCGGCGCCTCGCCGAGAGGATCGACGAGCCGGCGCTGAAATCGCTTGTCGAGCGAATCGCCGCGGACGAGGAACGTCACGAACTGTTCTTCGCCAATCTGGTGCGTTGGTGCCTGCAGTTCGATGAAGCCGAAACGGTCGCGGCGGTGGCCCGCCGGGCCGGTGAGCTGCACCTCATCGGTGCCGATATCGACGCTTACCAGGACAAGATCCGCGCGGTCGCCGAAGCCGGCATTTTCGGGCCCGGTGAGCTGCGGAGGGTGATCTCCGAGGAAATCGTGGCCCTGGGACTCGACGACCGGGCCGAGCTGCGCGAGTTCATCTGAGCGAAGCGTTCCGGAGCGGCGCGCCTGCTCGGCGGGATTGGCGCCCCCGGAGTAGCGTCCCCGTTGATGGCTAGCAACATGCTCTGCTGTCCGGGCGGTATCCCCCGTAGCCCCTACGGCAGGACCGGCCCCGGTCCTGTGCCGCTGCGCCCGCCGATCCACCTCCGCGGGGCCGCGCGAGGTCGAGGAGCGCTACGTGACTGATTCGCCGTCGGCCGTGTCGGATCGGAGCCAGGATGAGGTCCGGACGTATGTGCTCGACACATCGGTTCTGTTGTCCGACCCGTGGGCACCCACCCGGTTCGCCGAGCATCGGGTCGTGGTGCCCCTCGTGGTCATCAGCGAGCTCGAAGCCAAACGCCACCACCACGAACTCGGCTGGTTCGCGCGTCAGGCTCTGCGCATGTTCGACGACCTGCGCCTCGAGCACGGACGACTTGACGAGCCTATTCCCGTTGGGACGCAAGGCGGTACGTTGCATGTCGAGCTGAACCACAGCGACCCCAGCGTACTGCCGGCGGGCTTCCGCACCGAGACCAACGACGCCCGCATCCTGACGTGCGCCGCCAACCTGGCTGCCGAGGGCAAGCGAGTCACACTGGTCAGCAAGGACATTCCGCTGCGCGTCAAGGCCGGAGCGGTCGGGTTGACGGCCGACGAGTACCACGCACAGGATGTCGTCGTCTCCGGTTGGACGGGCATGGCCGAGCTCGACGTGACGTCCGAGGAGGTCGCCTCCCTCTTCGCCGACGGCGAGATCGAACTGGACTCGGCGCGGAACCTGCCATGTCACACGGGCATCCGGCTTCTTGGCGGCAACTCGCATGCGCTGGGACGGGTGAACGCCGAGAAACGGGTGCAGCTGGTGCGCGGTGACCGGGAGGTGTTCGGGCTGCGGGGCCGCTCCGCCGAGCAGCGGGTCGCGCTCGATCTGCTGCTGGACGAATCCGTGGGAATCGTGTCACTGGGCGGAAAGGCGGGCACCGGCAAGTCGGCGCTGGCACTGTGCGCCGGACTGGAGGCCGTGCTTGAGCGCCGCACGCAGCGCAAGGTCGTGGTGTTCCGTCCGCTGTACGCAGTCGGCGGCCAGGATCTCGGCTATCTGCCCGGCAGTGAGAGCGACAAGATGGGACCGTGGGCGCAGGCCGTGTTCGACACGCTCGAAGGCCTGGCCAGTCCGGCGGTTTTGGAAGAAGTGCTGTCGCGCGGAATGCTGGAGGTGCTGCCGTTGACCCACATCCGGGGGCGCTCGCTGCACGACTCGTTCGTCATCGTCGACGAGGCGCAATCACTGGAGCGCAACGTCTTGCTCACGGTACTGAGCAGGCTGGGAGCGGGATCGCGGGTGGTGCTCACCCACGATGTGGCCCAGCGTGACAACCTGCGGGTGGGCCGCCATGACGGCGTCGCCGCGGTAATCGAGAAACTCAAGGGCCACCCGCTGTTCGCGCACATCACGCTGTTGCGCAGTGAGCGTTCGCCGATTGCGGCGTTGGTCACCGAGATGCTGGAGGAGTTCAGTCCCGGCGCCTTGCCGTGACGCGGCGCTCGCGGCGGGGCGCCGGCGAGCGTCGGTACGCTTCGGACGTGCGGCGGCGCCGTATCACCCAGATCCGATCCCGTTGGCGCAGGGAGCTGGGCGTGTGCGCCACGGTCCTGGCGATCGCGATATCCGCGTGCTCTGGCCACCAGGTCGCGAGTTCGGCGGATTCCGATGCCGCCCTGGATTGTGCGGCGGTCAAATGCGTGGCGCTGACCTTCGACGATGGACCCGGGCCTTACACCGACCGGCTGCTGAAGATCCTCCGGGACAACGATGCCCGGGCGACATTCTTCCTGATCGGCAACAAGGTCGCGGCGAACCCCGACGGTGCTCGCCGCATCGCGCAAGCCGGTATGGAAATCGGCAGCCACACCTGGGAACACCCGAACATGACGACGATCCCGCCCGAGGACATCGCGCCTCAGTTCGCCAAGGCCAACGACGCAATCGAGGCGGCGACCGGACAGCGTCCGGTACTGGTGCGCACCGCGGGCGGATTGATCGACGACGAGGTGCTGGCCGAAGCCGGCAGGCAGGGTCTGGCTGATATCAATTGGGACGTCATACCGTTCGACTGGGCCAACGATTCCAACATGGCGGCCACCCGCGCCGTGCTGATGTCGCAGGTCAAACCTAACTCCGTCGTTCTGTTTCACGACGTGTACTCGTCCACGGTCGACCTGGTGTACCAGTTCATCCCGGTGCTCAAGGCCAACGGCTACCGGCTGGTCACGGTCAGCCAGATGTTGGGTGCGCGCGAGCCGGGGTCCAGCTACGGCAGCCGCGAGAACGGCCCGCCCGTCAACGCGCTGCACGACATTCCGACCGATCAGATACCGATGCTGCCCAATACCCCGTCGCCGGCGCCGATGCCGAACTTCCCGATCACCGATATTCCCAACCAGAATTCGGGAGGCCCGAATAACGGGGCATGAACCAGCGTCCTGGGGCCGTTAGGATTCGGTGTCACCTTCCGTGTGGGACGTCCGACTCACCAAACCGTCCCGCCGCGCCCGGGCGAAATTGACCATGACACGTTCCAGAAGGTCATTGAAGTACTCGCCCGCGTCGGCCAAATGGGACAGGCCCTGGCGGCGCAGGAACGCCTCGAGCCGCCGTTCGATCGGCCACTGCGTGTAGAACCTGCTCGCGAATTCTGAGCCCAGAAATTCCAGCGCGCACTCGTCAAAACGATGACGGCTTTCGCCGGGCACAGGCCTGGAGATCGGTGTCGCCCCCTTCACGATGTTCAGTCTGCCAGGTCGAATGGCTGACTAGGAAGAAAAATCGTTGAACTGCCCCAAAACTTTTCGCGATTTCTCAGGATGGACGGCGACTGACTGCGGCAGTGCCACGCCGGCAGGCCCTGCCGAAAGGGTCCGTCTGCGGCACCGATCAGCCGCCGCCGGCCGGCTCACCGACCGTCGCGGACGTTTGCCATCGCGAGCACGTCGAGGCGCCTGTCCAGCTCCTCCTCGGACAGTTTGTCACCGATCAGGCCGCGGTCGAGCACGGTCTGGCGGATCGTCTTCTTCTCGGCCAATGCCTGCTTGGCGACCTTTGCCGCCTCTTCGTAGCCGATTGCTGAATTGAGCGGAGTGACGATGGACGGGGACGACTCTGCCAGGGTGCGCAGGTGCGCCACGTTGGCGGTGAGGCCGTCGATGCATTTGCCGGCGAACAGCCTGGACACATTGGCCAGCAGTACGAACGACTCCAACAAATTGCGCGCCATCATAGGTATGTAGACGTTGAGCTCGAAGGCACCGTTTCCGCCGCCCCATGTGATCGCCGCGTCGTTGCCGATCACCTGCGCCGCGACCTGCGTCACCGCCTCGGGAATAACCGGGTTGACCTTGCCGGGCATGATCGAGCTGCCCGGCTGCAGGTCGGGCAGGTGGAGCTCGCCGAGGCCGGTCAGCGGACCCGACCCCATCCAGCGGATGTCGTTGGCGATCTTGGTCAGCGAGACCGCGATGGTCTTCAGCGCGCCGGAGGCCTCGACCAGGCCGTCGCGGGCGGCTTGCGCCTCGAACGAGTCGACGGCAGGGCGTAATTCGGCCAGGCCGGTTTGCGTCCTGAGAACCTCGACCACCTTGGCGCCGAACCCGTCCGGTGCGTTGAGCCCCGTCCCCACGGCGGTGCCGCCGATGGCCAGCTCACCGAGCCGGGGCAGTGTCGCCCTGACCCGCTCGATGCCGGCCTCGACCTGACGGGCATACCCCCCGAACTCCTGGCCGAGGGTCACCGGAACGGCGTCCATCAGGTGGGTGCGGCCGGACTTCACCGTCGTGCGCCACTGCCGGGCTTTGCCGTCAAGCGACTCGTGGAGGACCTCCAGTGCGGGGATCAGCTGGCGCACAGCAGCTTCGGTGGCGGCGATGTGGGTGGCGGTGGGAAAAGTGTCGTTGGAGGACTGCGACATGTTGACGTCGTCATTGGGATGCACGGTCACCCGATTGGCAGCGCAGATGGAAGCGATCACCTCGTTGGTGTTCATGTTCGAGCTGGTGCCCGACCCCGTTTGGAACACGTCGATCGGGAACTGGTCGTCGTGGCGCCCGTCGGCGATCTCGGCGGCCGCCGCGATGATCGCGTCGGCTTTCTCGGCACCGAGCAGTCCGAGATCCTTGTTCACCTGTGCACAGGCCCCCTTGAGCAGGCCCAGCGCCCGGATTTGGGTGCGCTCCAGGCCGCGGCCCGAGATCGGGAAGTTCTCCACGGCGCGCTGGGTTTGCGCCCGCCAGAGGGCCTTCGCCGGCACCCGGACCTCGCCCATGGTGTCGTGCTCGATGCGGTAATCGCCGTCCTGGGCGCTGTCGGTCATGTGTTCCCTTTGCTGATGGCTATGGAAGTGGATGTGTTGCAGTCCGATCCCCGGTGAAGTCCACCGCGGAGTACTCGTTGAGCTTGGACAGCCGGTGATAGGCCTCGATCATGCGCACCGTGCCGGACTTGGAGCGCATCACGATGGATTGCGTGGTGCAGCCGCCGCCGAAGAATCTCACGCCCTTGAGCAGGTCGCCGTCGGTGACGCCGGTGGCGCAGAAGAACACGTTCTCCCCGGAAACCAGATCCTTGGTGTTGAGCACGCGGCCCAGATCGTGGCCGCGGTCGAGTGCCCGCTGCCGCTCCTCGTCGTCCGTCGGTGCCAGGGTGGCCTGAATCTCGCCGCCCATGCAGCGGATGGCCGCGGCGGTGATGATCCCCTCCGGGGTGCCGCCGATACCCGCCAACAAGTCGGTGCCGGACTCCGGCCGACACGCTGAGATCGCGCCCGCGACATCGCCGTCCGAGATCAATCTGATCCGGGCGCCGGCCGCGCGTACGTCGGCCATCAGCTTGGCGTGGCGGGGCCGATCCAGGATGCACACGGTGATGTCGGAGACCGACGCCTTGCGCACCCTGGCGATGCGCTGAATATTGGCGGCGATCGGCGAGGTGATGTCGATGAAGTCCGCGACGTCGGGTCCGCCGGCGATCTTGTTCATGTAGAACACCGCGGACGGGTCGAACATCGAACCGCGCTCGGCGACCGCGAGCACCGAAATGGCATTGGGCATGCCCTTGCTCATGAGTGTGGTGCCGTCGATCGGGTCGACGGCGAAGTCGCACTCCGGCCCGTCGCCGTTGCCCACCGCCTCGCCGTTGTAGAGCATCGGCGCGTTGTCCTTCTCGCCTTCGCCGATCACCACCACACCGCGCATCGACACGGAGTTGACCAGCTCGCGCATCGCGTCGACCGCCGCACCGTCGCCGCGCTCTTTGTCGCCCCGGCCGACCCAGCGGCCCGCGGCCATCGCTCCGGCTTCGGTGACCCGCACCAGCTCCAGTGCGAGGTTTCGGTCGGGGGCCTCGCGGCGTCGGGCTGCAGGTGCGCGGTCGGTCATGGGGCGATTGTCCCAGAAGCGGGTTGGGGCTTTGGAGCTGGGATACTGGAGCGGTGAGCACACAGCCGCAGCCGGCCCCAAGGCAACAAAAACCCCGGGTGCTCCAAGACGGCCGCGACATGTTCTGGTCGATGGCGCCTCTGGTTTTGGCCTGCATTCTGCTGGCGGGACTGGTGGGCATGTGCTCGTTTTCGCCCATGGGAGTGCGGACGGGAAACATCCCCGAGTACGATTCCGTCGCGGCACTGCAGGCGGATGCACAGACGCTTGGCTTCCCGATCCGGTTGCCGAGTCTGCCCGAGGGCTGGCAGGCGAATTCGGGCTCGCGATACGGGATCGAGGACGCGCGCACCGATCCCGCGACCGGTCAACGGATGCGCGCCAAGGTTTCAAGGGTCGGCTACCTCGCGCCGTCGGGGATGTACGTCAGCCTCATTCAAAGCAACGCCGACGAGGACAGGCTGGCCCGTTCGATTCATGCCGACACCTATCCGCGGGAGTCCCGCGACGTGGATGGGGTGACGTGGATCGTTTACGACAGCTCCCCGGACGGGGACGGTGAGCCAGTGTGGACGACACGTCTCGACGGAGCCGGCGGTGCAACCCAGCTTGCCATCACCGGTGCGGGTAGTGTCAACGACTTCCACACACTGGCCGCCGCGACCCAAACCCAGTCGCCGTTGCCGGCGAAGAAACCGACCAGATGAGGATCGCGCCGTGACGCAGGCGCCGAAATCCGACCTCACCGGATGGACATGCCAACCGTTCACCGGCGGCGGATATACCCACGACGTCTATCGCAAAGGTGAAGGGCCCGGCGTTGTACTGATCCCCGAGATGCCCGGCCTGATACCGGAGGTGCTCGCGCTGGGAAACCATCTCGTGGACAACGGCTTCACGGTCGCGGCACCGTCGCTGTTCGGCATCCCGGGCGCACCGGTCGGGGTGCTGTCGCCGCTGGTTATGTTGCGCGGTTGTGTGTCAAGGGAATTCGCGGCATTAGCCACGAACAAGGATCGGCCCGTGGCGCATTTCCTGCGGGCGCTCGCGCGCGACCTCAATGCGAGCACGCCCGGCGCGGGCGTGGGTGTGATCGGGGAGTGCTTCACCGGCGGCTTCGCGTTGGCGGCCGCCGTCGACGACAGCGTGCTGGCCCCGGTGCTCAGTCAGCCGTCCCTGCCGGCACCGCTCACACCGCGGCAGCGCCGCGATCCAGGTCTGTCCGAGAGTGAGCTGCGAGTCGTCGAGCGGCGCGTCGCCGACGAAGGACTCTGTGCGCTCGCACTTCGATTCAGCAAGGACCCGTTGTCCCCGGTCGAGCGGTTCAAGGCGCTCAAGGACCGGTTGCAGGACGCGTTCGAAATCATCGAGATCGATTCCGGCCCTGGAAACGCGGGCGGATTCGGCAGGAAGGCGCATTCGGTGCTCACCGGCGAGGTTCGCGAAGTGGACGGGCATCCGGCCTATGAAGCCCGCAAGCGGGTCGTCGAGTTCCTCAAGGAACGGCTGGTGGGCTAGCAGCCGGAATCGCCGTCGGGGTTGGGGTGGGCGTCGGGGCAGCGCCGGTCTCGGCGCTGACGGATTTGGCGGGCGCCGGCCTGCCGACTAGGCGGCGTAACACCGATCGTTTGGGCGCCTTGTCGGCTTCATGGGTCTCCATCTCCACACCCCGGTAGACCTCCAGGTAGACGCTGATCGTCGTGACGATGATGATCATGATCACCGGACCGAGCACGATGCCCCAAAACCCGAACATGCGCAGGCCGGCGAACACCGACAGCAGCATCAGGGCCGGGTGCAGGTGCGCCTCTTTGGGCACCAGGAAGGGCCGCAGCGCGTTGTCGATGTTGCTCACCCCGACGACATGGAACAGCACGATGAACAGGCCGCCGACCACGTGGCCGAACAGCGCCATGCCGATGCCCAGCGGAATCGTCACGATCCCGCTGCCGAGCGGGATGAACGCCAGGGTGGTCAGCAGAATGACGAACATGAAGAAACCGTCGTGGATCCCTGCGATGTAGATGGAGAGGGCTCCTGAGACGCCCTGGCACAACGCGATGATGAACTGCCCGCGTACCGTGGCCTTGACCATCGCGCCGGCCTTGGCCAGGTAGAGGTCCGAAACCTGCTCGCCCAGCGGGTTCATGTGCTTGAACAGCGTGAGCACCTTAGTGCCGCTCGTCAGCAGGGCGATGTAGACGTAGAGGAAGATGATCGACAGGGCGATCGTCATCGCCAGACCACCGACCGAATCGCGCAGGAAACCCAGCACAGCGTGGCCGGCCGTCTCACCGACCCGGGCCAGCGCGCTGCGTACCCCTTCCTGGGTCAGCTCGATGTGAGCCAGCGGTATCTTGTCCAGCACGCGGTTGACGGAGTCCAGTACCTGTACACCGAGCTTGCTCAGGTCGTTGGTCTCCAGCAACTGGCCGATCTGGTTGACCATCTGCGTAATCTGAAGTACGGCAAGGAAAATCCCCAGGCCGATGGGGATCGCCACGATCGCGACGACCGCGAGCAGGGTCAGCGTTGCCGCCACTGGCACACCGAATCGGCGCTGCAGCCGCTGAAAAAGCGGGGTGGACAGATAGGCGGCGACCGCGGCACCGACGATGAGGATGAAGAAGCTGCCCAAGAAGTACGCGCCGAAGACCAACGCGAGGACCGTCAAGACCGCCAGCGCGCGCTTCTGGGACTGTGTGAACTCCTGGAGCGCCACGAACGAATCCTATGCCGGAAGTTCGTTCTTCTGGCCGGGTTTGCCGAGGTCGGTGCGGTGGCCCGGCCGCCTAACCTTGGGGCCTGGGATCGCCCCACTTCGCTTCGACGGCACCCCACGGATCGGCGTATTGGTTCCCGCTGCGGTAGTACGGTGCGCGGCGTTTGAAGAACTCATGGGTCAGCGGCGCCGCCAGGCGGATCAGGTGCCTGGCGGGACCGGCTTTGCGGGCTGTCTCTTCGAGCATGTCGGGCCAGGAGTGATGTTGGAAGCAAAGCGCTTCCTGGGATCGCGTGGTGTCCATCCAGTCGGTGGCGAACCAGCCGGTGTCGCTGTCGGGATCGCCGGGGAGCCCCTCGGCGAGGCCGCCGACCAGACCCATCGCACCGGCCAGCGACGAGCCGATGTCACCCTGACGCAGGCGATGTGAGGTGTCGCCGCCGATCAGCAGCGTCTCGCCGACCACCGCGGCCGCGGTGGCGGCCGAGAACGCCCGGGCCACGTCGCGCACATCGACCGTGCTGATCCGGTTGTCGATGGGCAACACACCCTCGAAGTACATGCTGTCCAGGTTCATCAGCGCGACGGGGTTGACCGTCATCACTCCGCCCAGCCGCAGGATCGCCCAGTCCAGCTTCGATTCCCGCACCAGCCCCTCGGCCTCGACTTTGTGAGCGCCGTAGATGTCGTACGGGTTGACAGGTGTCGCCGCGGATAACAGGTCGGTGATCTTGTACGGGTTGCGCGGACCGTAGGTGGCGATGCTGGAGGCGAAAACGACGCGTGGCGGAGCTTGCTGCTGCTGTTCGGCAGCGGCGATCAGATTGGCGGTGCCGCCGACGTTGACTTTGTGGGCCAACGCAGGACGGATGTAGCACACCGGCGGGATCACCGCGGCGAGGTGGATGATCGCGGCGGGCGAGACGGCGCTGACCAAATTTGAGACGGCCGCGGGATCGGTGAGGTCGGCATAGCGCACGCCCACCGCTTTGGGCAGCTTGGCGGCCGCTTTCCGATTGCCGGGTATGTCGAGGTCGGTGGCGGTCACCTCGTGTCCGTCCGCGGCTAGCTGCTTGACCGTCGCCGATCCCACCAAGCCGAACGCGCCCGTAACCAGTACTCTCATCGCCCCTCCTCGTTGTGCAGTGTGCTACCAGCGCATCTTGCCCCAGACGCGGAGTCTGTACGGGCACTTCGCGGGTCACCGGCGAGGGCTCGCACGCCGGCACCCCTCTCCGGTTGTCATTTGACCGGCGCTTCGATCGTCGCCACGCTGCCGGCAAGGTTGCTGCAACACGCGGGTGTCCACGGCGAGTGGACCGGTGCGACCAACGTGCCGGCCGTTCGGTCGGAGAACGCCTTTCGGGCAGACCGGCAAAGTCCGGCAACGATGCCGGTGTGCCGACGCCCTTGGGGATTCGGCCGATCACCGCACCGGAGTCGACCGGCGGGCGGTGCCTGTGGGAGCGGTAGGCCTCACCTTTCCCGCGGACAGAATTCCGGCTGGATGAACTCCGTCATGTCTCAACTCCCTAGCCGCGGGCGAAGGTGTGGCAGTGAAGCGTCACGGTGGTCTGCACTGCCACTCATTGGGCCGATGCGCGTTTGGTCGGATCGATTTCGGGTACGCCGTCGGGGTCGCGAAGCGGAAGAGTAAGAAGTGGAAGAGGAAGCCGTGGGTCGATTTGCTCGGAAAGGGACCCCGCGATGACAGCCAGATATCCCCGACCTAGGTTGGAAAGAGGGTCAACCGCTTTGGGGTCCGGCGACAGCGTCACGAGGTCGTGGGACCGAAATAGCGCAATGCGCGAGGACAGCCGCAAACGGCCACAACGGTTCGTTACGGCTGGGCGTGTTGGACGTGGATCGAATTCGGCCCAGGTGGGGGGTGGACGGGTCGGCCGGTGGGCCGCCGTTGCCGATGTATGCGCTCAAGGAGCGCGCGGGGCTGGGCGATGCCGCCGGCGGCACTGGGCCGCGCGCCGGGAAGTAGATCAGGCGGTCGGCCTGCCGCGACGGGCAATTGACCGGCTCCGCTTCGTACGGTCGGCCGGCGCACAGTTTTCGATCGGTCAAGTGCGGGCCGATTGTGTTTCGAGAGACGTTGACAAAATTAATTCATGTCGTTGAGGGGCCAGAAATGTCAGGGCGCTCCGATAATATGCCACGGTCGGCCGGGTGGGTGCGTAACAACGGCTTGCTTCTGGCTTGCCTCGGTCTATTCAGTATTTTCTTTATCGGCATGATCATTTCGGGGGCTGCCACCTACAACGAGGAGCAGCGCGCGCACGGATCGTCCGAGCAGGTTTCGGTATGGGGCTATTTGTCGACGGGCGACTTCCTCGAGGCGACCTTTGAAAACTGGGAGTCTGAGTTCCTCCAGATGGGGATGTATATCGTCTTGACCGCTTTCCTGTTCCAGAAGGGCTCGTCGGAATCCAAGCCGCTGGACGAACCGGCACCACAAGATGCCGATGCCCGGCAAGCCGCGGACTCGTCGAGCGCGCCGTGGCCGGTGCGGCGCGGCGGGTGCGTTCTGGTCTTATATGAGAACTCTCTAGCGATAGCGTTCTTCGCGTTGTTCTTCGCTTCGATGGCGCTACATGCCGTCGGCGGCGTGAAGGCGTTCAACGAGGAACAATTGCAGCACGGAGAGAGCGCGATTTCGGTGTGGCGCTATTTGACCACGTCACAATTCTGGTTCGAGTCGATGCAGAACTGGCAGAGCGAATTCATCGCCGTGGCTGCCATCGTGTGTCTGTCAGTCTTTTTGCGCCAGAAGGGTTCCGTGGAATCCAAGCCGGTGGCCGCACCGCATCGCGAAACCGGTTCGTGACATGCAAGCAAGCGCCACAACGTCTTGACTCGTTTCCACCGAGACCTAGTGACAACTCTGCCGGCAATTGCGAGGGCCGGCAGAGGGCGGGGCGTTGGCCGCTGGCATCCTTAGTGATCGGGTGCCGACGTCATGGATACACACCGGAACCCAATGTGGCTCATGCCCGTGTCGATCATCTGAGGCCGGCGGGCGGCCGGGCGGTAGCGCACGCAGTAGTTGTCAGCGCACAGAAACGACCCACCTTTGATCACCTTGCGCGGGACCGTGAACTGCGGCTGGGCCGGATCGTAGCTTTCGGCCGCGCAGCACGGTGTGCTCACCGGGTCCCGGCCGTACCAGTCGGTGGTCCATTCCCAGACATTGCCGGCCATGTCGTAGAGCCCGTAGCCGTTCGGGGGGAAACTTCCGACCGGTTTTGTTGTCCCATAGCCCGTTTCGGGTAAGTAGGGAAACTGACCGTGCCAGTAGTTGGCGAGCCGTTGGTCCGCTCGTTCGGGCTCGTCGCCCCATGTGTACCGGGCGGCGTCGAGCCCGCCGCGGGCGGCCACTTCCCACTGTGCCTCGGTGGGGAGCGCCAGACCGGCCCACTGCGCATAGGCCTCGGCATCCTCGAAGGCGACATGCACGACGGGGTGGTCGTCGCGGCCCCGTAATGACGTCCGCGGGCCCCTGGGATGGTTCCAGCACGCCCCCGGCGTCCAGGTCCACCAGAGGTTGATGTGGCGCAGGTCCACCGGCCCAGTCGTGCGGCTGAACACCATCGATCCCGGCACGAGATTCTCCGGTGGCGCGCCGGGGTAGTCGCCTGGGTTCAGCGGTCGTTCTGCAACGGTGACATAGCCTGTCGCGGCGACGAACTCGGCATATTGGGCGTTGGTGACCTGGCGGATATGAATCCAGAACCCGTCGACGGCGGCCTCGTGGGCCGGCGCCTCTTCGGGGTAGTGATCGTCGGATCCCAGCATCGCGGTCTGGGCGGGTATCCAAGCCAGATCGTCACTCCGCGAAGACAGTTGCCCAGTCCTTCTTGATGCTTGCCACGTTCCATCCGTTGGCGGCAGCTTCCTCTAGTGCCGTCTCCGCCCCGGCGACGTAGTCGAATTCGCGGTCGGCGTCGTCGTGGCGCACCAGCATCGACAGCGACGGCCCGGCCCCGGCATGAGTGTACTGGAGCATCTGGATGTCGCCATTGGAGTTGCCGACGGCGAAGATCGGCCGGCGGCCGGTGCGGCCCCAGATACGCACGACCTTGGTGGGTCCGTCGTTGAGGAACTCCGGTCTTGACGTGGTAATCAGTTGACCGTCTGCGAAGTCCAGTCCCACTGAACTTCCGATGATCCGTTCCGGTGGCACTCTGTACATCTGTGTGGTGATCGGACGCATGAAGTCGCGGCCGCCGCCGGAGACGATATAGGTGGTGAAATCGTTGGCCTCCAGGTAGCGAAGAAGTCCGACCATCGGCGCGTAGCCGCACGCGGTATACGGCCGCTTGAGGGTTGGGTGCTGGGCGTTGGCGAAGAAGGCCTTCACCCGCTCGGCGTGTTCCTCGACCGTTAGGCCCTGATAGGCCGAAAGCAGGCCACCGGCAAGGGCTTCGATCGCCGAGTCGTCACCGTCGTAGTGCTTGGTGACCGCTTCGCCGAACCAGCCCAGGTCGCCCGCGGCAGCGGCGGCATACGGCTGGCGCTGCTTCAGCGACGGGTCCGCGGCAACCTGTTCGGCCAGCCTTCGAATCAGGAAGTCCAGCTGGATGTAGGCCGGCTTCTCGCACCAGAGTGTGCCGTCGTTGTCGAACACCGCGATCCGTTCCCCGGGCGGAACGAAGGCGGGGCCGCCCGGTGAGGTGACACGACCCACGAAGTCGGTGATTGCCGACTTCGTGGGCCCGTCGTTCCAGGACTCGAGCATCTAATCCTGCGAGAGGAACGCGCGCAGCTTGTCGACGGCCTGGTCGACGCTGAAGCTTGCCGGTGGGTGGCGGGGCGGGAACTCCTTGAAGGTTTCGAGGAACTTCGTTGCCATGGCGGTCATGTAGAAGATGAAGAAGTCGTGGTGCAGTAACCAGTCGTAGTAGACGTTGGAGGTTATGTCGGCGTATTCGAACGGGTCGGTGCGGAGGTTGAACAGCTTGGGCACCCGCAGCGTTACGAAAGGCTCGGCCCACACCTGTAGCGTGCCCTGGCAGCGTTGTTCCATGAACACCGCCTTCCAGTTCTCGAACCGCATCGCGACCAGGTCACCGTCGTCGGAGAAGTAGAAGAAGCCCCGCCGCGGGCTCTTGTCGACCTCGCCGGTCAAATACGGCAGCAGGTTGAACGCGTCCAACTGGACCTTGAACTGCCGGTCTTCACCCTGCAGGTGGACCTTGTGGCCGTTCCTGAGCTTCTCAATGATGTCGGGCTCGCCGGCAGCGGCCAGTAGCGTGGGCATCCAATCGTGATGCTGGATGATCTCGTTGGACACCACGCCGGCCGGGATTCTGCCGGGCCAGCGGATCATCTCCGGCACCCGGAAGGCGCCTTCCCAGTTGGTGTTCTTCTCACTGCGGAACGGGGTGGTACCGCCGTCGGGCCAGGTGTTACGGTGCGGGCCGTTATCCGTGGAATAGATCACGATGGTGTCCTCGGTGATGCCGAGTACGTCGAGGACATCGAGAACCGTCCCGACGTTGCGATCGTGGTCGATCATCGTGTCGTGATACCCGGACTGCCATAACCCGGCCTGCCCGCGGCTCTCCGGCTTGGTATGCGTGTAGAGGTGCATATGGGTGAAGTTGCACCACACGAAGAACGGTGTGCCGGCCTCGTGCTGACGCCTGATGTAGTCGACGGTGGCGTCGGCTACATCGTCGTCGATCGTCTCCATCCGCTTCTTGGTCAGAGGGCCGGTGTCTTCGATGGTCTGCTTGCCGACGGGTCCGAATTTCGGGTCATCGGGTTCGTCCGACACGGTGTCGAGCGCTGCGCACTTGAGCACGCCACGCGGCTTTGCCAGCTGGTGCAGCAGCGGAAACTGATCTTTGTGCGGGTAGTCGAACTGCTCGGGCTCTTCCTCGGCGTTGAGGTGATACAGGTTGCCGAAGAACTCGTCGAACCCGTGCACAGTCGGTAAGTGCTTGTTGAGGTCGCCGAAATGGTTCTTGCCGAACTGGCCGGTCGCGTAGCCCAGCGGCTTGAGCAACTCGGCGATGGTCGGGTCCTCCGCCGCCCAGCCGATGTCGACACCGGGCACCCCGACTTTGCTCATGCCGGTCCGATATACGCTCTGGCCGCTGATGAAGGCGGCGCGGCCCGCGGTGCAGCTCTGCTCACCGTAGGAATCGGTGAACCGCATACCTTCGTCGGCGATGCGGTCGATGTTGGGTGTGCGGTAGCCCATCAGGCCGTCGCTGTAGCAGCTCAGATTCGTGATCCCGATGTCGTCGCCCCAGATCACCAAGATGTTCGGCTTCCCGTCAGGCATTTCGTCGCCCCGCTCTCGAATTTATGTTCTGCCTACCCCCTTTCCGAACATAGCCCAGCCCTTCGGCCGCCACGGTCGGTTTCGCGGTCCAGAACCCGCCTCAACCACCCCTGGATTCGAGGAATGAGCTGAGCTTCTCGACAGCGTTGGTGATGGTGAACGACGCCGGTTCACGCCGCGGCGGGAATTCCTTGAACGTCTCCAAGAACTGGATCACCACGGCGTTGGCCATGAACGCGATGTAGTCGTGGTCGAAGAACCATTCCCAATAGGTGTTCGAGGTGACATCGGCCTGTTCGTACGGATCGGTGCGCAGATTGAACAGCTTCGGCGCGCGTAATCGGGTGAACGGCTCGAACCAGATCTGCAGCGTGCCCTGGCAGCGCTGCTCCATGAAAACGATCTTCCAGTTCTCGATCCGGATACCCAGAACGTCGCAGTCGTCGGAGAAATAGACCATGCCCCGGCGCGGGCTTCTGTCGACCTGACCGGTCAGGTACGGAAGCAGGTCATAACCGTCGATGTGGACCCTGTACGTTCGCTCACCCGCCGGATAGCCCTCCTTGAGTTTTTCCACCACGTCGGGCTCGCCGGCGGCCGCCAAGAAGGTCGGCAGCCAATCATGATGCTGCACAATCTCATTCGAAACGACTCCCGCGGCGATCTTGCCGGGCCAGCGGATGATTTCCGGTACCCGGAAGGCGCCCTCCCAGTTGGTGTTCTTTTCACTGCGAACGGTGTGGTCGCCCCGTCCGGCCAAGTGTTGGCGTGCGGGCCGTTGTCGGTGGAGCAGATGACGATGGTGTCGTCGGCGATACCCAGCTCGTCCAGGGCGTCGAGCAGCTGGCCGACATTGCGGTCGTGGTCGATCATCGTGTCGTGGTAGCTCGACTGCCACCGACCTGCCTGGCCCACACTTTCGGGCGTGGTGTGCGTGCGGAAGTGCACGTGGGTGGTGTTCATCCAGGCGAAGAACGGCGTGCCCGCATCGTGCTGCCGTTTGATGAAGTCGATACACGCCGCGGTGGTCTCGTCGTCGATCGTCTCCATCCGCTTCCTGGTGAGCGCACCGGTGTCCTCGATGCGCTGCTTGCCCACCGGGCCGAACCGTGGGTCGACCTCATCGGACTCCTCCTCGGTGGCCCACGATCGGATCACCCCGCGCGGTAAGAACGCCGCACGCAATGTCGGTGCTTCCTCGGCGGTGGGGTAGTCGGGGTGCTCGGGCTCCTCCTCGGCATTGAGGTGATACAGGTTCCCGAAGAACTCGTCGAAACCGTGTGCCGTGGGCAGATATTTGTTCAGGTCGCCCAGATGGTTCTTGCCGACTGTCCCGTCGCATAACCGAGCGGCTTGAGCAGCGTGGCGATGGTCGGATCCTCGGGGGACATGCCGACATCGATGCCGGGCATGCCCACCTTGGACAGCCCCGTGCGGTACACGCTTTGCCCGGTAATGAAGGACGACCGGCCCGCCGTGCAGCTCTGCTCACCGTAGGAGTCGGTGAACAGCATGCCTTCGCGCACGATGCGATCGATGTTGGGCGTGCGGTAGCCCATCAGGCCCATGCTGTAGCAACTGAGGTTGGAGATCCCGATGTCGTCGCCCCAGATGACGAGAATGTTGGGCTTCGTCGCAGGCATCGTTGCCTCACTTTCGGCGTGCACGGATCGGGTAGATGGGGCTGCCTCATCTGACCCTACGGGGCGACCGGTCATTGAAAAGCGCATTGAAAAGGTGCTAGGAGCAAGAATTCCGCCGAATTCTCGCTCTCAGCAGCAGCTGGGGCTCTGGGTGTGCTTGTCAGCCGCCGTCGTCGGCGGCAAGTGCGTCCTCGATGCGGCGTCGGGCTCCGGCCAGATGCTCTTCGCAGCGCCGGGCGAGTTTCTGGCCTCTCTCCCACAGTTCGAGCGACGCGTCGAGGTCGAGACCGCCCCGCTCCAGTAGCTGCACCACCTCGACGAGTTCGTCGCGGCATTCCTCGTAACCGAGCTCGCTCACGTCCCTTGCGTCCTGCTCTTCGGTCATTCCGATGCCCCCTGACTCACTGCCGTGACCGCGCCGTCGGCCATCCGGATCCGCAACCGCATTCCCGCGGGGGCGTCGGCAACCGATCGGAGGACGCGCGCGCCGGCACTCACCACGGAATACCCCCTTGCCAGGGTGGCGGCCGGGCCCAGTGTCGCCAATCGTGCCGACAGGTGACCGATGCGGTCGGTTTCGGTGAGAACGAGTCGGGTGATGTCGCGGCGTATCGCGACGGTTGCGCGCCGGATTTCCTCCGACCGAGCGGTCAGTATCTGCCGCGGTTCGGCCAGCACGGGCCTGCTGCACAAGTGTTGGAGGTGACGGTCCTCGCGCGATACCCAGTTTCGCAACGCGCGGTCGGCGCGCCGACGCAGCTCAGACACCGAGGCCGATTCCGCGGCGGCGTCGGGCACGATCCGCTTGGCGGCGTCGGTCGGCGTCGCTGCCCTCAGGTCGGCGACCAGGTCGCACAGCGGGTTGTCGGGTTCGTGCCCGACCGCGCTGACGACCGGCGTCGTGCACGCCGCGATCGCCCGGCACAGCGTTTCATCGGAGAACGGCAGCAGGTCTTCGACGCTTCCGCCGCCACGCGCGATCACGATCACGTCGACCTCGGCGCGGGCGTCCAACTCGATGAGCGCCTCGACGATCTGCGCCACCGCGTTCGGCCCCTGCACTGCGGTGTTGCGGATGTCGAATCGCACGGCGGGCCAGCGCGTCACTGCCACGGTCGTCACATCGTGTTCGGCGGCGCTGCCGCGTCCGGTGATCAGGCCCACCGTCCGCGGCAGGAAAGGGATGGGCCGTTTGAGGCGGGTGTCGAACAGTCCCTCCGCGCCGAGCAGTCGCCGCAGACGCTCGATACGGGCCAACAGCTCGCCGACGCCGACGGCACGAATCTCGCTGGCCCGCAACGAGAAAGTCCCCCGCCCGGTGAAGAAGGTGGGCTTGCCGAACACGACGACCTGAACGCCTTCGCGGAGTTTCACCGGTGCTGCGAGCATGAGTTCGCGGGAGCAGCTGATGCTCAGCGACATGTCCGCGGCCGGATCGCGTAGAACCATGAACGCGGTGGCCGTGCCGGGCCGCATGTTGAGCTGCGCGATCTGGCCCTCGACCCACACCATGCCGAGTTTGTCGATCCACCCCGCTACCCGGATTGCGACGGCGCGCACGGGGTAGGGATTCTCCGGCGAGGAGCCCAGCGCGGCCCCGGTCAATGCGGAGTCACTTGGCCGAGGCGCGGATGATCCTGTTGGCAAGCAATGTCTGGAACGGCGCACGGGACTTGTTGGCCTCCTCGTAGGCCAGCAAGTCCTCGAGTTCGCCGACGGACAGCGACTGCACCCGCGCCCGAAGCTGGGCGAGTGTCAGGCCGTCGTAGTCGATGTCTGCGGCAACGGCCGGTGCCGCGGGAGAGGGGCCGGCGGCCGGCGGGGTAGCAGCAGAGCCGTTGTCACTATCAGCTGACTCGGGCATCGTGTAGAGCGCGAATCGCCCCTCGGTGCGGCGGGTTGTCGCATCGGCGGCGGGCGCGGCGTCTTCGAGGTCTTCATCGAAGGTCGCCCAGGGAGGCTGCTCGTCCTTCGGCGGGAACAGGCTCTCCAGGGTGGCGTCCCCTTTGATCGCCAGGTCGGCCAGGTCCTGCTGCAGTTTCATCACCAATTGTGCCAGCTGGCTCGCGAGCGTCATCGGGTAGGTGAGGATCGTATGCGGCAGCTTCAAGGTCTCCTCGATAGCGGTTGCCGCAACCCCGACCAACAGCCGGACCCCGTACGGTGCGTTAGACATGGCTGCCACACTACTGGCGGGGTCGTTGGGTGGCTTCACGCCACGGCGGGTAAGTAACCTTGACCCATGTCGGCCACCGTCAACATGGGTATTCCCGGGTCATCCCGCTCCGCCGCGACGAGCGCCGCGTCTGCCGTCGACGGCGGCAAGCGGGTCCTGCTCGCCGAACCCCGCGGGTACTGCGCGGGAGTGGACCGCGCCGTCGAGACCGTCGAACGTGCCCTGGAAAAACACGGCGCTCCCGTCTACGTGCGCCACGAGATCGTGCACAACCGGCATGTGGTGGAAACACTGGCCAAAGCCGGCGCGGTGTTCGTCCGCGAGACCGATGAGGTGCCCGAGGGGGCGATCGTCGTCTTCTCGGCGCACGGTGTCGCGCCGATGGTGCACCAGTCGGCCTCCGACCGCGGTTTGCGGGTGATCGACGCCACCTGCCCGTTGGTGACCAAGGTGCACAACGAGGCCAAGAGGTTCGCCCGCGACGACTACGACATTCTCCTGATCGGCCACGAAGGCCATGAGGAGGTCATCGGCACGGCTGGCGAGGCCCCGGATCACGTGCAGCTCGTGGACGGCCCGGATGCTGTGGATGACGTCATTGTGCGCGACGAGGACAAGGTGATCTGGCTGTCGCAGACGACGCTGTCCGTCGACGAGACGATGGAGATCGTGCATCGCCTGCGGGAGCGTTTCCCTAACCTTCAGGATCCGCCCAGCGACGACATCTGCTACGCGACACAGAATCGTCAGGTCGCGGTCAAGGCCATGGCCCCGGAGTGCGAGCTGGTGATCGTGGTCGGTTCCCGCAATTCGTCGAACTCGGTGCGTCTGGTCGAGGTGGCGCTCGGCGCCGGTTCGCACGCCGCCCATTTGGTCGACTACGCCGAGGACATCGACCCGGCCTGGCTTGACGGTGTGTCGACCATCGGTGTGACGTCGGGTGCGTCAGTGCCCGAGGTGCTCGTGCGGGGCGTCTTGGATCGCCTGGCCACCTACGGCTACCAGACCGTCCAGCCGGTGACCACGGCGAACGAGACACTGGTATTCGCGTTGCCCCGGGAGATCCGTCCAGCGCGACGGGTCAGCGGGTAGGACGTGTCCGTCTAGG
>CAZEHT010000042.1:0-28806 GCA_964511995.1 uncultured Mycobacterium sp.
ACAGCGACCGCTGGGCCAGATTGCCCAGCTCGTTGGCCAGATCGGAGTTGATCCGGCCGATGATTGCCTTCTCGCTGTAGCTGCCGTCCTGACCGAACGGAATCTCGCGGAGCAGGAAGTAGCGCACCTGATCGACCCCGAACGCGTCGACCAGGTCGACCGGGTCGACGACGTTGCCCACCGACTTGCTCATTTTCTCGCCCCGGTTGAACACGAACCCGTGCGCGAAGACCCTGCGCGGCAGCTCGATACCCGCCGACATGAGAAACGCCGGCCAGTAGACGGTATGGAACCGGATGATGTCCTTGCCGATCATGTGCAGGTCGACCGGCCAGTACCGGCGGAAGGACGCCGACTCGGTATCGGGAAAGCCGACACCGGTCAGATAGTTGGTCAACGCGTCCACCCACACGTACATCACGTGATCGGGATGCCCGGGCACCGGCACGCCCCAGTCGAACGAGGTGCGCGAAATCGAGAAATCGTTGAGGCCGCCGGAGACGAAGCGGACCACCTCGTTGCGGCGCACGTCGGGGCCGATGAATTCCGGATGCGCCGCGTAGTGCGCCAGCAGCTTGTCGGTGTAGGCCGACAGCCGGAAGAAGTAGGTCTGCTCCTCCGTCCAGGTGACCGGAGCGCCGGTGTCGACGGCCACCCGGACGCCGTCGTCGCCCACCCGCGTGTCGGCGTCGGTGAAGTAGGCCTCGTCGCGCACCGAGTACCAGCCCGCGTACGTGTCCAGGTAGACGTCGCCGGCGTCGGCCATCCGTTGCCAGATCGCCTTGGAAGCCTCGAAGTGGTCCGCGTCGGAGGTCTGGATGAAGCGGTCGAACGAGATGCCGAGCCTTTCCTGAAGCCGCTCGAACACCTCGGAGTTGCGCTGCGCCAGGTCGGCGGTCGCGACCCCTTCGGACTCCGCGGTCTGGGCCATCTTGAGGCCGTGTACGTCGGTTCCGGTCAGGAAGCGGACGTCGAAGCCGTCGAGTCGCTTGAACCGCGCGATGGCGTCGCTGGCGATGTACTCGTAGGCGTGCCCGACGTGGGGGGCGCCGTTGGGGTAGGCGATTGCCGTGGTGATGTAGAAAGGCTGGCTCATCAGGTGGACCATTTTATGGTGTGGGCGTGGTATCCAAACGTTCATCCGACCGGGAGCCGCCACCGCCGCCGGAGCCGCTTGCCCCGTTGATCGACGCTCACACTCACTTGGACGCCTGCGGTGCCGTCGACGCCGACGATGTGCGCGCCATCGTCGACCGGGCTGCCGCCGTGGGGGTACGGGCCGTCGTTACGATCGCCGACGATCTCGATGCGGCGCGGTGGGCGGTTCGGGCGGCCGAATGGGACCCGAGGGTTTACGCGGCGGTCGCGTTACACCCGACCCGGGCAAACGCCCTCGACGACTCCGCCAGGGCGGTTCTGGCGGAACTGGCCGCCCATCCCCGGGTTGTCGCCGTCGGTGAGACCGGGATGGACATGTACTGGCCGGGCAGGCTTCAGGGCTGCGCGGAGCAGGCCGCGCAGCTCGAGGCCTTTGCTTGGCATATCTACCTGGCCAAACGAACCGGAAAACCGCTGATGATCCACAACCGGCAGGCCGACGCGGAGGTGCTCGACGTCCTGCGTGCCGAGGGCGCCCCGGACGCGGTGATCTTCCATTGCTTCTCCTCGGGGCCGGACATGGCGCGGGCCTGCGCCGACGCCGGCTGGATGCTGAGCCTGTCGGGCACCGTCAGCTTCAAAAACGCTGATGAGCTGCGTCGGGCCGCAGTGGTGATTCCCGCGGACAGGCTGCTGGTCGAGACCGACGCGCCGTTTCTGGCCCCACATCCCTACCGCGGAGCGCCGAACGAGCCGTATTGCCTGCCCTATACCGTTCGCGCGCTCGCGCAGGTGACCGGGAGGCCGGCGGAGGAGATCGCGAGAGATACCACAGCAAACGCGAAGCGAATCTACGGTTTGCATTTTTTGGCGGACATCTAATAGACAAAAAGGGACTGCGGGCTCGATAAGAGCCTCCGGACCTGGATTCAGGAGTTGCCTCGCTGAGTCCAGTTCGTTACCGTCTCGTGATTAACCGGGTCACCGAGTGCCCGTACCGAAGTAATGACTCTGGACCACACGCTATGAGCCACGCTATGAACACACTGACAAGACTGCACCGATCGCGATCACCGCTGCTCCGCATGGTGACCGCGGCGACACTGGTCGCACTCGGCTTTGCGGGCGGCCAAGCGGTCGCCGCGCACAAGACCGTGACCCTTACCGTCGACGGTTCGCCGCTGCGGGTTGCGACCATGAAATCCCGGGTGATCGATGTGGTTCGGGAGAACGGCTTCGACGTCGACGACCGCGACGACCTCTACCCAGCGGCTGACCAGCCCGTCCGGGACAGCGAGACCATCGTGCTGCGCCGCAGCAGGCCGCTGCAGATCTCCCTGGACGGCCAGGACAGCAAGCAATTCTGGACCACTGCCTCCACGGTGGACGAGGCTCTGGCTGAGCTGGCGATGACCGACACGGCCCCGGCTGCCGCCTCGCGCGGCACCCGCGTGCCGCTCCACGGAATGGCACTGCCCGTGGTCAGCGCCAAGACCGTCCAGATCGCCGACAGCGGTGTGGTTCGGACGGTCCATCTGGCGGCTCCGGACGTCGAGGCGATGCTGGCCGCCGCGGGCGCCCCGCTGCAACAGCGTGACCGTGTGGTCCCGGATGCGTCGTCGCCCATCGTGGCCGGCATGCAGATCCAGGTCACCCGCATCCGGATTCGGCAGGTCACGGAGCGGTTGCCGCTGCAGCCCAGCGCACAGCGGATCGAGGATCCCGCGCTGAACATGAGCCGCCAGGTGCTCGCCGATCCGGGCAACCCGGGAACGCAGGACGTGACGTTTGCCGTCGTGACCGTCGACGGCGTTGAGAGGGGCCGCCTGCCGGTGGCCAACACGGTGGTGGAACCGGCCCGTGACGCGGTGCTGCGGGTCGGCGCAAAGCCCGGCACCGAAGTTCCCCCGGTGTCCAACGGTCGTATCTGGGATGCGCTGGCGTCGTGCGAGTCGGGCGGCAACTGGGCAATCAATACGGGCAATGGATATTTCGGCGGTGTCCAATTCGATCAAAACACGTGGGAGCGTCAAGGTGGGCTAAGATATGCTCAACGTGCGGACTTGGCAACCCGTGAAGAGCAGATTGCCATCGCAGAGGTAACTCGAGCGAGCCAGGGGTGGGGAGCGTGGCCGGTGTGTAGCGTAAGGGCAGGTGCATTCTGACTATTCGGTTGCTCGGCCGTACCGAGATCAGGAATCTGGCGAAGGAACTTGATTTCCGGCCACGTAAGTCGCTGGGTCAGAACTTCGTCCACGACGCCAACACCGTTCGGCGTATCGTGTCCGCTTCCGGCGTCAACAAGCACGACTCGGTGCTCGAGGTGGGCCCCGGTCTGGGTTCGCTGACCCTGGGCTTGCTGGACCGTGGAGCCACGGTAACGGCCGTCGAGATCGATTCGGTTTTGGCGCAACGCCTGCCCCGCACCGTCGCCGAGCACTCGCACAGCGAGATTCACCGGCTGGTGGTGCTCAACCGCGACATCTTGACGCTGCGTCGGTCCGACGTCGAAACGCAGCCGACGGCGCTGGTGGCCAACCTTCCGTACAACATCGCGGTGCCGGCTCTGCTGCACCTGCTGGCCGAGTTTCCGACCATTCGCACGGTGATGGTGATGGTGCAGGCCGAAGTTGCCGAGCGGCTGGCCGCCGAGCCCTCCAACAAGGACTACGGCGTGCCGAGCGCGAAGATCCGCTTCTACGGCCGGGTGCGCCGCTACGGGATGGTGTCGCCGACGGTGTTCTGGCCGATCCCGCGGGTCTACTCGGGCCTGGTCCGGTTGGACCGCTACGAGACATCGCCGTGGCCGACCGACGACGGCTTCCGCGACCAGGTGTTCGAACTGATCGACATCGCGTTCTCGCAGCGCCGCAAGACGTCGCGCAACGCGTTTTTGGAGTGGGCCGGTTCGGGCAACGCGTCGGCGAGTCGGCTCCTGGCGGCCAGCATCGATCCCGCGCGTCGCGGCGAGACTCTGTCCATCGTCGAATTCGTAAGGCTGCTGCAGCGTTCGGGTGCAGTCGAGCAGCCGCAGCAGCAACTCCCCATCCTCTGACGCCGCGCCGGCGCAATTGTCGCGCGCGTGGCCCCGCTGACCAGCGCAGCCGGTTAGTCTCGTGCGGTGAGCGCGTCCAACGGCAATACTGCCGCTGAATGGGTGCCTACCGGGTCGGTCACCGTCCGGGTACCGGGCAAGGTGAATCTCTACCTGGCCGTGGGTGGCCGGCGCGATGACGGCTACCACGAACTCACGACCGTGTTTCACGCGGTTTCGCTGTTCGATGAGGTCACGGTGCGAACCGCCGACGTCACATCGATTGACGTGGTGGGGGAGGGCGCCGATCAGGTGCCCGTCGATGAACGCAACCTCGCCTGGCAGGCCGCAGTACTGCTTGCCGACCACGTCGGGCGAGCCCCCGACGTCACCATCACGATCGACAAGTCCATCCCGGTCGCCGGCGGCATGGCGGGCGGGAGTGCGGACGCCGCGGCCGTGCTGGTGGCGATGAATGCGCTGTGGGAACAGGGAGTGCCCCGGCGGGACCTGCACACGCTAGCTGCACGGCTGGGCAGCGACGTCCCGTTCGCGCTGCACGGCGGCACCGCCCTCGCTACGGGGCGGGGTGAAGAACTGGCCACGGTCTTGTCCCGCAACACGTTCCACTGGGTGCTCGCCTTCGGGCGCGCCGGTCTGTCAACCGCGGCGGTGTTCGCCGAACTCGACCGGCTGCGCGATGTCGGGGTGCCGCCCCGCCTGGATGATGCCGAGCCGGTTCTGGCGGCGCTGGCCTCCGGAGATCCCACCGTCCTGGCTCCGCTGCTGGGCAACGAGCTGCAGCCCGCGGCGGTCAGCCTCAATCCGTCGTTGCGTCGCACTCTGCGCGCCGGCACCGAGGCCGGGGCGCTTGCCGGGATCGTCTCGGGTTCGGGGCCGACCTGCGCATTCTTGTGTGCGTCGGCGGCCTCCGCCGTCGAGCTGAGCGCCGAGCTGGCCGGCGCCGGAGTCTGCCGTACCGTCCGGGTCGTCAGCGGGCCAGTGCACGGCGCGCGGGTGGTGCCCGGCACGGTGTTGTGACACCCGCCCCAGTTATCCCGGATAGTTTGTTAGTTACTTAAGAGGAGCCTAAGATA
Source organism: uncultured Mycobacterium sp. (assembly GCA_964511995.1). GTDB lineage: Bacteria > Actinomycetota > Actinomycetes > Mycobacteriales > Mycobacteriaceae > Mycobacterium. Next base: position 5,230 of record CAZEHT010000042.1, read on the forward strand.
GGCGCGATGATTCGTCGCGGCGCGTGGGCTCGCCCCACCGGTGTACCCGGTGGCGCGACGCATCGCCGATTTGAGCCGAACCGAGACTCAACCGCCGCTCAATTGTGTGTGCGCGCCTCCTCATGGGAGGCCGTGTCCGGGCGCACGATTGATGCCTGGATGCCGTCACCCCCGGGGTGTGAGTCGTTCCGGAAGTCGAGGAGGTCCGCGTGAGCAGGTTCACCGAGAATATGTACGAGAACGCTCGGATCAGCACCAAGGGCATGGTCACCGGTGAACCGCACAACGCAATCCGGCAGACGTGGGGTGAGGTGCACGAGCGTGCTCGCCGCGTCGCCGGTGGCCTGGCGGCCGCGGGCATCGGCCACGGCGACGCGGTTGGCGTGCTCGTGGGTGCTCCCGTCGAGATCGCGCCGTTGGCGCAGGGCTTGTGGATGCGCGGCGCCAGCCTGACCATGCTGCATCAGCCGACCCCGCGCACCGACCTGGTGGTGTGGGCCGAGGACACCATGAATGTCATTACGATGATCGAGGCCAAAGCGGTCGTAATCTCCGACCCGTTCCTCATCGCCGGACCCGTGTTGGAGGAAAAGGGCGTCAAGGTCCTGCTGGTGGCCGACTTGCTCGAGTCGGAACCGATCGACCCGATCGAAACCGGCGAAGACGACCTCGCGCTCATGCAGTTGACGTCCGGGTCCACGGGCTCGCCCAAGGCGGTCCAGATCACCCACCGAAACATCTACTCCAACGCCGAGGCGATGTTCGTCGGTGCCGAGTACGACGTGGAAAAGGACGTGATGGTCAGCTGGCTGCCCTGCTTCCACGACATGGGGATGGTGGGCTTCTTGACCATTCCGATGTACTTCGGCGCCGAGTTGGTCAAGGTCACCCCGATGGATTTCCTGCGTGACACGTTGTTGTGGGCGCGGCTGATCGACAAATACAACGGCACGATGACCGCCGCCCCGAACTTCGCGTACGCGCTGCTGGCCAAACGCCTGCGCCGCCAGGCCAAACCCGGCGAGTTCGACCTGTCGACGTTGCGCTTCGCCCTGTCGGGGGCCGAGCCGGTCGACCCGTCGGACGTCGACGATCTGGTGGAGGCCGGCAAGCCGTTCGGTCTGAAGGCCTCGGCGGTGCTGCCGGCCTACGGAATGGCGGAGACGACGCTGGCGGTGTCGTTCTCCGAATGCGGCGCCGGTCTGGTGGTCGACGAGGTTGATGCCGATCTGTTGGCCGCGCTGCGGCAGGCGGTTCCGGCCACCAAGGGCAACACCCGGCGGCTTGCGACACTCGGGCCGCTGTTGAACGACCTGGAGGCCCGGATTGTCGACGAGCACGGCAACGTGATGCCGCACCGGGGTGTCGGCGTCATCGAGCTGCGCGGCGAGTCGCTGACCCCGGGCTACGTCACCATGGGCGGTTTCATCCCGGCCCAGGACGAGCACGGCTGGTACGACACCGGTGACCTGGGCTACCTCACTGAAAACGACCACGTCGTGGTGTGCGGCCGCGTCAAAGACGTCATCATCATGGCTGGCCGCAACATCTACCCGACCGACATCGAGCGTGCCGCGAGTCGTGTCGAGGGCGTGCGTCCGGGTTGTGCGGTCGCGGTCCGACTGGACGCCGGTCACTCGCGCGAGAGCTTCGCGGTCGCGGTGGAATCCAACGCCTACCAGGATCCGGTCGAGGTTCGTCGGATCGAGCACCAGGTCGCCCACGAGGTGCTGGCAGAGGTGGACATGCGTCCGCGCAATGTCGTGGTGCTGGGTCCCGGCACCATCCCGAAGACTCCGTCGGGCAAGCTGCGGCGGGCCACCTCGGTGGCCCTGGTCACCTAGCCCGGAGACCCCCCGAGCTACCCTCCCGCGAGGCCATCTCCCTCCCCGCGAGCGTGCGTGTAGCGCTCCGGACACACCGGATCTGCTACGTATCTGCGCACGCTCACCGAAGGAGAGCCGCCAAGGAGAAAGCTGCGTAAGGGCAGAGCCGCGTAAGGGCAGAGCCGCCGAAACGAAGCGGGTCACCCCCAGGCGTGGACGGTGTTCTGCGCCGACTCCAACCCGAGCTGCAACAGCAGTTCGGTGGCGTCTGCGGCCTGTTCGCAGATTGTGGGCACCTCGGCACGTTCGGCAACGGTGAAGGGCTCCAGCACATAGGCGGCCGGATCCTTGCGGCCGGGCGGGCGACCGATACCGATCCGTACGCGTTGGAAGTCTTTGGTGCCCAACGAGGCCGCCACTGAACGCAGGCCGTTGTGGCCGCCTTCCCCGCCTCCCAGTTTGAGCCGAATGCGTCCGAACTCGATGTCGAGTTCGTCGTGCACGACGATGATGTCGGCCGGCGCCACTGAGTAGAACTTCGCCAGCGCACCGACCTGTCGGCCTGACTCGTTCATGTATACGCGGGGCCTGGCCACGATCGCCGACCGTCCGCCCAAGCGCCCGGTGACGATCTCGGCACCGGACTTCTTGTGCACCTTCAGCGGCGCGCCGATGCGCGCCGCGAGGATGTCGGCGACCAGGTATCCCAGGTTGTGCCGGGTCTTGGCGTAGTTCGGTCCGGGGTTTCCCAGGCCGACCACCAGCAGGGGTTCGGCCATGCCGGGAGCCGTTTACTCGGATTCGGTGCCGTCGCCCTCGCCACCGGATTCGGCGGGCTTGGCGCCTTCGGGCTCGCCGGCACCCTCTGAGTCTAGGTCCTCGGCGGTCGGGGCCACCACCACGTTGATGACCAGCAGCTCGGGATCGGAGACGAGGGTGACGCCGGCGGGCAGGACGATCTTACCCGCGGTGATCTGTGTACCCGCCTCGGCGCCTTCGATCGAAACCGTCAGCTGGTCGGGGATCGACAGGGCCTCGGCCTCGATCTCGACGGCGGTGGCTTCCTGGGTGACCAGCGTTCCGGACGCGGTTTCGCCTTCGGCGGTGACGTTCACCTCGACCGTCACCTTTTCACCGCGGCGGACCACCAGCAGGTCGGCGTGCTGGATGGTGCGCCGGATCGGATGAATATCCAGCGCTTTGGTCAGTGCGAACTGCTCTTTGCCGTTGATGTCGAGGACGAGCACCGCGTTGGTGCCCGAGCGCCGCAAAACCGCGGAGAAGTCATGAGCCGAAAGCAGCAGGTGCTGAGGATCGCTGTGGTGCCCGTAGAGGACCGCGGGGACTTTGCCGTCGCGGCGGGCACGGCGCGACGCGCCTTTGCCAGTCTCGGTGCGAATCGAGGCGGTCAGGTTGTTCGAAGTGGTGGAGGCTGCCTTGCCGGACACGTTGCTCCTCGGTGTCATCTGGTGTCGCTGGATGTCATCGGTGCACGGGGAGGGCGGCAGCAATCGAATAGAAAGCGGGTTCCCGTCGATCACGGTGGCCGACTGCCACCCTCGCCGTGACGCGACGCCAGACTAGCCGAAGCGGTGCTCAAAGCGGAAATTCAGTACCGGTGAGATCCTCGGACAGGGTCCACAGCGCCTTCGCTTTACGGGCGTCTTTGGCCAAGGGAGTGCGCCACGTCGGTCCGCTGGGACCCCGTACCGCGTAGCGCGGACCGATGTAGGTATTGCCCGGAAGATCCTGGGAGGCCGCGTAGAGCGTCTGGCGGGCACCGAAGGACGCGTCGGTGCTGATCAGGCGGGTGCCGATTCCGACGAGCGCGTCACCCAACCGCCTGCCGGTGTTGCCCTGCAGGTTGGTGGCCGAATAGCCGGGATGTGCCGCGTGCGCCTTCAGCGGGGACGCGGCAGCGTCGAGGAGGCGCTGCAATTCCATGGTGAACAGCAGGTTGGCCAGTTTGGACTGTCCGTATGCCGGCCACGCAAGGTATGGGCGGGCCTTCCAGTTCAGGTCGTTGATGCTGATGTAGCCCAGCAGGTGCATCGCCGACGACACCGTGACCACGCGGTCGGTGATCTTCGGCAGAAGCAGGTTGGTCAGCGCAAAATGTCCGAGGTGGTTGGTGCCGATCTGGCTTTCGAATCCGTCGACGGTCACCGCGTAGGGCACGGCCATGATGCCCGCGTTGTTGATCAAGACGTCGACCGCTGAGACGCCCGCGGCGAATTCGCGCACCGACTCCAGACTCTGCAGGTCGAGCTTACGGACCTCGACATCGCCGATCATGCCTGCCGCGGCAGCGTTGCCCTTGTCGAGATTGCGGCAGGCCAGAATCACCCGGGCGCCCACCCGTGCCAGTTCACGGGCGGTCACCTCGCCGAGGCCGCTGTTGGCGCCCGTGACGATGACGGTGCGTCCGGCAAACGAGGGCAGATCGGCGGCGGTCCAGGAACTCCAGGAACTCATGGAAGCCAGGGTAGTTGTCCGGAAGCGGCCGTCCTCACCGGACCGGGGGTTGCCGCCCTCAACCGGCCCGGCCGGAAGTGACACTGCGGGCCGGTCAGAGAATGTCGCGCACGGTGTCGACCGGTCGGGCCAGCCGGGTGCCCTTGCCGGTTATGACGAACGGACGCTCGATGAGGATCGGGTGGGTGGCCATCGCGTCGAGCAGTTCGTCGTCGCCGGCCTCCGACAGGTTCAGTTGGGTGTACAGCGACTCCCGCTTGCGCACTGCGTCACGTACCGTCAGCCCGGCGTTGGAGATCATCTCGGCCAGCTCTTCGCGGCTGGGCGGGCTGTTCAGGTACAGCACGACGGACGGCTCGATGCCGTTGACGCGCAACAGTTCCAGCGTTTTGCGGGAGGTGCTGCAGCGCGGATTGTGGAAGATCGTCGCCCCGGTGTCGTCCGCCATTCAGGCCGACCCGTCGAAGAGCCCTGTCACCGAACCGTTCTCGAACACCGCTCGGATGGTCGACGCCAGCAGGGGGGCAATCGACAACACCGTAAGCTGCGGGAACGTCTTCTCCTCGCTGATCGGCAGGGTATTGGTGACGATGACCTCCCGGGCGCCGCTCTCGGCGAGTCGCTGTGAGGCGGGTTCCGAAAGCAAACCGTGCGTTGCGGCGATGATGACGTCCTTGGCGCCGTCCTGCTTGAGCAGCTCGACCGCGCCCGCGATCGTTCCGCCGGTGTCGATCATGTCGTCGGTCAGAATGCAGGTCTTGCCTTCGACTTCCCCGACCACGCGGTTGGACTTGACGTGGTTGGGCACCAACGGGTCACGGGTCTTGTGGATGAAGGCCAGTGGTACGCCGCCCAATGCGTCGGCCCACTTCTCGGCCACTCGCACGCGTCCCGAGTCGGGGGACACCACCACCATGTCGCAGTCGCTGTAGTTCTCGGCGATGTAGCCGCACAACACCGACTGCCCGCGCATGTGGTCCACCGGGCCGTCGAAGAAGCCCTGGATCTGGTCGGTGTGCAGGTCCACCGACACGATGCGGTCGGCGCCGGCCGTCTTGAGCAGGTCGGCGACCAGCCGGGCCGAGATCGGCTCACGCCCGCGGTGCTTCTTGTCCTGCCGCGAGTAGGGATAGAACGGGAGAATCGCGGTGATGCGTTTGGCGCTGCCGCGCTTGAGCGCGTCGATCATGATCAGCTGTTCCATCAGCCACTGGTTGAGCGGATAAGGGTGGCTCTGCAGCACGAAGGCGTCGCAGCCGCGCACCGATTCGTCGAATCGCACGAATATCTCGCCGTTAGCGAAGTCCCGCGCCGTCTGCGCCGTCACCTCGGTGTCGAGTTCCTTGGCGACTTGTTCGGCAAGCTCGGGGTGTGCTCGGCCCGAGAACAGCATCAGGCTCTTGCGGTTGTCGGTCCAGTCGTGGCTCACGTGTGCTGCCCCCGCCGGTCGGTGGTCGCTATGGGCCAATGGTACGTAGCCACATCCGCGTTTTGCCGTCGGGTGGCCGATTCGCGACCCATGGAGGTCGAGCAGCCGTCGATCAGTCTTCGGCCGGCCGGGCGGGCCGGCCCTGTCGCGACGCTTCATGGGCGGCCTTGGCCGCGGCGCTGTTGGGGCGCTTGCGCTCCACCCAGCCTTCGATGTTTCGCTGCGCGTTGTCCGACACCGCCAACGCCCCCGGCGGAACGTCCTGCCTCAGGACGGTGCCCGCACCCGTGTAGGCGCCGTCGCCTACCGTGACAGGGGCCACGAACATCGTGTCGGAACCGGTTCGCACATGCGACCCCACGCGCGTGCGCCGCTTGGTTTCACCGTCGTAGTTGACGAACACGCTGGCCGCACCGATGTTGCTGTGCTCGCCGATGTCCGCGTCGCCGACATATGTCAGATGGGGAACCTTTGTGCTGGCCCCGATGACGGAGTTCTTGACCTCGACGAAAGCGCCGAGCCTGGCTTCGGCGCCCAGAGACGTGCCGGGGCGCAGATAGGTGAACGGGCCGACATCGGCCCCAGGACCGATGGTCGACCGCGAACCGTGGGTGCGCACCACCGCCGCGGCATCGCCGACGGTGACGTCGGTGAGCGAGGTGTCCGGTCCGATAGTGCACCGGTCGCCGATGTGGGTGGCGCCCAGCAGTTGGGTGAACGGCTGGATGACGGTGTCTTGGCCGATGGTGACGTCGACGTCGATCCAGGTGCTCCCCGGATCCACGATGGTGACACCCGCGCACTGGTGGCCCGTCAGGATCCGGCGGTTGAGTTCGGCGCCCACGGCGGCGAGCTGGACGCGGTCGTTGACGCCCATCACCAACCGGCTGTCTTCGATGTGCTTGGCGTGTACGACGAGGTGGTCCGAACGCAGGATCTCGATGACGTCCGTCAGGTACAGCTCTTGGCGGGCGTTGTCGGATGATAGCCGACTCAGGGCCGAGCGCAGCGGGCCGATGTCGAAGGCGTAGACACCGGTGTTGATCTCCTTGATCGCCTGCTGCGACGGGGTGGCGTCGGCGTGTTCCACGATCGCGATGATTTCGCGGTCCTGGGTCCGAAGGATGCGGCCGTATCCGGTCGGGTCAGCGAGGGTGGTGGTCAGCACGGTCACTGCGGCGGGTTCCGAACCGTGGGTGGCGATCAGGTCGGCCAGCTTGTCTGCGTCCAGCAGCGGAGTGTCGCCCGACGTGATCACCACGACACCGTCGAATCCGGCGGGAAGAGCAGACAGGCCGCACAGCGCGGCGTGCCCGGTGCCCAACGGCTGATCCTGGACGGCGACGTCCATCTGCCGTGCCAGAGCGTCGGCAAGCTCGGCGACGGCCGGCACGACCTGGTCGCGTTGATGGCCGAGCACGACGACGAGATGTTGCGGCGCGACTTTGGCGACGGCGTGCAGAACGTGCGACAGCATGCTGCGGCCGCCGATCCGATGCAACACCTTGGGGGTGTCCGACCGCATTCTGGTGCCCGCGCCGGCGGCCAAGATCAGAACCGCCGATTCGCCCCGTGATGTCATTGGCCCTCCCTAAGTTTGCTCCCAGCGTGTCCCCGCGTGTTTCAGACTGTCCCAGCGTGTCATTGTGCGCGTGTTAGTGGCGAAGCGGGGTCAGGTCCCGTACCCGCGATGCCGGCCCGAGCGCATCGTGCGGCATACGATGCACGACGTGGCGGGAGCTGCCGACGTCGAGCGGGTTCGACCCTATCCCGTGCCGGAATTCGTCGACGCGATCCTGGCGGACCTGAGGTCGTGGGGCCATGCGGATGCCCAATTCGATCCCAGCGGCTTTCTGGCTCGCCTCGGCGACGGCCGGCGAGTACTTCTCGACCGCGTGTACTACGAGGTGCAGCAGCTGCCGGATGCCGAACGGGCCCGGCACATCCGGGACCGGCTCGACGCCGGTATGCGGCCACCGGCCGTCGGGTGGGGCGACGTGTCCCCGATGCTGCGATCGATCCTGCGGCCGGTGAGCTACGCCGGCGCCGTCACCGCCGACGGCAGCCGGCCGTGGATACGCCCGCTGTGGCCGTTCGTCCACGAACTGGCGATCCTTGACACCGGGGACGCCCGCATGGTCGTCACGCAGCGCGAAACCGCGATGTGGGGCGTGGACGCCGAGCGAATGTTCGCCGTCGCGCGCGCCAACATCGCCGCCCATTACCCACCCCAACCGCAACAGCAGCGGGTGGGCCACCTGCTCGGCGACGGCAACAGCTACTGCGACTCGGCGGTGCTGGTGCCCGGGTGGCTCAGCGCGTTCGCCGACGAGCGCGCAGCGCGCCCGCTGGTGTTCTTCCCGGGCGACGAGGTGCTGCTGGTGTGCACCGACGACCCCGAGGTGGCCCCGGAGTTCTTCGCCGCCGCCGATCGGCTGTACCGGGAGTCCGCGGTGCCCATCTCCCCCCAGGCGTACACGATCGCCGGCGACACCATCGTGCCACTGGACGTCGCCGGACCCTCCCCGCTGCGGCCGTTGGCGGTGCGGGCCCGGTCGGTGCTGGCGCAGACCGAGTATTTGAGGCAGGCCGACCGCCTGCAGACGTTCTACGCCGAGCGCATGCTCGACGTGCGCGTCGGTCACGTCCAGTTGGTGAAGACCGCGCGGGGGTTGTGCACGATGACGGTGTGGGGTGACGGACTGGCCTGGGCGTTGCCTGCGGTTGACTACATGGCCTTCATCTCGGCCGACCAGACCGAGAACTTCGCGGTGCCGTTCCCCGTGGTTACCGACGTGGTCGGAATGATGCCCGATCCCGATCTGCTGCCGCTGCGGTATTCGGTGACGGGCTGGCCGGCGCCCGACGTCGTGAAGGTACTGCGCGCGCATTCGGTGCGTCTTCCCGGCGTGTGAGTGCGCGCGAGGCCGGCTGAGGCCGAGCCGGGAATGCGAGTGGCATGTGGGTGGCTCCGTCGCCAGGACTCGAACCTGAACTATCTGAACCAAAATCAGAGGTGCTGCCGATTACACCACGACGGAACTGGCTTGCGGCAGGTCAGTCTATACGCTGGTGCGCGTGGCAGCCCCCGACAAAGAGCCGCGTCCGCCGCGGGCGCGCATGACCGGCAGTGAACGCAGGCACCAGCTCATCGACATCGCCCGTTCGCTGTTCGCCGAACGCGGCTACGACGCCACGTCCATCGAAGAGATCGCTCAGCGCGCCAACGTGTCAAAGCCGGTGGTCTATGAGCATTTCGGCGGCAAGGAGGGCCTCTACGCCGTCGTGGTCGACCGCGAGATGTCGGCCCTGCTCGACGGCATCACGTCCTCGCTGACCAACAACCGCTCGCGGGTCCGGGTCGAACGGGTCGCGCTGGCCCTGCTGACCTACGTCGAGGAGCGCACCGACGGCTTTCGGATCATGATCCGCGACTCGCCTGCGTCGATTTCGTCGGGCACCTACTCGAGCCTGCTCAATGACGCGGTGTCGCAGGTCAGTTCGATCCTGGCGGGCGACTTCTCACGCCGGGGTCTGGCCCCGGAATTGGCGCCGCTCTACGCCCAGGCCCTCGTTGGTTCGGTGTCGATGACCGCGCAGTGGTGGCTTGACGTCCGCGAACCCAAGAAAGAAGTGGTCGCCGCACATTTGGTCAACCTGGTGTGGAACGGGCTGACCCATCTTGAGGCCGACCCTCGACTGCAGGACGAGTAGGACGACTGCAGGACCCAGCCAGACAACTTGGCGGCGCACGGCCCGTCCGGCGGCGAGACTTAAGACGGCGGACCGTCTTGTCCCGCACTGCCCCGGGCGCGGGAACCCAATCCGCCTCGGCCGGGCCTGCCATTGGGCGTCCCGCCGTCGCCGCCCTTGCCCCCGGTTCCAGGGGCGCCGATACTCAGGGCGCCATTACCGCCCCGGCTGCCGCGCGTGATCTCGGTGTCGCCCTTACCGCCGTTACCGCCAGTGGCGGGCCCGCTGACGCTTACGCCCGAGCCTCCGTTGCCGCCCCGTGCGCCGCGGCCGGTAGTCGCCCCAGCCGGGGTCGAGCCGCCGGGCCCGTTGCCGATCAGCAGACCGCCGGGGCCGCAGAGTTTGAGAGCGGAACTCGGCTCCGCCAGCAGTGCGGCGTTGGGCTGGATGGGTTGGAGAAGTGTTGATGCTGCGCCCGTAGCGCCCGTCTGTGCCGTTTGACATCGCGCGGATTCGAGTGGATCGGCGGCTTCGCCAGCCATCGAGGAAGACGACGGCGCCGACGGGTGCCCGAGGCCCGCCGGCGCCTCCACTACGATGGGCACACCATGACCGCGCCGGGGCATAGCCATGTCCAGACTCCGCTCGCGGGGCTCGTTGAGGCGGCGCTGACCGCACCGGCCTTTGCCGATCTCGTCGACCGTGCCGCCGCCAAGCCTGACGGTGTGAGGCTAGTCGGCCCGGTCGGCGCCCGGCTGTTCGTCGCGGCGGCGCTGGCCCGGACCGGGCCGCTGCTGGTGGTGACCGCCACCGGCCGGGAGGCCGACGACCTCACCGCCGAACTGCGCTCCGTGCTCGGTGACGCTGTGGCGCTCTTCCCGTCCTGGGAGACGCTGCCGCACGAGCGACTCTCACCCGGCGTCGACACCGTCGGCACCCGGCTGCTCGTGCTGCGCCGGCTTGCCCACCCCGACGACATCCGGTTGGGCCCGTCGTTGCGGGTGGTCGTCACCACCGCGCGCTCACTGTTGCAACCCATCGCGACCGGCGAGGGGGCGGCGACGAACACTGAGCCGGTCATGCTGAGTCTCGGCGACGAAGTGAACTTCGAGGACATCGTCTCCCGGCTCGTCGAGCTGGCCTACACCCGCGTGGACATGGTCGGCAAGCGCGGCGAATTCGCCGTCCGCGGCGGCATCCTCGACGTTTTCGCACCCACCGCCGAGCACCCCGTGCGGATCGAGTTCTGGGGCGACGAGGTCACCGAGATACGGATGTTCTCGGTAGCAGATCAAAGGTCGATTCCCGAGATCCGGATCGACACACTGATCGCGGTGCCCTGCCGCGAGCTGCTGCTCACCGACCAGGTCCGCGCGAAAGCGGCGGCTCTGGCCCTGGAACACCCGCCATCGCCCAACACCGTGGTGGGCGCGACCGGCGACATGCTGGCCAGGCTGGCCGAAGGCATCCCCGTCGAGGGAATGGAGGCTCTACTGCCGGTCCTGGGACCCGACGACCTGTCGCTGCTCACCGACCGGCTCGCCCCCGGGGCCCCAGTGCTGGTGTGTGACCCGGAGAAGGTGCGCACCCGCGCGGCCGACCTGATCAAGACCGGCCGGGAGTTCCTGGAGGCGTCCTGGTCGGTAGCTGCACTCGGTGGCGATGCCCCCATCGACATCGAGCAACTCGGCGGCTCGGGTTTCCGTGGGTTCGACGAGGTGCGCGCCGCCGCGGCGGCCGGTGGGCATCCGTGGTGGACACTGAGCCAGCTCCCCGACGAGTCGGCTGTCGAACTCGATGTCCGGCCGGCGCCGTCGACCCGCCGGGGCACACCGGACGGCATTGCAGAGCTGTTTGCGATGTTGCGTGCGCACGTGGCGACCGGTGGGCTTGCCGCCATCGTCGCGCCGGGTACCGGAACCGTTCACCGTGTCGTCGAGCAGCTGACCGAATCCGACACTCCCGCAACGATGTTGGAAGCCGGTGAGCAACCACGACCGGGTGCGGTCGGCGTGATCAAAGGCCCGCTGCACACGGGCCTGATGGTCCCCGGCGCCAACCTGGTGATCCTCACCGAGGCCGACCTGACCGGAAACCGGGTCACCGCGCCGGAGGGCAAACGCCTTGCGGCCAAGCGGCGCAACGTCGTCGATCCGCTCGCGCTGACCGCCGGCGATCTGGTGGTGCACGACCAGCACGGCATCGGAAAATTCGTCGAGATGACCGAGCGCACCGTGGGCGGCGCGCGCCGAGAATATCTGGTGCTGGAGTACGCATCGGCGAAAAAGGGGAGTGGCGGCAAGAATACCGACAGGCTGTTCGTGCCGATGGACTCCTTGGACCAGTTGTCGCGCTACGTCGGCGGCCAGGCCCCGGCATTGAGCAGGCTGGGCGGCAGCGACTGGGCGAACACGAAGACCAAGGCGCGCAAGGCAGTTCGTGAAATCGCCACCGAACTGGTGGCGTTGTACGCCAAACGCCAGGCCGCTACCGGGCATGCGTTCGCGCCGGACTCGCCGTGGCAGGCCGAGATGGAGGACGCGTTCGGCTTCACCGAGACCGCCGACCAGCTCACGGCTATCGGAGAAGTGAAGGCGGATATGGAAAAGCCCGTTCCGATGGACCGGGTGATCTGCGGCGACGTCGGCTACGGCAAGACCGAGATCGCGGTGCGCGCCGCTTTCAAGGCCGTCCAGGACGGCAAACAGGTCGCCGTGCTGGTGCCGACGACGTTGCTGGCCGATCAGCACCTGCAGACGTTCACCGAGCGGATGGCCGGCTTCCCGGTCGTCGTCAAGGGCCTGTCACGGTTCACCGATGCCGGCGAGTCGAAGGCCGTCATCGACCGATTGGCCGACGGCTCGGTCGACATCGTGATCGGAACCCACCGCTTGCTGCAGACCGGCGTGGGGTGGAAGGACCTCGGGCTGGTCATCGTCGACGAAGAGCAGCGCTTCGGCGTCGAGCACAAGGAACACATCAAGAGCCTGCGCACCCACGTCGACGTCCTGACGATGAGCGCGACCCCGATACCGCGCACGCTGGAAATGAGCCTGGCCGGCATCCGGGAGATGTCGACCATCCTGACTCCCCCCGAGGAGCGCTACCCGGTGCTTACCTACGTGGGACCCCACGACGACAAGCAGGTCGCCGCCGCGCTGCGCCGCGAACTGCTGCGCGACGGGCAGGCGTTCTACATCCACAACCGGGTCAACTCCATCGACGCCGCGGCGGCGCGAGTCAGCTCGTTGGTCCCCGAGGCCCGTGTCGCGGTGGCGCACGGACAGATGCCCGAGGAACAACTCGAGCGCACGGTCGAGGGTTTCTGGAACCGCGAGTTCGACATCCTGGTCTGCACTACGATCGTCGAGACCGGTTTGGACATCTCCAACGCCAACACCCTGATCGTGGAACGCGCCGACACGTTCGGCTTGTCCCAGCTGCATCAACTGCGCGGCAGGGTGGGCCGCAGCCGGGAGCGCGGCTACGCGTACTTCCTGTACTCGCCTGAGACACCGCTGACCGAGACGGCCTACGACCGGCTCGCCACGATCGCACAGAACAACGAACTGGGCGCCGGCATGGCCGTGGCGATGAAGGACCTGGAAATCCGGGGTGCGGGAAACGTGTTGGGTGTCGAGCAGTCCGGGCACGTCGCCGGGGTGGGGTTCGACCTGTATGTGAGACTGGTCGGCGAAGCCGTAGAGGCTTACCGGGCGGCGGCCAACGGCGAGACGGTCTCCACCCCCCAGGAGCCCAAGGATGTGCGGATCGACCTGCCGATCGACGCGCATCTTCCGCCGGACTACATCGGCAGCGACCGCCTGAGGCTGGAGGGCTATCGGCGGCTGGCGGCGTCGGCCGACGATGCCGCGGTGGCCGCCGTGGTGGACGAGCTGACCGACCGCTATGGCCCGCTGCCCGAACCCGCGCGGCGACTGGTGGCGGTGGCCCGGCTGCGGCTGCTGTGCCGCCACTACCGGATCACCGAGATCTCCGCGACGGGTTCGGCGGGCCAGCCGTCGACGTTGCGGATCTCACCCGTGACGCTGCCCGATTCGGCTCAGGTACGGCTCAAGCGCCTCTACCCGGCCGGGTCCTACCGGGCTACGACGTCGACGGTGCAGGTGCCGATTCCGCGTGCCGGCACCGGCATCGCCGCACTGCGCATCCGCGACCTCGAACTGGCGCAGATGGTGGCCGATCTGGTACTGGCATTGGATGGCCGGCCTCGGGGCGAAGTTGATATAACGGCGGTGCCACAAGCCGCCGACGGAGAAGGGGCGGGACGATGACGGTGATCCTGGTCGATCCCAGGCGGCCCACGCTGGTTCCCGTCGAGGCGGTCGAAATGCTCAACGGCGAGGTCGCCTACACCGAGGAGATGCCGGTGCGCGTGCCGTGGTCGCTGCCGGGAGCCAGGCCGGTGCTCGCCGACGACCCGCAGCGACCGGCCCCCGTGCTGCTGTCGTCGGATCCCGGTCATCCCGCGGTGCGCAGGCGGGTCGCGGCGGGTGAGAAGGTGATCGCCGCTCCTCGCCCTGCGGCCGGTGAGCGGATCGTCGACGCGGTGGCGATGATGGACCGGCTACGCACCGTGGGACCGTGGGAGAGCGAGCAGACTCACGAGTCACTGCGCCGCTATCTGCTCGAAGAGACCTACGAGTTGTTCGACGCGGTGCGCAGCGGCGATACCGAGGAGTTGCGCGAAGAACTCGGAGATGTGTTGCTGCAGGTTCTGTTTCATGCCCGAATCGCAGAGGATGCACCTGTCAATGCGTTCTCCATCGACGACGTCGCCGACACATTGGTGCGCAAGCTCGGTAATCGCGTGCCTGCCGTGCTGGCCGGGGAGTCCATTTCACTACAAGACCAGCTGGCCCAGTGGGAGGACCGCAAAGCCCTGGAGAAGCCACGCGACTCGGCGATGGACGGCGTCCCCACCGGGCAGCCTGCTCTGGCATTGGCGCAGAAGGTGATCGCGCGGGCCCGGCAGGCGGGGGTTCCGGCGCAGCTTATCCCTTCCGACATCCTGGCGGTGCAGCTCTTCGACGATGTCGACGCCGAAAACAATCTGCGTACAAAGGTTTTGGAATTCGCCGACGATGTGCGGTCGGCGGAGAAGGCCATCGGCGCCGCGCGCGGCGGGCTAGACGGGGCCGCGGTCGCCTCGGCGGGTGAAAACGAGTGGCGGGCGGCTTGGCCCAGAGACGTGCCCGATATGCTCAACCCGGAAGAACTGCAGGAAGTGGCCGACGAGAGCGGCGACGGCACCGGCCGGTAAGGGGGCTGCCATGCCCACCGACGGCGTCGTTGGGCGTGTCAGCCGAACAGCGTCGAGCCCCAGCAAGCGTCCCGGTCACCCTCGGGTATGCCGGGCGGCACGGCGAACACCGCCGTACCGGTGTGGGTGATGTACTCGTTGAGCAGATCCCGCCTGGCCAGTTGGGCCTGCATCGGGACGAACTGGGTGACCGGGTTGCGTACGAACGCGATGAAGAACAATCCCGCGTCGAGGTGCCCGAAACCGTCTGTGCCGTCTGTGAAGTTGTAGCCCCGACGCAGGAACTCCACGCCGTCGTTGTGCTCGGGTGACGCCAGCCGGACATGCGCGAACTGGTCGATGAGGGGTTGGTCCTCGTCGTCAGTCAGGTCCAGGTCCAGCTCCTGGAACTCTTCGGTCAGGCCGTTGGGCGCCCCGCTGCCCTTCTGCCTGCCGATGACCCGCTCCTGTTCCAGAAGCGTGGTGCGGTCCCACGATTCGATCCGCATCCGGATGCGGCGGGTCACCATATAGGTGCCGCCGGTCAGCCAGCCGGGACCGTCGCCATCGGCGACCCACACGTTCTTGTCGAGAGTCGCCGTCTCGTCTGCCTTGATGTTGTTTGTTCCGTCCTTGAACCCGAACAGGTTTCGTGGGGTGGACTGGTAACGCGTGGTCGACGAGGTGCGGCCGAACCCCAGCTGCGAGTAGCGCACCGCGGCGGTGCCGAAAGCCACCCTCGCCAGGTTGCGGATGGCGTGGACGGCAACCTGGGGATCGTTGGCGCACGCCTGCACGCAGATGTCGCCCCCGCTGCGGGCCGGGTCGATGGTCTCGTTGGGGAACTTGGGCAGATCCGCCAGCGGTTCGGGCTTTTGCGCGGCGATGCCGAACCGGTCCCGGCCGTCCTTGATGAACAGGCCGGGCCCGAACCCGACGGTGAGCGTCAGCTGCGAAGCGGGCAAGCCCAGCGCTTCCCCGGTATCCTTCGGCGGCGCATACGGATTGAGGCCGACGGCGCCGTCGGCGAACGTCTCCTCGCCGCGCGTCATCCGCTCGGCCATGTGGCTCCACTCGCGCAGCATCCGTACCACTTCGTCGCGACTGTCGCTGGTCACGTCGAAGGTGGCGAAATGCATCCGGTCCTGGGCTTCGGTGATGATGCCGGCCTGCCGCTCGCCCCGGAACGGCACCGCTGAATGCAGTGCGGCGTGCAGGTTGCCGGCGGCAACGGCACGCCCGGCCAGCACGCCGCCGCCCGCGGCCCCGACAACGGCGGCGCCCACCCCCGCCGCGCCGATCAGCTTTCTGCGCGAGATGCCCCGTCGCGGTCCGGCTGTCGTGTCGACAGGAGTGGGCGTACCCGATTGTTGTTCGCCTACCGGGTCATTGGTGTGCGATGACACCTTGCACCTGGCTGACTTCCTTGGAAAGGGCATCGATCGCGCGAGACAGTTCCTGGCGCTGCTCCTCGGTGACCTTGTCGTAGAAGACGAATCCATCGCCGTCACGGTGCTTCTCGAGCAGTGCTTCCACCTCGGTGAACCGCTGATCGACCCGCTTGCCGAGATCGGGGTTGCGCTCGTCGAGGATCGGACGCACCGAAGCGACCGCCGTCCGGGAGCCCTGCACGTTGGCGTTGAAGTCCCACAGGTCGGTATGGCTGAAGATGTCCTCTTCGCCGGTGATCTTGCTGGACGCGACCTCGTCGAGTAGACCTTGCGCACCGCCGGCGATCTGGGTCGAGTCGATCTTCCAATCGGGTGACTTCACCCCCGCGTCGAGTTCCTTGACGTCGGCCAGCAGCTGGTCGGCCATCGCGTTGGTGTCGGGCTGCAGGCCGTCCACCCACAGGTCCTTCTCGATGCGGTGGAATCCGGTCCACTTCTGGTCCTCTTCGAGGTCCGCTTCGCGGAGGTCGATGCGGGGGTCCAGGTCGTTGGGGAACGACTCGGCGACGGGCTCGATGCGCTCGTAGTAGGTGCGCGCGATCGGGAATTGTGCCTTGGCGGCCTCGATGTCGCCGCGCTTGATTGCGTCGACGAAGACCTCGGTGGCGGCGACGAGCGCTTCGGTCTGGCTGTTGACGTAGCGCTTGTAGCTGTCGGCGGCGTCCTTGAACTTGCCTTCGGTGTCGATCTGCACGGCCTCGCCGGTGACGGTGAAGTCGCCCCGGATACCGTCGCCCACCATGCCGGGCTTGCACGCGGTCTGGTAGGTGCCGGGCTCGGTGAGCTGCACGATGAGCTGGCGCTGCAGGCCGGGTGAGATGTTCTCCACCTCGCCCATCACCCGCTCGCCTTCACCGTAGACGTAGAACTCGGTGACCTTGTTGCCGTTGTTGGTGATGACGAAGGTGTTGGCTCCCGTGGTGCCCTCGGTCGCAGACAGCTCGCAGGAGGTGTCGGTGGCTGTGACCGTCAACTTCGCCGGCGCCGCCGCGGTCGTCGTGCCGGTTTCCTCGGCGGCCTTCGGCTCCTTGGCGGCGCAGCCGGCCAGGGGAAGACCGGCGAGCAGGGCAGCCGCCGCGGCGATACCGGTTTTTGCGGCCAAGGGGGAGATGCGGTTCACGTAGTCGACCTTTCGTTTGTTGACGTGGATTCGAGCGCGGGTTCGGCAACGGCAGCGGTGGCCGGGTGCCGTCTGGCGGGACGCAGGAACAGCGCCAGCACGACGACGAGGTAGCCAAGCCAGCAGCTGAATTGCAGCACGGTCGGTGTCGGCGTGATGTTGAAGATGCCCTGTATCGCCTGGCCGTACCAGGACGACCAGCTCAGCCACGAGGTGATGTCGAACGCGCGATGGGCGTACCCGGGCAGCCAGCTGACCGTCTGCAGCGCGCCGATGCCGTAGGACAGGATTCCGGCGGCGACCAGGATGAGGAACACGCCCGTATAGGTGAAGAACTTCGCAAGGTTCAGCCGCACCGCACCCTTGTACATGCCGTAGGCGATCGCGGCCGCCGTCAGCACGCCGGCGATCAGACCGATCAGCGGCCACATGGTGGATGCTTCGGCGTAACCGACCATGAACAGTGCGGTCTCGACGCCTTCCCGCCCGACGGCCAGAAACGACAGCGACGTCACCGCGAGCGGACCGGCTTGCAGAGCTTGTCGCATCTCGGATCGCAATTGGCCCGACATACCGGCGGCGGCTTTTTTCATCCACAGGACCATCGTGGTGACGATGGCGACGGCAATCAGCGACGCGAGGCCGGCGATGGCCTCCGCCGCCAGCCCGGTGATGGTGTTCTCGCCGAACTGGATCACCGCGAACACGCCGAACGTCATGACCAGCGCCGCCCCGACGCCAAGCCAGACCCATTTCAGTGCGTCGCGGCGGTCGGACTTCACCAGGAAGGCCACCAGGATCATCACCACGATGGACGCCTCAAGACCCTCGCGGAGTCCGATGAGGGCACTGCCGATGAGCTGCGAGGAGGTGGACGGTCCTTGTGCCAGGATCGAACCCGGCAAAGTCCCAATGGGGGTCATCCACTCGTCCTTGCTACGTGAATCGCGTTTCCACCTAAATATTGGCTCACCAAAGCTAGGTGTGGCTCACCTTATCAGCGTGCGCACAGTGAAGGTACATCTTCGTGGCGGCGGCGACGGAGAGCGGAACTAGCCGAAAGCCGTGGGACGATGGTCACCGAACCGGAGGGTTGGGAGACCTGTGTCAGGGCGTTGGGTGAGGGCAGCCGCTGTGATCGGCGCGACGGCCCTGCTCATGGCTTCGAGTTGCTCGTGGCAGGCGGGCATCCCCATTCCCGACGGTGTCCCGCCGCCGGGGGGCGACAGGGTCCCCGCGGTGGATACCCACGCCAAGGGTCGCCCCGCCGATCAGCTCCGCGCCTGGGCCGAGGCGCGCGCGCCCCGGCTCGGTATGCCGGTCACGGCGTTGGAGGCCTACGCCTACGCTGCGCGCGTCGCCGAAGTCGAGAACCCGAAATGTCGCCTGGACTGGACGACGCTGGCGGGCATCGGGATGGTCGAAAGCCATCACGGGACCTACCGGGGTGCGACGGTCGCCCCCAAGGGGAACGTGACTCCGCCCATTCGCGGTGTGCGGCTCGACGGCACGGGGGGCAATCTTCATATCCCCGACACGGACGGCGGCACACTCGACGGGGATTCACACATGGACCGCGCGATGGGGCCGATGCAGTTCATCCCGGAGACATGGAGGCTTTACGGAGTCGACGCAAACAACGACGGCGTGGTCAGCCCCGACAACTTCGACGATGCGGCGCTGTCGGCGGCCGGATACTTGTGCTGGCGCGGCAAGGATCTGTCCGAACCTCGAGGTTGGATGGACGCGCTGCGGGCATACAACAATTCCGATCAGTACGCCCGGATGGTGCGGGATTGGGCGACCGCTTTTTCCGAGGGACGCCAATTGTGAACACTCGGGAATTCACCTCGTCGCTGGTGACGATCAGCGCTTAGGCTGTGTGCGCAACAGCCAGCACCCATACTTGAAGGAGACGGCAAGTGCCCATCATCGAGCAGGTCGGCGCCCGCGAAATCCTCGATTCCCGCGGCAACCCGACGGTTGAGGTCGAGGTCGCTCTGATCGACGGCACACTCGCGCGTGCGGCGGTACCGTCCGGCGCGTCCACCGGCGAACACGAAGCGGTCGAGCTCCGGGACGGCGGAGACCGTTACGGCGGGAAGGGCGTCAAGAAGGCGGTGGAGGGCGTGCTCGACGAGATCGCTCCCGCGGTCATCGGCTTGTCCGCTGACGAGCAGCGGGTCGTCGACCAGACGCTGGTCGATCTTGACGGCACACCGGACAAGTCCCGACTGGGCGCAAACGCGATTCTGGGTGTGTCGCTGGCCGTAGCCAAGGCCGCGGCGGACAGTGCCGGTTTGCCCCTGTTCCGGTACGTCGGCGGCCCCAATGCGCACATCCTGCCGGTGCCGATGATGAACATCGTCAACGGCGGCGCACACGCCGACACCGGTGTCGACGTCCAGGAGTTCATGATCGCCCCGATCGGCGCGTCCAGTTTCTCGGAGGCGCTGCGCATGGGTGCCGAGGTCTACCACGCCTTGAAGTCGGTGCTGAAGAAGCAGGGGCTGGCCACCGGCCTCGGTGACGAGGGCGGCTTTGCCCCCGATGTCGCCGGCACCAAGGCGGCGCTGGATCTGATCATCTCCGCCATCGAGTCCACCGGCGTCAGGGCCGGCGCGGACATCGCGCTGGCGTTGGATGTGGCCGCCACCGAGTTCTACACCGAGGGCACCGGCTACGCGTTCGAGAAGCAGACCCGCACCGCCGAGCAGATGGCCTCATTCTACGAGGAGTTGATCGGCGCTTATCCGTTGGTCTCGATCGAGGATCCCCTGTCGGAGGACGACTGGGCCGGATGGACGGCGGTGACCTCCGCCATCGGAGACAAGGTTCAGATCGTCGGCGATGATTTGTTCGTCACCAACCCCGAACGCATCGAAGACGGTATCGACAAGGGGGCCGCCAACGCGTTGCTGGTCAAGGTGAACCAGATCGGCACCCTCACCGAGACACTCGATGCCGTGTCGCTGGCTCACAACGCCGGATACAAGACCATGATGAGCCACCGCTCGGGTGAAACCGAGGACACCACGATCGCCGATCTGGCGGTCGCCGTCGGCAGCGGCCAGATCAAGACCGGGGCTCCGGCGCGCAGTGAGCGGGTGGCCAAGTACAACCAGCTCCTGCGGATCGAGGAGGCGCTCGGCGACGCGGCGCGTTACGCGGGTGACCTGGCGTTCCCACGATTCATCGTTTAGGGAGGGCGGGTAACCTCAGGCACCGATGTCAGACGCGAAGCGGCCCGATTCCAAACGGCGGTCCCCAACCTCTCGGCCGGGGAAGCCCGGGGGGGCCAAGGGCCGGCTTCGGGGTGCCGTCCAGCAGCCCGCACCGCTGACCGACGCTCGTCGGGAGTCCAGGCCGACGGAGATCCGCGCCTCGCCAGTGCAGATTGAGCCGATTCGGCAGTCCGTCGTGGAGTCGGCCGAACAGCAGTCCGAGCGGCAGCTGGGGTTCACCGCCCGCCGGGCTGCCATCTTGGCCGCGGTGGTGTGTGTGGTGACGCTGACCATCGCGGGACCGGTGCGCACCTACTTCGCGCAGCGCACCGAGATGAACCAGCTGGCCGCGACGGAAGCCGCGTTGCGGGCGCAGATCGCGGACCTGGAGGGGCAGAAGGCAAAGCTCGCCGACCCGGTCTTCATCGCTGCCCAGGCCCGTGAACGGCTGGGGTTCGTGATGCCCGGCGACATCCCTTACCAAGTGCAGTTGCCGCCGGGAACGGTTTCGGTGCTGGAATCGACCGACCACGCGATGGCGGTGGTCAGCGATGAGCCGTGGTACACGGCGTTGTGGAAGACCATTGCCGACCAGCCGCACGGGGCGCACCTGCCGGCTGGCCCGGCGGGTCCCGGTCCACCTGACGTCGAGGGGCGGCCGCCGCCAGTGCCCGATCCCGTCGCGCCCGGTGGTTGACCGGGCGGACCTCGACGCGGTTTCCCGGCAGCTCGGCCGGCAGCCACGCGGGGTGCTCGCGGTGGTCTACCGATGCCCGAACGGGGAGCCGGGTGTGGTCAAGACCGCCCCGAGGCTGCCCGACGGCACACCGTTTCCGACGCTGTACTACCTGACGCACCCGACGCTCATCGCGGCCGCCGGACGCCTGGAGTCCGCCGGCCTGATGAAGGACATGACCGAGCGGCTCGGCCGCGACCCCGTCCTTGCGGCGGCCTACCGCCGCGCGCACGACGCCTACCTGGCTGAGCGGGACGCGATCGAACCGCTGGGCACGACGTTCTCCGGCGGCGGCATGCCCGACCGAGTCAAGTGCCTGCACGTGTTGATCGCCCATTCGCTGGCCAAGGGTCGGGGCCTCAACCCGTTCGGCGACGAAGCGTTGGCGGCGGTGGCCGATCAACCGGACATGGTGGGGATTCTGGAGAAGGACCGGTGGATATGAATTCCCGACCCGACCGCGTCGCCGCGATCGATTGCGGCACCAACTCGCTCCGGTTACTCATCGCCGATTTCGCCGACGGTCACGGTGTGGACGTTCACCGGGAGATGCGTATCGTGCGGCTCGGCCAGGGCGTGGATGCCACGGGCAGGTTCACGGCCGAGGCCATCGCGCGTACCCGTGCGGCACTGATCGATTACACCCGGCTGTTGAAGCGCTACGAGGTTCCCCGCGTCCGGATGGTGGCGACTTCGGCAACCCGGGACGCCGCCAACCGGGACGAGTTCTTCGCCATGACCGCCGAGGTGCTGGGTGCGGTCATCCCCGGTGCGGTAGCCGAAGTCATCACCGGCACTGAGGAGGCGGACCTGTCGTTCCGCGGCGCGGTGGCCGAATTGGACTCGGGTGCCGGGCCGTTCGTCGTCGTCGACCTGGGCGGCGGGTCGACCGAGGTGGTGCTGGGGCGTGGGAGCGTCGAAGCGGCCTTTTCCACCGACATCGGATGCGTGCGTCTGACCGAGCGCTGTCTGCACTCCGACCCGCCCACGGCCGGCGAGGTGGCCGCCGCGCGGAGCATCGTGCGCGAGCGGCTGGGGGAGGCGTTTGCGACCGTTCCGGTTCAGCGCGCGCACAGCTGGGTCGGCGTCGCCGGAACGTTCACCACGATCGCGGCGCTAGCGCAGCGGATGGCGACGTACGACAGCGACCTGATCCATTTGTCTCGGGTCGGGTTCGGCGATTTGTTGCGCGTGTGCGACGAATTGGTAGCCATGACCCGCACGCAGCGGGCGGCGCTGGGCCCCATGCACGAGGGCAGGGTCGACGTCATCGGTGGCGGGGCGATCGTCGTCGAGGAGCTGGCGCTGCAACTGGGCGCGCGCGCCGGTATCGACACCCTGATCGTCAGCGAACACGACATCCTCGACGGAGTGGCGCGGTCCCTGGCCTCGACGGGCCGCTGAGCGATTCAGTCGGGGTCCGGGGGTAGCAGTGCCTCGCCGCGTGCGCCGGTCGGCACCCGCGCGCTGGCCAGGGTGAGCGCCAGGATGACCATCGTCACGCCCAGGCCGAAATGCAGCCAATTATCGGAGGAGTTGACCGGGAGCAGTCTCACTATGCCGTCGGATGGTGTCAGCAGGCCCACCAGCCACAGCCCCAGGAACACCGCGCCGCCACCGAGTAGGTAGGCGCGTGCCCGTGCGTAGGTCTTGGCCAGCACAAGGCCGACCAAGCCCATCAAGAGGTGAAAAAGGTTGTGGGACAAAGATGTTTCGAACACTCCGAACAGCTCCGCGCCAGACTCCCGGCCGGTCCAGCCGATGGCGCCGACATTCTTCGTGATTCCCGGTACGAAGCCGAGAACGCCCAATGCGGTCAGCGCCGAGCCGACAAGAAGTGCCGCGCACTGGACGGCCAGAAAGGTAAACCTGCGGCGGTTCACCCGGTTTGACTTCCGGGGTGTCATGGCAGCCTCCTCGCGAGCGCCACGAATTGTTGCGTTGCGAGATGGGGATACCCAGCTAAAGAGCACACCTAACCGGTGCCGCAAGCCGGTTGCTGCGGTCGGTAAAGCGATGAGCCGGCAGGCTTTACCGTCGGCTCATCAAGTTCTCACGGACGAATTCTGCAACCGCTGCCGATGTTGTGGCAGTGATGGCCGCCGTCGCATGCATTGCAGCGGCAGGTGCAACCGCCGGTGTGCTTGGAAACCTCTGATGCACGCATCGCAGATCATCTCCCTGACCGAAACTCGGCTTGTACTAAACTCCCGACAACCTCACCATAGTTACGTTCAGCGTGAATCGCCAGGGTTCGGCATCCGACGGCGAAACGATACGCCCACACAGCGGAATACCGACTAAACCTGAATCCGTGGGTGGGCCGGTGATTTGATCGGCGTGTGAGCAGCGAAAATGCC
>CAZEHT010000043.1:0-28199 GCA_964511995.1 uncultured Mycobacterium sp.
CTAGAGCCGCGGATGACTTGACCCCTGCAGATGAGGCGCTTGCCAGCAGCTAAGTCACAACTTCGTATCCGTCGACCGTCGCCTCCCACAGGCACCCGGGCGCGCGCTGCTAAGCGTGTTCCTGGCGACCCTGTCCCACCACGGAACAGAGGTATGCTCGGCACGCCCGCAGGCACATCCCCTTCGGTCAGCCGAACGGCCGAACGCACAGTCGCGGTGCGCGCCAGGACATGGGAGCGAATTCGGGTACGTGCGGACCCACGTAATCGGCGACTGCTGTGTGTCCGGTGGATGAGCCTTTGAGCCCCGTCCGGACGTTCGCCGTGCTTGTCCTCGACATAGGCCAGGTCGGCGCCGAAGCCGCGGCCTGGTGATGTAGCTGAAATCGACGAACACAACGGACCCCCCCAGTGCGAGTCGACAACTCGTGTCGTTGGAGACGGAGGCTACCCGGCGGGACGGTAACACCGCAATAGCGACACTGCGAACATATAAATCGCCGGTGTTGGCGGTTGCAATCTCGTCCTCGCTACTAGGGGGAGTGGCTCTGAACAGTGCAATTGGCCACGGGTGCAACTGGCCTAGAACGGCATGTCTGCCCGAGTTCTCATCTGACGGCTACGAAGATCCCTGGTTGATCTTGATTTCCAGCTTCGATAGTGTGGCGCCGCCGAGTGTCGTGCGATGACGCCGGGTTGCATGGTCCCGGGGTTGCTGCTCGTGCAGGAATCGAACGGACACGCGGTGCGCGGGCCAGGGGATGCCGCGCCGCGCTGTTGACGTCCGCCGGCGAATTCCTGTGCCGGCGGCGGGGTTGGGAGACCGTGGGATGTCCACCGCGATCGCTTGACCAGGCGGGCCGACCTCGGCGCCTCGCGGCCCGTGTTGAGTTGCATGGCCCGGCGCACACCTTCGCAAGGTCTCCAGCCTTCGATGCCATCGAGCTGCGCTGACGCAATCGGCGTACGTCGTCTTCGAACGGCAGCCAAACCACCGCCGCCCAATCGCCTGCCCCGCCTGGAGGTCCGTTCACCGAAGTGTCCAACTTGTCCACGCAATACTGCGTTTCGGTCGTCATCGGGTCTCCATGGCTCACCGGACGCAGGTCCCCGTAACGGGTCCGTGTGGGGTTGGATCGTGCGATGACGAGCCTCGATCAACTCCCATCATCACCGGACCTATTGCACACGAGCAAGATCCTGGCCATGTCCCAGTGTCGATCCCGTTGAGCGACCGCCACATCGCCCGGACCGACGCCACCGGGCCCGAACCGTCCTTGCTGACCCAGCACCGAATTTGCGTGAACTACCTAAGGTCAGGCAAACGCCTCAGCCAGGATCTCCTGGTGCTCGACGGCATGCACCTTCGACGAGCCCGATGACGGAGCCGACATCGCGCGACGCGAAATCCGCTCGATACCCGTCAGCATGTCCGGCAGCAGTTCGGGTAGGGCAAGGCCGAAGGTTGGCCATGCGCCCTGGTTCGCCGGTTCCTCCTGCACCCAGAAGTACTCGCCGACGTTCGGGTAGTCGCCGAGCACCTTGCCGAGCCTGCGAGGTGGCAGCGGGTAGAGCTGTTCGACCCGCACGATGGCGATATCGTCACGCTTGCCCTTGGCCTTGCGGGCCTGCAAGTCGTAGTACAGCTTGCCGCTGCACAGCAGGATGCGGGTCACCGCGGCGCGGTCTCCGGTACCGAGCGAATAAGTGGGCTCTTCGAGGATCGACTGGAACTTCTGCTCGGTGAATTCCTTGACCTCGCTGACCGCTGCCTTGTTGCGAAGCATCGACTTGGGGGTGAACACGATCAGCGGCCGGTGAATGCCGTCCAGCGAGTGGCGGCGGAGCAGGTGGAAGTAGTTCGCCGGGGTCGACGGCTGTGCCACCGTCATCGAACCCTCCGCGCACAGTTGCAGGAACCGCTCGATGCGGCCAGAGGTGTGGTCGGGTCCCTGGCCCTCATGGCCGTGGGGCAGGAGCAGCACAACATCCGACGTCTGGCCCCACTTGGCCTCACCGGAGCTCACGAACTCGTCGATCACCGACTGCGCGCCGTTGAGGAAGTCGCCGAACTGTGCTTCCCACAGCACGATGGCGTCAGGGTTACCCACCGAATAGCCGTATTCGAAGCCGACAGCCGCGAACTCCGACAGCGGCGAGTCGTACACCAGGAACCTGCCGCCGGTCGGTGTGCCGTCCTCATTGGTGGCCAGCAGCTGCAATGGCGTGAACTCCGCACCGGTTTTGCGGTCGATGACCACCGAGTGCCGCTGGGTGAACGTCCCGCGGCGGGTGTCCTGGCCCGACAGTCGGATCAGCTTGCCCTCCGCCACCAGCGATCCCAGCGCCAGCAGCTCGGCGAAAGCCCAGTCGATCTTGCCGTCGTAGGCCATATCGCGCCGCTTTTCCAGCACCGGCCGGACCCGCGGGTGCACATGGAAATCCTCCGGCAAGGCCAGGTGTGCGTCACCGATCCGTGCCAGCAGCGCCTTGTCGACGGCGGTCGTCATCCCCTTCGGGATCACCTGATCGGACTCCACGGACTCGCTGGGCTCGGCGCTGTACTTCTCCAGATCACGGACCTCGTTGAACACCCGCTCGAGCTGGCCCTGGTAGTCGCGCAGGGCGTCCTCGGCCTCCTTCATGGAGATGTCGCCGCGGCCGATCAACGCTTCGGTGTAGGACTTGCGGACTCCGCGCTTGTGGTCGATGACGTCATACATCGCCGGTTGGGTCATCGACGGGTCGTCGCCTTCGTTGTGTCCGCGGCGCCGGTAGCACAGCATGTCGATGATGACGTCCTTCTTGAACTTCTGCCGGAAGTCGACGGCCAGCTTGGCCACCCAGACGCAGGCCTCCGGGTCGTCCCCGTTGACGTGGAAGATCGGCGCGCCGACCATCTTCGCCACATCGGTGCAGTACTCGGCGGAGCGGGAGTGCTCGGGCGCGGTCGTGAAACCGATTTGGTTGTTGACGATCATGTGGATCGTCCCGCCGACGCGGTATCCGCGAAGCAGCGCCAGGTTCAGCGTTTCGGCGACCACGCCCTGACCGGCGAAGGCGGCGTCTCCGTGCAGCATCAGCGGCACCACTGAGAAGCCCTCGGCGGTGTCGCCCTTGTTCAGCAGGTCCTGCTTGGCCCGCACGAGACCTTCCAGTACGGGGTCGACGGCTTCCAGGTGTGACGGGTTGGCGGTCAGCGAGACCTCGATGTCGTTGTCGCCGAACATCTGGATGTAATTGCCCGAGGCGCCGAGGTGGTACTTCACGTCACCGGAGCCGTGCGCCTGGGACGGGTTCAGGTTGCCCTCGAACTCGGTGAAGATCTGGGCGTAGGGCTTGCCGACGATGTTGGCCAGTACGTTGAGCCTGCCGCGGTGCGGCATCGCGATGACGACCTCGTCGAGTCCGTGCTCGGCGCACTGGTCGATCGCGGCATCCATCATCGGGATGATGGTTTCGGCGCCCTCCAGCGAGAACCGCTTCTGACCGACGTACTTCGTCTGCAGGAACGTCTCGAAGGCCTCGGCGGCGTTGAGCTTCGACAAAATGTATTTCTGCTCGGCCACGGTGGGCTTTTCGTGTCTGACTTCGATGCGTTCCTGCAGCCACTGTTGCTGCTCGGGTTCGGAGATGTGGGTGTACTCCACCCCGATGTGCCGGCAGTACGCGTCGCGCAGCACCGACAACACGTCGCGCAGCTTCTTGTACTGCCGGCCGGCGAAGCCGTCAACCTTGAACTCTCGGTCGAGGTCCCACAGGGTCAAACCGTGGGTCAGCACGTCGAGATCGGGGTGGCTGCGGAAACGCGCCTTGTCCAGGCGCAGCGGGTCGATGTCGGCCATCAGGTGACCGCGGTTGCGGTAGGCGGCGATCAGCTCGATGACGCGCGCGTTCTTGTCGGCGATCGAGTCCGGATTGTCGGTTCGCCAGCGAACGGGCTCGTAGGGAATGCCGAGCTCCAAGAAGATCTCGTCGTAGAAGTCATCGGCCAGCATCAGTTTGTGCACTGTGCGCAAGAAATCGCCGGATTCGGCGCCCTGGATGATGCGGTGGTCGTAGGTCGAGGTCAGCGTGATCAGCTTGCCGATCCCGATATCGGCGATGCGTTCCTCGCTGGCGCCCTGGAATTCCGCCGGGTACTCCATGGCGCCGGCGCCGATGATCGCTCCCTGGCCCACCATCAGCCGCGGTACCGATTGCACGGTGCCCAGTGTGCCCGGGTTGGTCAGTGAGATCGTGACGCCGGCGAAGTCCCCGGCGGTAAGCTTGCCGTCGCGGGCACGCCGCACGATGTCCTCGTATGCGGCGATGAATTGGCCGAAGGCCATCGTTTCGCAGCCCTTGATCGCGGCCACCACCAGTGCGCGTTTGCCGTCTCTGCCCTGCAGGTCGATCGCGAGGCCGAGATTGGTGTGAGCCGGTGTGACGACGTTTGGCTTGCCGTCGATCTCGGCGAAGTGCCGGTTCATGTTCGGGATGGACTTGATGGCCTGGACGATCGCGTAGCCCAGCAGATGGGTGAAGCTGATCTTGCCGCCGCGGGTCCGCTTGAGGTGATTGTTGATGACGATCCGGTTGTCGATCATCAGCTTGGCCGGGATGGCGCGGACGCTGGTGGCGGTCGGCACCTCCAGCGAGGCGTCCATGTTCTTCACGACCGCTGCGGCGGCACCGCGCAGCACCTGCGACTCTCCGCCATCGCTCTCGCGCTTGGCGGGGGCGGGCTTGGCGGGTGCCGACGCTGCCGGCTGGGCCGGTGCCGGGGCGGCAGCCTTGGCGGGGGCGGGTGACGTCGGGGCAGGCGTCGTGGTCGGAGCCGCGCCGGGCGCCGGCGGCACGACTGTCTCGGTTTGCCCGCTCGGCCGATCCTGGCGGACGGGTGCCGGCGCGGCCTCACTGATCGGCTCCGGGCTGTAGTCCACCAGGAATTCATGCCAACTCGGGTCGACCGAGGAAGGGTCGTCGCGGAACTTCCGGTACATCTCTTCGACCAGCCATTCGTTCTGGCCGAAGGGTGAAGTGGTACTGCTCACGGCAGTTGCTCGCCTCGATTCATTCCTCGGTTCGGCAAGCGCGCGCTGCGGCCTGCTCGCCACATTGTCGGTGCCGGGTCTGGGCGTGTTTACTCACGCGGCGGCTCCCAGCTTTCCACCGTGTAAAGGCTAACCCTTAAACGGTGGCGCGGACTACGGGAGCGCGGCTGAGCTGTCAGTTGCCGTCTAGCCAATATGACCCTGGTGGGTCGCCCGTTCCGGGATGAAAATGGGGCCGTGGTTGCCTTGTGACGCTGTGCACCTATGGTTCTTCGAGGCCGTCGTCTAGCCGGGCGCTGGGACCGCGTTGCGGGCCCTTCATTGTTGCCGCTTGTTCGAGCACGAGGATTAGATTCTGTTGTTCCCGTTGCGATTCCACCGGCGACCACTCCGTCAAGTACGGGGTTGTGACGATGGCAGGAGGTGGCGGAGGTGTTACAGGAGTCGCGTGATGAGGAGCAGATCATCGCCAGGGTCGCGGCCCTGGACATCGGCAAGGCCGAGGTGGTGTGTTGTGTGCGGGTGCCCGCGCGAGACGGTGACGGTAAGCGGCTGCAGGAGGTGCCGACGCATTCCACGATGACCGGTTCGCTGATCGGGCTGGCAACCGGCTGGTGCAGTTGCGGGTCGAGCGGGTGATGGAAGCCACTTCGGATTACTGGAAACCGGTGTTCTACCTGCTCGAGGCGCATGGGCTGGATCCGTGGCTGGTCAACGCCCGCGACGTCAAACATCTGTCGGGCCGGCCCAAGACCGACCTGGTCGGGGTGCGTACCGCGGAGAAGAACCGGGTCGAAAAACTCCTCGAAGACGCCTGCATCAAACTGTCGGTGGTGGCCTCCGACAACTTCGGGGTCTCCGGGCGGGCGATGATGGCCGCGTTGATCGCCGGGGAACGTGACCCCAAGGTGCTGGCACAGTTGGCGCGTTCGCGGATGCGGACCAAGATCGACCGGCTCGAAGAGGCGTTCAACGGTCACTTCGACGCCCACCACGGGTCCTGCTCACCCGGATGCTCGACCGCATCGATAGTGTTGACGCCGACATCGCCGCCCTCGACGCACAGATCGAGGCACATCTGGCCCCTTTCGCGGCGGCGGCACGCCTGGATGAGATCCCCGGCATCGGGCCGGTCGCCGCCGCGATCATCCTCGCCGAAATCGGGGTGGACATGTCGCGCTTCCCCACCGCGGGGCACCTGTGCTCATGGGCGAAATTCTCACCAGGCATCACCTCCTCGCCGGCAAGACCAAAGGCAACAGCTCGACCGGGCACGGCAACCGCTACCTGGCCCGTGTCCTCGGCGAAGCCGCCGTTGCCGCCGCACGCACCGACACATTCCTCGGCGAACGCTACCGGCGCATCGCCCGACGACGAGGTGCCAAACGCGCCATTGTCGCCGTCGGACGCTCCATCCTGGTCATCGTCTGGCACCTACTCGCCGACGACAACACCCACTTCACCGACCTCGGCGCCGATCACTTCACCAAACACATCAACCCCGACACCAAGAAACGCAACCACATCCGCCAACTCGAAGCCCTCGGCTACACCGTCACACTGACCCCAGCAGCCTGACCCTCAGAACACCAACCACCCCGGCCGTCACCACACGGCCCTATCGACGTGCAGACTCCAAACTCAACTCACCATCATTTTCGGATTGGATTAGTTGCCGAAGCCCGGCAGTACGTGCAGTGCGCCGGGCCAGCGACTGGGGGCGGCGCCGAACGCGCCGCGGGCGTTCTTGATGATCTTCTTGCCCAGCAGGCGATTGCCGACCGCGCCCACCACGGAGCCGATGCTGACGGGCATCAATTTGCCCAGCATGAGCGCACTGCGCTTGACCGTGTACTTCTTGATGGCGTACTTCATCAGCCTGGTGTTCAGCTGCGACAGCGCCGGCAGCGGCATGGCCGCACCCTCGGCGAGCCAGGCTCCACTGGTGCGGCCGGAGCCGAGCAGTCGTCCCACCGCGTGTTTGCCGTCATCGCCGGCGAGCGCGCCCAACACCAGCGCCCGTCGCCGGACACGGTCCTCCACCGGGATTCCGTGGACGTCGGCGACACCGAGGATGAACAGCGCGGTCATTTCGAGGAACATCGCTGTCTCGCTGGCGACGAGGGACATCGCGGCCAGGGTGCCGACACCCGGTATGAGCGCTGCCGCACCCACGGCCGCCCCGCTGGCCGTTACCGACGCCAGATAGTGCTTCTCCATCTTGGCGACGATCTCAGCAGGGGTTGCGCTGGCATCCTGCTCGCGCAACTTCTCGACGTAGCGCTTGATCGCCGGCGCCTGGACACGCGATCCGGCCTCTATGACGCGCGACAGCAGCCGCGCGGCGGCGTTGGGATCCTCATAGTCAGCGCTGGACGGCAATTCCGCCAGCATGGACTTGTCCGGATCCGATCCCATATGCGCCTCCTGCGTCGCGACCTCTGTTTCAGGCTAGCCGTCCGTCAGCGAAAGGCACCGGCTTTCCGGCTACGGCTCGCGGCCGGGCCGCTGATTCGCGATCATTCAGCCGGCCGGTGTGTTCCCGATCAACTCCACTCCGTTGCCGTTCCAGTGGAACCTCACGGTGCTGTCCAGGCCGGTCCCGCTCGAGTACTGCAGCGCGACGGTGTCCCCGGTGCTCGCCGACGTGTCGATCCCGTTGAACCCGAACGTCTCGGGAACGCCGGTCGGTATGTACTTGCCCCGGTGGAACATGACGGCGCGGGTGTTGGGATTGGCGGTGTTCGTGTTGGCCTTGACGATCACGGCCGACAACTGTGCGCACTCGTTGTAGTTACCCGCGATCGGTTCGGTGTTCCAGCCCTGCCCGCTGCGAGGGTCCTTGGGCAGTTCGGCGATGGCCCGGACGACGGTCGGCGCGGCCAGGTTTACCGCACACGGGTCGGGCGGCGCCGGGGTGCTAGGAGGCGGGGAAGCGACCGGGGGGGCGGGCGAGGGAGACGGCGGCGCCGAAGCGGTGGCGGTGATGGTCGGCTCCGGGGTCTTGGCGACTGTGGAGTCCCCCGATCCGCATCCCGCCAGGACTGCCGGCAGCAGGACCGCGACGGATGCCCGCAACGTCCGCAGTCGCCACATTGGCGTCACGCTACCCGTTCCCGTGCCGCGCAGCCGACAGGCGGCGCCGGATGGCCACTAGACTTCACCCCGATGACCATCGCTGATGCGGACGAACCGGGCGCTCCGTCGGTTCCCGCCGTAACGTTCTCTGACCTGCAGATTCACCCCCAAGTGCTGCAGGCGATCGCCGACGTGGGCTATGAGACGCCATCGGCAATCCAGGCGGCCACCATCCCGCCGATGATGGCGGGTTCCGACGTGGTCGGGCTGGCCCAGACAGGCACCGGTAAGACGGCCGCGTTCGCGATCCCGATTCTTTCGAAGATTGACGTGACGAGCAGAGCAACACAGGCGCTGGTGCTGGCGCCGACGCGCGAGCTGGCGCTGCAGGTCGCCGAGGCGTTCAGCCGATACGGCGCGCGGTTGCCGCAGATCGCCGTGTTGCCGATCTACGGAGGTTCTTCCTACGCGGTGCAGTTGTCGGGACTGCGGCGCGGCGCCCACGTCGTGGTGGGGACGCCCGGCCGGGTGATCGACCACCTGGATCGCGGGACTCTCGATCTGTCCCGTTTGGACTACCTGGTGCTCGACGAGGCCGATGAGATGCTGCAGATGGGCTTCGCCGAGGATGTCGAACGGATCTTGGCCGACACCCCGGAGTACAAACAGGTCGCGTTGTTCTCGGCGACCATGCCGCCGGCGATCCGGAAAATCACCGCGAAGTACCTGCACGATCCGGTCGAGGTCACCGTCGAGGCGAAGACCGCTACGGCGGACAACATCTCGCAGCGCTTCATCCAAGTCGCCGGTTCACGAAAGATGGATGCGCTGACCCGCATCCTGGAGGTCGAGCCGTTCGAGTCGATGATCGTCTTCGTCCGTACCAAGCAGGCAACCGAGGAGGTCGCCGAACGGCTGCGTGCACGCGGGTTCTCCGCGTCCGCCATCAACGGCGACATTCCTCAGTCGGCGCGGGAGCGCACCATTGCCGGGCTCAAGGACGGCTCGGTTGACATCCTCGTGGCCACTGATGTCGCGGCACGCGGGCTCGACGTGGATCGGATCAGCCACGTCCTCAACTACGACATCCCGCACGACACCGAG
Source organism: uncultured Mycobacterium sp. (assembly GCA_964511995.1). Lineage (GTDB taxonomy): Bacteria > Actinomycetota > Actinomycetes > Mycobacteriales > Mycobacteriaceae > Mycobacterium. The sequence goes on from CAZEHT010000043.1 coordinate 9,218, forward strand.
TCCTACGTGCACCGCATCGGCAGGACGGGCCGTGCCGGACGTTCGGGCAGCGCGTTGCTCTTCGTCTCGCCGCGGGAACGCCATCTGCTCAAGGCGATAGAGAGGGCAACGCGCTCGAAGCTGGTGGAGGCTGAGCTGCCCAGCGTCGACGATGTTAACGCTCAGCGCGTCGTCAAGTTCCGCGACTCGATCAGCGATGCACTGGGAGCGCCGGGCTTCGACCTGTTCCGGGTGATGATCGAGGAGTACGCGCGCGACAACGACGTACCGATGGCCGATATCGCCGCGGCGCTGGCTCTGCAAACCCGTGACGGGGCTGAATTCCTCATGGCACCCGAAGCCCCGCACCGGCCCAGGGACGCGGCGGATCGGCCCGCCGCGGCGGACAGGCCGATCCGGCGGACCGACGGCGCGTTCGCGACGTACCGCATCGACGTCGGCAAGCGGCACAAGGTGATGCCCGGAGCGATTGTCGGGGCCATCGCCAACGAGGGCGGTCTGCACCGAAGCGACTTCGGCCACATCAGTATCAAGAACGACTTCTCGTTGGTGGAACTGCCCCCGAAGCTTTCGCGTGAGACGGTCAAAGCCCTCGAGAAGACCCGTATCCAGGGCATACCGATCAATCTCAGGCTCGACCGCGGCCCGGCAGCCCGCGGCGGGGAGCAGTTCAAGCCCGCCAAGGGACAGTTCAAGAAGAAGCAGCGCAAGCCGTAATGACCAAATCGCAATAACCAAATCGCAATGACTCAACCAGTGGTGACCAAATCGCAATGACACTGTCGCAGGACGCCAACCGTCTGCGAGTGCAGCCGCCGCGGACTCCGGCGACCGGCCGTGTGGCGTCGCTGACGGGTGTCCGCGCGTTGGCGGCCACCCTGGTGGTGGCCACGCACGCTGCCTACACGACGGGCAAGTACACCCATGGGTACCTGGGTCTGGTCTATTCGCGCCTGGAGATCGGCGTACCGATCTTCTTCGTGCTTTCGGGATTCCTGCTCTTTCGCCCGTGGGTGAAGGCGGCCGTCACCGGGCGGTCGGCACCGTCGCTGCGGCGGTATTCATGGCACCGGGTCCGGCGCATCATGCCGGCCTACATCGTCACGGTGCTGTGTGCGTTCGCGATCTACCACTTCCGGACCGCCGGCCCGAACCCCGGCCACAGCTGGACGGGATTGACCCGCAACCTCACGCTGACCCAGCTCTACACCGACAACTACGGCTATTCCTATCTGCACCAAGGGCTTACGCAGATGTGGAGCCTGGCGGTCGAGGTGTCGTTCTATGCGGTGCTGCCCGGGCTGGCGTATCTGCTCATCGTGGTGTTGTGCCGGCGCCGCTGGCGGCCCGGGGTACTGCTGTCCGGCATCGTCGCGATTGGGCTGGTGACGCCCGCCTGGCTGGTCGTGGTGCACAACACCGATTGGCTTCCCGATGGTGCCCGGCTCTGGCTGCCGACCTACCTGCTGTGGTTTCTGGCTGGGATGGCGCTGGCCGTCCTGCAGGTGCAGCGCGTTCGGTGCTACGCGTTCGTGGCGTTGCCACTGGCGGTGGTGAGCTACTTCATCGCGTCGACGCCGGTGGCGGGGGAGCCGACGACCTCGCCGAGCGGGCTGGCCCAAGCGATCGTCAAGGCCGTGTTCTACGCCGCGATCGCTGCACTCGTCGTTGCGCCGGCCGCACTCGGCGACAGGGGCTGGTACACGCGGCTGCTAGCCACCCCGCCGATGGTTTGGCTCGGCGAGATCTCTTACGAGATCTTCCTCGTCCATCTGGTGGTCATGGAGATCGCCATGGTCGAGGTCTTGCGCACACCCGTCTATACCGGCTCGGCATTGCTGCTCTTCGCCGTGACGATGGCGATGACCATCCCCGTGGCGTGGCTGCTGCACCAGTTCACCCGGGTTCGACCCGCCGACCACTCGTCGAGATAGGTTATGCTGCCCTAAGTTAGAAGGGCGGTATGCAGCGTGGTGCACGACGAGGAAAGACACAACCGCGGACTCCAGGGCGCTTTGGTCAAACTGTGGCGGGGCGCGGACTACGCACTGACGATGACCGGGCGAACCGACATCAGCCCGCACTACCTCCGGTTGCACTTCAGTGCCGGCGCACTGCTGGCAGAACGGCCGATCCATCCGACGATGTGGGTGCGCGGCTGGTTTCCCGAGGGGGACAAATCGCATCAGCGCGGCTACACCCTCGTCAACCCGGATGCCGAGGCCGGGACGGTCGACATCGACTTCGCCCTGCACGACGGACGGGCGACACGGTGGGCCCGCAACGCGGCGGCGGGCGACGTCCTTGAGGTGACGCTGCTCGGCAGCAATTTCGCGCTGCCCACCCCGGACCCGGCGGGGTACGTCATCGTCGGAGATACCGCCTCATTGCCGGCGGTCAATTCACTGCTCGACGCCATCGGCGACAAACCGGCGCACGTCTTCCTCGAAGCCGGCTACGAGGACGATCGTGAGTTGCCCATTGCCCGCGACGTCCCGGTTACCTGGGTTGACCGCAAGAACGGCGGCCAGGCGCTCATCGAGGCGGTGAGTTCGAGGGCCTTCGACGCCGCTGACTTCTTCGGCTGGGTGGCCTGTGACAACCGCACGACCCGCACTGTCTCGAAAGTGTTCCGCGAGCAATACGGCATCCCGCGCAAGTCGATCAAAGCTCAGGGCTACTGGGTGGCGTGATCCGTGCGGGCGACCACCGGCCCGACGAACGCCTCGATCATCGCGCGTTCGTCGTCGGCGTCACGGCCCGGGAAAACCAGTAGCGACAACAGAATCCGCACCAGCCAACGCGCCTTGAGTTCGATACCGGCCAGATCGTCCGTCGGGCTCAGCGATACCACGAAACCGGCGCTCATCGCCTTGATCACGCTGGAGTTCTCGGCGAACTCGGCGCCGATGGGCTCCGCTTCTCCCAAGGCGAACCATGAATGCAGCGCCGGACTGTTGCGCACAAGATCCAGCGACACCAGCATGCCGGCCACCAGGCGCTCTTGCGGGTCGTCGATGCCCGCCAGCCGTTCGGTCATCTGCCTGTGCAGTGCGTAGGACTCGCGGTGGACGTATGCGGTGTGCAGCGCCTGCCGGTTCTCGAAATACCTATACAGCGTGGCACGCGAACAACCTGCGGCCTCGGCGATTTCGTTCATGCCCACCGATGCTGCCGGCTGACGGGCGAACAGCTCGCCGGCGGCGTCGAGGATGCGTTCGGCTGCCAGTTCGCCGCGCTTGGATGCCAGCCAATCGTTGCCGGGCATCAGTTCAGCCGGAAGGGAACCGACAGCGGCCGGCGGATGTAATTGCCGCCCGCCCATACGATTCCGGACTCCTCGACGTCGAAATCCGGACAGCGGTCCAGCAATTCGGTCAGTGCCACCCGTGACTGCATGCGGGCGGCGGCGGCGCCTAGGCAGTGGTGCGCGCCGTGGCTGAACGTCAGAATGTTGCGGGGCCGGCGGGTGACATCGAGTTCGCCGGCGTCGGAACCGTATTGCCGTTCGTCGCGATTGCCCGAGCCGTAGAGCAGCAGGACCCGCCTGCCCTCGGGAATCGTGACGCCGCTCACGGTGACGTCGCGGGTGACCGTGCGGGCGAGCCCCTGCACCGGCGAAGTCAGGCGCAGGAATTCATCGACGGAGTCGGGAATGAGATCCGGGTTCTTCGCCAGCAGGCGGCGCTGGTCGGGCCGTTCGTGCAACAGTTGCACTGCTGCCCCGAGCATTCCCGTGGTGGTGTCGTTGCCGCCCGTGACCATCGTGAAGGTGAACGCCAGGATCGACAGCGTGCCGGCAATGTCGCCGTCGGCGCCCACGCCCGCGGCGACCAGATGGGAAACGGTGTCGTCCTCGGGTTCCCGGCGCCTCCGTTCGATCAACTCGGTGAAGTAGCCAATCATCGCGCCGAGTGCGTCGCTGGCCGTCGCGACGGCGCCGGCGATGCCGTCCTCGTTGGCGTTGGCGGCGACGATCGCATCGGTCCAGCCGTCGAACTGGCTGCGGTCTTCTTCGGGCACGCCGAGGTAGTGTGCGACCACCATGGAGGGCAGCGGCTTGAACAACTCGGCGACGATGTCCCCGCCGCCCCGTGAGCGCAACCTCTCGATGCGTTCAACGACGAACTGGCGGACCTTCGGTTCGACGGCCTCGACCTGACGTGGCGTGAATCCCCGCGACACCAACTTGCGGAATTCCGTGTGCGTCGGCGGATCCTGCATCACCATCGGAGGGTTATCTCGCAGCCCGATGAGTTCCATGTCGCCGTAACGCACGGTGAGACCCTGGGCGGACGAGAAAGTCTGGTGGTCGCGAGCAGCGGCCCAGATATCGGCGTGTCGAGACAGCACGTAGTAATCGTGCTGCGGCTGGTCGCCGGGGATCGCGTGGTGGACGGGGTCGTGATCTCGCAGCGTGCGGTACATGGGCCAGGGGGACGCCCAAGATTCGCCGCTGGGCGGTGTGAACCGCGGTCGGGAGGATTGAGACATGGTTGCAGCCACGTCTTATTGGTACGACGAGAAGCACCGCTGTGTCAAGACGGGTCTTCTCTGGTTGTCCTGTGGCCAGGCGCGACGTTCAGAGGACGGCGCCCGGGTTCAAAATGCCGTCGGGATCCAGCGCCGCCTTTATCCGCCGGTTCAATTCGAGGGCTTCCGGTCCGAGGTAATCGGCCAGCCAGGGCTTCTTGAGCCGCCCGACGCCGTGCTCACCGGTGATGGTGCCGCCGAGGGATATGGCCAGGTCCATGATGTCGCCGAACGCCTTCGCGGCGCGACGTGTCATGTCCGCGTCAGCAGGGTCGTAGACGATCAACGGGTGGGTGTTGCCGTCGCCGGCATGTGCGATCACCGCGATCATCAATCCGGTCTCGGTCGCTAGCGCCTCGATGCCGGCGACCAGATCGGCCAGCGCCGGCAGCGGCACCCCGACGTCTTCGAGCATCAGCGATCCCTTGTCCTCCACGGCCGGGATGGCGAACCGCCTGGCCGCGACGAATGCCTCGCCCTCGTCCGGGTCGGATGTCGCAAACACCTCGCCGGCGCCGTATTCGGTGAACACCGAGGCCATGAACTCAGCGTCTTCGGCCCCTGACGGCCCGCGGTCGTCGGAGGCGGCGACCATGATAGCGGCCGCACTGCGGTTGAGCCCCATCCTGAGTTTGTCCTCGACCGCGTTGATCGCCACGGCGTCCATGAACTCGAGCATCGCCGGGCGGATCTTGGCGGTGATGGCCACGACGGCTTCGGTGGCACCGCGCACCGACGGGAACGTCGCGACTACCGTGCAGGGCGGGTTCTGCGGCGGTAGCAGTCGCAGCGTCACCTCCGTGATCACCCCGAGGGTCCCTTCGCTGCCCACGAACAGTTTCGTCAGACTCAGTCCCGCCACGTCCTTGAGGCGCGGGCCGCCCAGGCGGACCGCGGTGCCGTCGGCAAGCACCACCTGCAGGCCGAGCACGTAGTCGGTCGTGACGCCGTACTTCACACAGCACAGGCCGCCGGCATTGGTGGCGATGTTGCCGCCAACGCTGCAGATGTCGAACGAGGACGGATCGGGTGGGTACCACAGCCCATGCTCCGCGGCAGCCTTCTTGACCTCGGAGTTGAGCAGGCCGGGCTGGGCGACGACGGTACGGGTCGCCGGGTCGACGACGATGTCGCGCATCCTCTCGGTGGACAGCACGATCCCGCCGTCCACAGCGGTGGCACCACCCGAAAGCCCGGTCCCCATACCGCGCGGCACAACGGCGACGCGATTGGCGGTGGCCCACCGCAAGACCGTCTGCACGTCCTCGGTACGTCGTGGCCGGACCACCGCCAGGGGCGTACCTGCTGCCGGGTCGGCCGCCCGATCCTGACGGTAGGACTGCAGGATGTCGGGGTCGGTGACGACCGTCCCCTCGGACATCGCAGCGATCAGGCTGTCTATCGCCGACGAGGCCATGGCCCGATCCTACGGATCGGGCCATCCGCGCAACGGTCAACCGCTCGCCATCGATTCGGGCCGGATTACGCGTCATGCGACATGGTCGGGCGTGCGGTCCAGTTCGCGCAGGGAGGGCAGGAACACCGCGACGAGCCCGATCGCCAGCATCGGCAGTGACAGCGCCAGGAATGTGGTGTGCAACCCGGAGGCGTCGGCCAGCGGTCCCGCCACGATCAGTCCGAGAGGACCGGCGGCGTAGGCCAGTGAGCCCATCACCCCGACCACCCGGCCGCGCAGGTGCGGTGGAGCGCGGGTCTGCATCACGTAGTTGTAGATCGGGGCGATCGGGCCGTAGACCAGGCCGACGATCATGCACAGCGCCAGGATCAACGGCAGCGGCGGCAGGAAGGCGATCACGGTCATCGCCACGCCTAGGGTCAGCACCGCGACCAGCATGGTGATCCGCTTCTTCATGTGCTTGCTCAGTACGGCGTAGCCGAGCGCACCGATCAACCCCCCGATCGACAGCGCCATCAGCACCCAGCCCAGCTGAGCAGGCTCGTTTCGATCGGTGAAGTACTTGGGGAACAGCACCGATTCCATCGGCATGTACAGGCCGGTGATCGTCAGGTCAACGAAAGCCAGCGTGCGCAGCACCTTGTTGCGCCATACGAACGCGATGCCCTCGGAAATGCCCGACCACACCCCCTTGGGCAGCCGGCTGCGATCGGGCCGCCCAGAGCCCTCCAGGCGCAGCGCCGCGATCGCCAGGAGCGACAGACAGAACGAAGCCGTCGTCACCCACATGGTGTTCACCCCGCCCAGTGTCGCGATGAGCAGGCCGCCGATCCCCGGCCCCACGATGTAGGCGAGATTGAAGACCGCCTCGTAGACACTGTTGGCGCGGTCCAGTGTCCAGCCGGCACGGCCGGCCGCCTCGGGCAGCATCGTTTCGCGGGCGGTCATGCCGGCCGGGTCGAAGAAAGACCCGGCGGCCGCCAGGGCGGCCAGCGTCGCGACGTTTACCGCGCCGTCGCCAAGCGAAAGCGCAAGAATCGGAACCAGGGCAACGGTAACCGCGGAGAAGCCGTCGGAGATCATCGACACCCGCTTGCGGCCGATGTAATCGACCGCGGTTCCGGCGATCAGCGTCGCGACCAGCAGGGGCAGCGTGCCCGCTACGGCAACCACGGAGGCGTCGACCGCCGAACTCTCGCGCTGAAGTGCCAGCCAGGGGAACGCGACGATTGAAATGCCGTTGCCCGCCCCGGCCATCAGCGCCGCGAACAGGATCAGTATCAGCGGGGTGCGCTGGGAAACGGCCATGGCGGTGGAAATTTAACAGCGTGCGGGCACGATGGTCATGTGCTTTTCCATCCCCGCACCGGGCGACCGTTCCCCTCGCCCGTCCCGCCGGGCAGCGGGTGGCCGGGGGACCCGGCGACGCAGACGACGCCCGTCGCCGTCGACGCGTCCGCTGTCGGCGAGCTGGCAGCGGCAAGCGGGAGCCTGAGCGAGCTGGATGCCCGCGTCAGCGTGTGCCGGGCCTGTCCCAGGCTGGTGTCCTGGCGGGAGGAGGCGGCGCAGCGCAAACGGCGCGCGTTCGCCGAGCAGCCGTACTGGGGGCGGCCGGTGCCGGGATGGGGTTCGGCGCGGCCGCGCCTGTTCGTTCTGGGGCTGGCGCCCGCCGCCAACGGTGCCAACCGCACCGGGCGCGTCTTCACCGGTGACCGCGCCGGCGACCAGTTGTTCGCCGCGCTGTACCGGGCCGGCCTGGTGACTCAGCCCGAGAGCGTCGATGCCGCGGACGGTTTGCGGGCCAATGGGATTCGCATATCGGCTGCGGTGCGTTGCGCGCCTCCGGGGAACAGCCCGCTGCCCGCCGAGCGGGCAACCTGCTCGCCGTGGCTGGGGGCGGAGTGGTCTCTGATCGCACCGCATGTGCGTGTGGTCGTCGCGCTGGGTGTGTTCGCCTGGCAGGTGGCGCTGGGGCTATTGGCCCCGGGAGTCGTCAAGCCGAAGTTCGGCCACGGCGCGCTGGCCCGAATGCCGGGCGGAGTGCAGTTGGTGGGCTGCTATCACCCCAGCCAGCAGAACATGTTCACCGGGCGGCTCACACCGGAGATGCTCGACGCCGTGCTGAGGGATTCGTGGCGTCTCGCCCGCGCTCAGCGCGGCTGAGACTCCTGAAATCGCGTGGGCGTGAGCACGACGACCGGGATCGGCCGCGACGTCCGCTTCTGATAACCGCGGTACACGTTCATGGCGTTTCGGTTGACGATGTCCCACAGCCGCGGGTAGTCGGGGTCGTCGGGAGTGACGATGCGAGCACTTGCCGCGACGCGCCGCCTACCGAGGTTGATCACGACGTTCGGCCGCTTCTTGAGGTTGAAATACCAGCCAGGAGCCTTCGGATCGCCGCCCTTGGATGCGACGACGAGGTAGTCGCCGCCGTCGGTGGCGTAGGTGAGGCTGGTAGTGCGCGCCTGCCCGGTCTTGGCGCCGACGGTGTGCAACAGCAGTGCGGGTGGCGCGCCTGGCAGGCGGTGCCCGATCATTCCGTTGGTTCGTCTGTAGACGACGTCGTGCAGTCGCAACAACGGCGTGCCGAGATAGCGCTCCCAGGCTGGCTTGCTCATGGAGTCCAGTCTTCCAGTTTCGTCAGTGCGTCTCGAAGGATTCGTCCAGTGGCCCCGCGGTCGGGGTCGCGGCGCACGAGCAGACCCTTGGCCAAGGTCAGCTTGTCGCCGGTTTGGCGCGGTGCGACGTGCAGGTGGATGTGGAACACGTTCTGGAACGCGGCCTTGCCGTCGTTGATGGCGACGTTGCTGCCGTTGGCGTGCAGTTCTGACACGCGGGCCGCCTTGGCGATGCGCTGCCCCAGGGTCACCATGCCGGCCACGGTCGACGCCGGGGTATCCGTCAGGTCGACGCTGTGCCGCTTCGGCATCACCAGGGTGTGGCCGCGCACGATCGGACGGATGTCGAGGATCGCAAGGTAGTCGTCGTCCTCGTAGATCGTGATCGCCGGTGCCGAGCCGTCCACGATGGCGCAGAACACACAAGACATTCGGCAACCCTATCCAGCCGACCGCTACGCTGCGGCGGTGGATTCCATCGATTTGGTTTTCGCGGGCGCGGCCGAGCAGGGTCGGCTCTTGGCAGCGGGCTCGGTGACCGCGCCCGCGCTCACCGAGCTCTACCTCGAACGCATCAAACGCATCGACCCCGTATTGCGTTCCTATCGAGTGGTTTTCGCCGATGCTGCCCGCACCGCCGCGGCCGAGGCGCAGCGGCGTCTGGAAGCCGGGGAGCGACTGCCGCTGCTCGGTGTTCCCGTCGCGATCAAGGACGACGTAGACGTGGCCGGCGAGATCACCACGTACGGTTCGACTGCCCACGGGCCCGCACCGGAGGCCGACTCCGAAGTCGTCCGGGCGCTTCGCGATGCGGGCGCGGTGATCCTCGGCAAGACGGCGGTGCCGGAGATGATGATCTGGCCGTTCACCGAATCCCTTTCCTTCGGGGCCACCCACAACCCGTGGGACATCTCGCGCACGCCCGGCGGCAGCAGCGGCGGCAGCGCGGCGGCGGTGGCCGCGGGCCTGGCGCCGATGGCGCTCGGTTCCGACGGGATGGGCTCCATCAGGATTCCGGCGACGTGGTGCGGATTGTTCGGCATCAAGCCACAGCGCGACCGGATCCCGTTGGCGCCCCGTGCCGACGTGTGGTGCGGCCTGTCGGTCTACGGTCCGATCACCCACACCGTCGAGGACGCGGCGCTGTTTCTGGATGTGACATGTGCCAAGTCGGTGCCGGGCCCCGAGGGCGGCTTCGTTCGTGCCGCGTCGCGGCCGCCGAACCGCTTGCGAATCGCCTTGAGCACCAAGGTTCCCCCGCTGCTGACCGCTTACCGCGATGCCGAGCACCGGGCTGCTGTGTACCAGGCCGGCGCGTTGCTGCGCGAACTCGGCCACCACGTCGAGGTACGAGAATTCGACTATCCGTCGAATGTGGTGTTCGGACATGTACTGCCGAGATACCTGCGCGGTATCTACGAATCGGTGCGGGTGCTGCCGCATCAGGAGCGGCTGGACTCCCGAACCCGTGGAATGGCGCGTCTCGGCCAGCTGGTGTCCGACTCCCGGATTGCAAAAATCCGTGCGGCCGAACATGACATCGCATCGCGGCTGCAGGCGGTCTTCGACGACTTCGATGTGGTGATCACCCCTGCCAACGCCACCGGGCCGCCGAAGATCGGAGCATACCGACGGCTCGGTGCGGTCACGACGTTGGCGTTGGTCGCGGCCCGAGTTCCCTATTTCGGGATGTTCAACGCGACGGGTCAGCCCGCCGCGGTGTTGCCCTGGGGCATGGACCGGGCGGGCCTGCCGTTGTCGATTCAGTTGGTGGGCCGGCCGTATGACGAAGCGACGTTGTTGTCGCTGTCGGCCGAAATCGAGGCCGATCGCCCATGGGCCTCCCGGCGGCCGTCCCTCAGCTGACCGCAAGTGCAACGCCGGCCGACGGCGTCTCAAGCACATCGCCGACGAGGTGAGGCTGTTTCGGGTTCGCCGGTCCGCCACGGACGGTCGCAGCGCGTGAACGCGCTCGCAGAGCCTCACGTGCTGGCATCCTGAATGCATGGCAGGCGACGAAATAGACCGAAACCGGGCGAAGAGCGCTCTGGAGGTCGTCAAGCAGCATCCGGGAATGGCGTTGTTCGTCGTGTCTCCGGCGATCCTCGCGGTGGCACTGGTGTGGTGGTTGGCCGGGGGCGGTTGGGGTTTCCTGCTGCTGATCGCCCTGGTTCTCGGCGGCGGATACGTGGTGGTTCGCATGCGCTGACCGCGGTTGTTCGCCGGCGGCGAACCCGCGTGGACCTACTCGTACGGCGCGGTAATCATGTAAGCATGAAAACAAGTAATTCATCCGGGCGGCGTCACGATGATCCCTCCGAGGCCGCCGATTGGTTCGGGGGACGTCTTCCCGATGCCTGGTTCGACGGCGATCCCCACGTCGTAGTGGACCGTGAGGAGATAACCGTCATCGGTCGGCTCCCGATGGCCGACGGCGAGAACACGAAGGCGCGCATCGCGGGCCGGATCGCGCTATTCCGCGAAGAGACACGTCCGGAGCGGATGCGCATCGCCGACGAGGCCGAGAACCGGTTCGGACGCAAGGTGTCCTGGGGCGTCGACGCCGGAACCGGAGACGATTCGACTCGGGTGATGTTCACCCATCTCGCCCTGCCCGTGATGACGCGCCTGCGCCAGCCCGAGCGTCAGGTCCTCGACACCCTGGTCGACGCCGGAGTGGCGCGATCGCGGTCCGACGCGCTGGCGTGGTCGGTGAAACTGGTGGGCGAGCACGCGCAGGAGTGGCTCGCCAAGCTGCGCGACGCGATGGCCGAGGTCGATCAACTGCGCGCGCAGGGGCCGGGGACGGACCGCTGAATCCGTTTCAGCGGTTGACCATCGCCCAGTAGGCGCCCCGGCGGGCCAGCAGCTCGGCGTGCGTGCCTCGTTCGACGATCCGGCCGTCGTCCATCACCAAGATCAGGTCGGCGCTTCGGATGGTGGAAAGACGGTGCGCGATGATGAAGCTCGTCCGATCCCTGCGCAGTTCGGCCATCGCCCGGGCGATCACCAGCTCGGTTCGGCTGTCCACCGAGCTGGTGGCCTCGTCGAGGACGAGCAGCCGTGGCGCGGCGATGATCGCCCGTGCGATGGTTATCAGCTGCTTCTCGCCGGCGCTGACGGTGCCCCCGCCGTCACCGACCACGGTGTCGTAGCCGTCGGGCAGCGTCCGTACGAACCGGTCGACGTGCGCCGACCGGGCCGCGGCAACGATCTCGGCCTCGCTGGCACCGGGCCGTCCGTAGGCGATGTTCTGGGCAATCGTCCCGCCGAAGAGCCAAGTGTCCTGCAGGACCATGCCGATCTGCGACCGCAGCGACTGCCGGCTGACGGTGGCAGTGTCGACGCCGTCGATCAGGATCTGCCCCGAATCGATCTCGTAGAACCGCATCAGCAGGTTCACCAGCGTGGTTTTGCCGGCACCGGTCGGGCCGACGATCGCCACCGTCGTGCCCGGTTCGGCAACCAGCGACACGTCCCGGATCACCCGGCTCCCCTCCCGGTAGCCGAAACTCACGTCGCGGAATTCCACCCGCGGCGGTGCGGTCGACGCCGGCAACTCACCGGCGCCGCCCGCCGATTCCTCGGGCTCGTCGAGGAATTCGAAGACGCGCTCTGCGCTTGCCATCGCGGACTGCAGCGTGTTGTACATCCCGGCGACCTGGGTCAGCGGCTGGTTGAACTGGCGCACGTACTGGATGAACGCCTGGATGGAGCCCAGGGAGATCTGGCCGGTGGCCACCTGCAGGCCGCCCACGACGGCGACCCCGACATAGCTGAGATTGCCGATGAACACCGTTGCGGGAGAGACCAATCCGGAGAGGATCTGCGCGCCGAAGCCGGCGCGGTACACGTCGTCGTTGAAGGCGTGGAACTGTTCCCGGGCCGCGGCGCTGTGGCCGAACGTGCGCACCACGGTGAACCCGCTGTAGGTCTCCTCGATGTGAGCGTTGAGCCTTCCGGTGTTGCGCCACTGCGCGACGAACATCTTCCGGGAACGGCGCGCTATCGCCCGGGTGACCCACAGCGACAACGGCACTGTCAGCACGGCGATCAGCGTGAGTCGCACAGAAATGGTGAGCATCATAGCCAGCACCGCCACCACCGTCAGTACCGCGGTCAGCACTTGGCTGATGGTCATGGACACCGACGCCCCAACGTTGTCGACGTCGTTGGTGACCCGGCTCATCAACTCTCCGCGCTGCCGGCCGTCGAAGTGCGAGAGCGGAAGCCGGTGGATCTTCTCCTCGACATCGCGCCGAAGCGCCACCATGGTTCGCTGCACGACGACGTTGAGTATCCGCGCCTGAATCCAAACTATCAGGGCGGCAACAAGGTACAACGTCAGCGCCAGCAGCAGGGTGCGGCCCACCGCGCCGAAGTCCACCCCGCGGCCGGGCACGACGCCGGTGCCCGACAACAGGTCGGCGAACGCGCTGTCACCCCGTTCGCGTGCCGCGGCGATCGCCTGCTCCCTGGTGAGCCCGGCGGGCAGTCCACGGCCGAGGACACCGTTGAACAGCAAGTCGGTGGCATGGCCCAGGATGCGCGGGCCGATGACGCCGATCGCGATCCCGCACATGGACAATGCGATGACCGCCGCAGTCAGCCCACGCTGCGGCGCCAGCCGGCGGAGCAGGCGTGCCCCGGTCGCGGTGAAGTCGCGCGAGCTGGGCAGGGGCGCCCGGTGTGCGGCCAGGGCGGCGCCTATCGCCGCGGTCATGACTGATCTCCGGCATGCACACCGACCGACTGGGAGTCGGCGAACTCCGCGTAGGTGGGGCAGTCGACGAGCAGGGTTTCGTGTGTGCCGGCACCCACTACCCGTCCGCCGTCGAGCACGATCACCTGGTCGGCATCGATCACTGTGGAAATCCGTTGTGCCACAATGATCACCGTCGATTCGGCGGCTACGTCACGCAGGTTTTCGCGGACCCGGGCGTCGGTGTGGACGTCGAGCGCCGACAGCGCATCGTCGAAAAGGTAGACAGCCGGTGCGCGGATCACGGCCCGTGCGATCGCCAGGCGCTGGCGCTGGCCGCCGGAGAGGTTCGCCCCGCCCTGGGCGATTGTCATCTGCAGGCCGTCGACGTGTGTGCCGACGAATCCGTCGGCACACGCCACGCGCAGTGCCCGCCACATCTCGTCGTCGGTGACCATCTGTCCGGAGGCCGCGCCGTAGCGCAGATTGTCGGCTACCGTTCCGGAGAAGAGATATCCACGCTGCGGCACCAGCCCGACGGCCGACCACAGCCGCTCGGTGCGGTAGGCGCGAACGTCGATGCCGTCGACGCGCACCGATCCCGACGTGACGTCGAAGAGCCGGCAGATCAGCGAAACCAGGGTCGATTTGCCCGATCCGGTACCGCCGACGATGGCGGTCGTGGTGCCCGGCAGAGCGACGAACGAAACGTCCTCCAGCACGGCCCGGTCGGCGCCCGGGTAAACCAATGTCACTGCGTCCAGTTCGATCGCCCCTGTGGTCGGTCCTGCGAGTTCGACAGGGTCATCGGGGTTGGCGATCGCGGGCGTGGTCGCCAGCACCTCGGTGATCCTTTCGGCGCAGGCAGCCGCCCGCGGGAGCATCACCAGGAAGACCGTCGCCACCAGCACGGCCACCAGGATTTGCATGAAATAGGAGAGGAACGCGATCAGCGATCCGACCTGCATCTCGCCGGCGTCGATGCGAAGCCCGCCGAACCAGATCAGCGCCACCGACGAGAGGTTCATGGTCAGCGTGCTGACCGGAACCATCAGCGCCTGCCACCGGCCCGCCTCCAGCGTCGCCTGCGCCAATGCCGAGTTGGGCGCCAGGAACCGGTCTCGCTCCAGCGGCTCCCTGGCGAATGCCCGGATGACCCGGATGCCCGAGAGCTGTTCGGACAGCACCCGATTGATGCTGTCGATCAGCCGCTGCACGTTCCGGAAGATCGGCAGCATGTGCGCGATGATCCACCCGTTGGCCATCGCCAGCGCCGGCACGCTGACCAACAGCAGCCACGAGAGCCCGGCGTCCTGGTGCAGTGCCATGATGACACCGCCGACACACATGATGGGCGCGCTGACGAGCACGGTGAACGTCATCTGCACGAGGGTCTGAATCTGGGTGACGTCGTTGGTGGTGCGGGTGAGCAGCGTGGATGCTCCGAATCGCGAGGTCTCGTGCTCGGAAAAGGTCGTGACGTGGTCGAAGATCGCCGACCGAAGGTCCCGGCCGAAGCCGAGGCCGGTGCGGGATCCGAAATAGACCGCGCCGACCGCGCAGACGACCTGCAGCGCGGTCACCGCGAGCATCACTCCGCCGAGCCGGACGATCGTCGCGCTGTCGCCCGCGGCGACCCCGTCGTCGATGATCGCCGCGTTGATCGTCGGTAGGTACAGCGACGCGAGCGAGCCGATGAACTGGAACAGCACGACAGCCGCGGCCAGCCGCCGGTACGGCCGCACGAACCGCCGCAGCAGCCCCAGGAGCATTGCCTTACTGTCGCATATCACCGACTCGCGTCAAAAGGCCAGGTCAATAGGTGTGTCGGTAGTCGGTGCCGCGGGGTGCCGCTACAGTGCATGCTGTGGGCAGCAACGGGTGTGCAGACCGGTGAACCGTAACCTCAACGCGTTTGTCGTGGTGTCCGTGGCGATTTTGCCGGTGGTGGCCGGATGCTCGGGTGACGAGACGGGTCAGACGTTCGACGCGCCTTCTGCGCCGACTGCCGTTGTCGACGCCAAACACGGTCCGATGTTTCCCGAGTGCGGCGGGGTCAGCGATCAGACGGTGCAGCAGCTCACACAGGTCCCCGGTCTGGTGAACACCACGAAGAATTCGATCGGGTGCCAATGGCTCGTCAACGGCGGAATCGTGGGACCCCAGTTCTCTTTCACCTGGTTTCGCGGGAGTCCGATCGGGCGAGAACGAAAGACCGAAGAACTCTCCCGCACCAGCGTCGAGGACATCACCATCGAGGGTCATGACGGGTTCATCGCCATCGGTACCGATCCCCAGCTCGGTGACAATCTCTGTGAGATCGGTATCCAGATGGACGACGACTTCATCGAGTGGTCGGTGAGCTTCGCCTCTCAGCCGTTCCCGTCCCCGTGTGACGTGGCCAAGCAGCTGACCGCCCAGTCGATCAGGAACGCGAAATGAGGAAACCGGTGCCCCGTCAACGCGTGGTCGGTATCGTGGCCGTCTCGTTGGCCGCGCTGAGCCTGGTCGCCGGCTGCTCGCGGTCGGTGGACGGGACCGCGATGAAGGAGGGGACGGGATCCGTCCCGCGCAACAACGACTCGCAGCGGACCTATCCGAATCTGCTGAAGGAATGCGACGTGCTGACCGCCGATGTGATCGCCAAGACCGTCGGGGCAGATCCTGCCGACATCCGGAGCACCTTCGTCGGCGCGGTCTGCAGGTGGCAGGCCGCCAACCCCGTCGG
Organism: uncultured Mycobacterium sp.; assembly: GCA_964511995.1. Taxonomy (GTDB): domain Bacteria; phylum Actinomycetota; class Actinomycetes; order Mycobacteriales; family Mycobacteriaceae; genus Mycobacterium. The sequence continues at coordinate 25,219 of CAZEHT010000043.1, forward strand.
CCTGATCGACATCACCCGGTTCTGGTTCGAGTTGGGCAGCCTCGACAACGAGAAGAAGGTTGCCCAGTCGCTTAACTATCAGATCGAGAACCGCAGCATCGCCGGTGTGCCGTCGATCGTGATGCGCACCAGCGACCCCAACGGCGCGTGCGGCACCGCCAGCGACGCCGCGGGGGTGGTGGGCTGGTGGGTCAACCCCCAGGCGCCCGGCATCGATGCGTGCGCACAGGCGATCAAACTGATGGAACTGACCCTCGCCACGAGTTCGTAGCTCGGTTCGTGCCGTTCCCGGCTTGCCTCGGCTCAGCGGGGCACGTGGAAAGTCAGCAGCGCCGCCTCGCCGGGCGCGAGTTTCTGCCATGGCCCGTCGAATCGCAGCACCGCGATCGCCGACGTGGGGAACTTCGTCGCAACGTTCGCCGCGGCGGTCTCGTTGCTGCCTTCCGCGCCGGTCAGCGCCAGCGTCAACTGCGACATGGCCGGCTCGTGAGCGATGACGAGCAGGCTGCGCACGTCCGCGGTGAACCCATCCGCGACCTGGTTGATCTCGTCGATCACTACCGGCGGCGTCGCGCAATACAGCCGATCGGAGTACTGCACCGGCGCGCCGATGCCCATTTCCATGAGTGTCTGCCGGGTTCGTGTCGCCGTTGAGCACAGCACCCCCTCGATCGGGTCTACGTTGCCTGAGCGTAGCCATTTACCGGCCAGCCCGGCCTCGCGCTGGCCCCGTGATGCCAGTGGCCGCTCATGGTCGGCGACGCCGAAAGGATAGGCCGACTTGGCGTGTCGCAGCAGGACGAGGGTGCGTCGTTTATTGCTCATTGCGCCCACGTTAGGCCACATGCCGACCCGCGTCCCCGATGTTGTCGGTGGCCGGTCCTAAACTCGCCTGCACCACGAGCCGACAGCCACGGGACAGGGGGATCGAATGCGGTTCATACACACCGCTGACTGGCAGCTCGGCATGACGCGCCACTTCGTGCAGGGGGACGCCCACCCGCGATATGCGGCTTCCCGCCGCGATGCCGTCGCGGGTTTGCGAGCGGTGGCCGCGGAGTCCGGCGCCGAGTTCGTCGTCGTCGCCGGTGACGTGTTCGAGCACAACCAATTGGCGCCGCGGGTCATCAGCCAATCGCTGGAGGCGATGCGGGCCGTCGGCATCCCCGTCTATTTGCTCCCCGGCAACCACGACCCGCTCGACGCGTCGTCGGTGTACACCAGTGAACTATTCGTGGCCGAATGTCCGGCCAATGTCCGCGTTCTCGACCGGGCCGGAATCCACGAAATTCGCCGCGGAGTAGAACTCGTGGCCGCGCCCTGGCGGTCAAAGCGCCCCACGACCGACCTGGCCGCGCAGGTCCTGGCCGGTCTGCCTGCCGACGGCGTCACCCGGATCCTGGTCGCCCACGGCGGAGTGGACATCCTCGACCCCGATCCGGCCCGGCCGTCGCTGGTGCGGTTGGACGTCGTGCGTGCGGCACTCGACCGCGGCGCTTTGCACTATGCGGCTCTGGGGGACAAGCATTCCCGCACCGCGGTGGGTGACTGCGGACGCGTGTGGTATTCGGGTTCGCCAGAGGTGACCAACTTCGACGACGTCGAATCCGACCCGGGCCATGTGCTGGTGGTCGACGTCGAGGGCGGGCGGGTGAGCGTGGTGCCGCGCCGGGTGGGTCGATGGCGTTTCACGACGCTGAATCGCCAGGTCGACAACCGCCGGGACATCGCCGATCTCGACATGAACCTCGACTTGCTAGCAGACAAGGACCGCACCGTTGTGCGGCTTGCATTGACCGGGACTCTTTCCGTGACCGACCGCGGGTTGCTGGACGCCTGTTTGGACAAGTACTCCCGGTTATTCGCCGGGATCGGATTGTGGGAAAGCCACTGCGATCTCGCGGTGGCGCCGGCAGATGGTGAGTTCACCGATCTCGGCGTGGGTGGGTTCGCTGCGTCGGCGGTGGCGGAATTGGTCGACACTGCACGTTGTGGCGACGACTCCACCGCGCAAACCGCTCAGGCCGCGCTATCGCTGCTGTTGCGCTTGGCGACCCCCGGGAGTGCGGTGGCATGAGGCTGCACCGGTTGACCCTGACCAACTATCGGGGAATCGTCCACCGCGACATCGAGTTTCCCGAGATCGGGGTGACGGTTATCAGCGGGCCCAACGAGGTGGGCAAGACCTCGATGATCGAGGCCCTGGACCTACTGCTGGAGGCCAAGGACCGCTCTGCGCGCAGGAATGTCAAGCAGGTCAAGCCGACCCACGCCGACGTCGGGTCGGAAGTCGTCGCCGAGATCAGCACCGGCCCGTACCGATTCGTCTACCGCAAGCGCTTCCACAGGCAGTGCGAGACGGAGCTGACTGTCCTCGCGCCGCACCGCGAGCAGATCACCGGAGATGAGGCCCACGAGCGGGTTTCGGCGATGTTCGCCGAAACGGTCGACACCGGCCTGTGGCGGGCCCAGCGCGTGCTGCAGGCCGGAGCTACCTCAGCGGTCGACCTCTCGGAGTGCGATGCGCTGTCGCGGGCTCTCGATGTCGCCGCCGGAGATGCAGCACGCCAGTCCGCATCCGGGGTTGCCGAGCCGTTGCTGATCGACAGGATCGAGGCCGAATACGGGCGTTACTTCACCGCGACGGGCCGGGCCTCCGGGGAATGGGCGGCGGCGACCGTCGCGCTCAACGCCGCCGAAGCGGAGATGACGCACTGCGAGGCGCTCGTGGCCGAAGTGGACGAAAGGGTGCGTCGTCATGATGCCCTGACTCGTGAACTCGCCGAACTCGATGGCGCTGCCGCTGCGGTCACCGCCCGGCGCGACGCCGCCAGGAGCGCAGCGGCTCGGGTCGAGGAGCTAGCCGGTCAGTTATACACAGCCCGCGCCGAAGCCGAGGTGGCCGCCGCGACGAGCGATGCGGCGGCCAGATGCCACCGGGAGCGGTTGAGGCTGCGTGCCGAAGCCGACGACAGGGCCAC
>CAZEHT010000044.1:0-27827 GCA_964511995.1 uncultured Mycobacterium sp.
CGGTGGACACGGCGTGTTCGTCGTCGCTGGTGGCGGTGCACCTGGCCTGTCAGAGTCTACGGTTGCGGGAGAGCGACCTGGCGCTGGCCGGCGGAGTCCAGCTCGCGCTGTCGCCCTACACCGGCATCGCCCTGGCGAAATGGTCGGCCCTGTCGCCGCGGGGGCGGTGCCGGACCTTCGACGCCGGAGCGGACGGGTTCGTGCGCGGCGAGGGTGCCGGGGTGGTGGTGCTCAAGCGGCTGGCCGACGCCGAGCGTGACGGGGACCGGGTGCTGGCGGTGGTGCGGGGTTCGGCCGTCAACTCCGATGGCCGTTCCAACGGTCTGACCGCGCCGAATGCGCGGGCCCAGCGCGACGTGATCACCGACGCGCTGCGTGCCGGCGACATCGCGGCGGACACCGTGCACTTTGTCGAGGCCCATGGGACCGGCACGGTGCTGGGTGACCCGATCGAGTTCGAGGCGCTGGCGGCCACGTACGGCCGGGGTGAGGCGCCGTGTGCGCTGGGCGCGGTGAAAACCAACCTGGGTCACCTGGAGGCGGCGGCGGGCATCGCCGGGTTCATCAAGGCGACGCTGGTCCTGCGACACGGCCGCATTCCGCCGAATCTGCACTTCTCGCGGTGGAACCCGGCGATCGACGCCCCCTCGACCCGGTTGTTCGTTCCCACCCGGCCCGTGCCGTGGCCGGCGGGCGGGCGTCCGCGGCGAGCCGGTGTGTCGTCGTTCGGCCTCAGCGGCACCAATGCGCACGTCGTCCTGGAACAGGCCCCTGAACAGGCCGCCGAGCCAGCCGGGGGCCGGCCGCCCGCGGTGTGGGCGTTGCCGGTGTCGGGCAAGACCCCCGAGCGAGTGGCTTCGGCGGCCGCGTCTTTGGCCGAGTGGATGGCCGGGGCGGGGGCCGCGGTGCCGCTCGCCGACATCGCGCACACGCTTTCTCGCCACCGGAGCCGGTACGACAAGCGCGCCTTCGTGTGTGCGGCCGATCATGCCCGGGCGGTGGCCGGGCTGCGGGCGCTGGCGGCGGGCCGGCCCGCGGCGGGGGTGGTCGGCACGCACGACGGTCCGCGCTCGCCGGGAAGGGTGTTCGTGTACTCCGGTCAGGGCTCGCAGTGGGCGGGGATGGGCCGCCAACTCCTCGCAGACGAGCCGGCGTTCGCCGCCGCGGTCGCCGAGCTGGAACCAATTTTCCTCGACCAGACCGGGTTCTCGCTGCGCGACGTGCTCGCCGGCGGCGAGACGGTAACCGGGATCGACCGGATCCAGCCCGTCCTGGTCGGTATCCAACTGGCACTGACGGCGTTGTGGCGTTCCTACGGCATGGAACCCGACGCGGTGATCGGGCATTCGATGGGCGAAGTCACCGCCGCCGTCGTCGCGGGGGCCCTCACGGCCGCCGAAGGCCTGCACGTGATCGCGACGCGGTCCCGGCTGCTGTCGCGACTGTGCGGCCAGGGCGCCATGGCGCTGCTGGAACTCGGCCCCGACGCCGCCCGGGCGCTCATCGCCGATCACCCCCAGGTGACCGTCGCCGTCTACGCCTCGCCCCGCCAGACCGTGATCGCCGGACCACCCGACCGGATCGACGCCCTCATCGCGCAGGTGGTCGCCGGGAACCGGCTGGCCCGCCGCATCGACGTCGACGTCGCGTCGCACCACCGGATCGTCGACCCAATACTGCCGGAGCTGCAGGCGGCGCTCGCCGGTCTGGCCCCGTCCTCCCCCGCCATCCCGATCATCACCACCGTCGACGGTGCCGACGCCACAACACCGTTCGACGCCCGGCACTGGGTGGCCAACCTGCGCAAGCCGGTCCGGTTCGGCGACGCCGTCACCACCGCCGGCTGCGGCACCTTCATCGAGATCAGCCCGCACCCGCTGCTCACCGCGGCCGTCGCCGAGAACCTGGACAACGCCCTGGTGATCTCGACGATGAACCGGGACCAGGACCAGACTCTGGTCTTCCACACCCAGCTCGCCGCCGCCGGAGCCGAGCCGCCCGGCATCGCCGGACGTCGCCTCGCCGACGTCCCGTCCGCGCCCTGGCGGCACACGCGCTACTGGGTCGCCGATCGATCGGGCGTGTCGGAATCGGGCAGTGCCCATCCGCTGCTCGGGGCGCACACGGAACTGCCCTCCGGCGGCGACCACGTCTGGCAGGCCGACGTCGGCACCGACGTGTGTCCCTGGCTCGCCGACCACATGGTGGGCGGCCAACCCGTCCTGCCGGCCGCGGCCTTCGCCGAAATCGTCGGGGCGGCCGGCAGCGAAGCCCTGGGCGTGCCGGGTCGCGCCGTGGCAGTGACGCGGCTCGAGGTGGAGCGGATGCTACCCCTGGAACGCCACACGAGGATCACGACGCAGCTCACTCCGCTGGCCGACGGTGCGGCCCGCGTTGAAGTCTTCTCGCGCCCGGGCAGTGGCGGTTGGCGTCGGCAGGCTGTCGCCAGAGTCGAGCTGTCGCACGGCGACGGTTCGCCGGGCCGCAGCGACACCGTCGTCGAAGGCACCGAGGTGTCCCCGGCCGACTTCTACGCCGCCTTGCGCAGGACCGGTCAGCACCACGGGCCGGCGTTCGCGGCATTGACCCGGATCGTCCGGCGGTCCGACGGTTCCTCGGACACCGACATCACCGTTCCCCGCGAGGCACCCCGGTACCCGGACTTCCGGATCCATCCCGTCGTTCTCGACGCGGCGCTGCAGAGCCTGGCGGCAGCGATGCCGGACCGCGCCGTGGCACAAGCCGCCGACGTCGGCTACCTCCCGGTCTCCTTCGAGGCGATCCGGGTGTTCGGTCCGGTCGGTCGGCACGCCCGCTGCCATGCCGAGGTGGTCGACCTCGACGACGCCGGCGCGGGCAAGCTCGGCGCCGTGGTGCTGACCGATCAGGCGGGACGCCCGACCGTCGAGATCACCGGCATCTACGTGCGGAGGGTCGAAGTCCGGTCGTTACCGGTGCCGCTGGCGCGGATGGTCTTCGACACCACCTGGGTGCCGAGCGCGTTGGCGGCCGACGGCGCCGGACCGCCCGAGTCGCCCGGAAGCTGGCTCGTCCTGGCCGGCGAGCCGGACGCCACCATGATCGCGGACCCGTTCGTGTGCGGGTGGCGCTCGCCGGCGCGCAGGGTGCTGACCGCCGGCCTCGCCGACGAGTCCGCGGTGCGTGCGGCCTTCGCGGACACCGGAGCCGATGCCGAGCGTCCGCCTGCGGGCGTCGTCATCTTCCCCGGAGGCGGCCCGGCCGGCCGAAGCGACGCGGCCGGCCGGGCCGCAGACCTGGTCTGGTCGGTCGCCTCGACCGTCCGGGCCGTCACCGTGGGCTGGCACGGGCGTTATCCGCGCCTTTGGCTGGTGACCCGCAAGGGGCTGGTCGTCGATGACCGCGAGCCGGGGGACCCCGCGGCCGGTGCCCTCAAGGGCCTGATCCGCGTCATGGCCTATGAGCATCCTGAGTTGCGCGCCACGCTGGTCGACCTGGATGACGGCCCGGAAGCGCTCGCGGCGCTGACCGCGGAGTTGGGCTCATCGGATTCCGACGACGTGATCGCCTGGCGTTCGGGGGTCAGATACGCCGAACGGCTGTCCCGTGCCGACCCCGGCACGCCGTCACGAAGCCCGGTGGTGCATGACGGAGCCGCGTACATCGTCACCGGTGGTCTGGGCGGACTCGGCCTGGCCGTCACCCGATGGCTCGTCGACAGCGGCGCGGGCCGAATCGTGCTCAACGGCCGCAGCGAACCCTCGGCGGATCAGCGTAAGGTCCTCGCCGAACTGGCGGGCGGGGCCGAGATCGCCGTCGTCACCGGCGACATCGCCGAACCGCCGACCGCCGAACGGCTGGTGGCCGCCGCCGAGGAGACCGCGCGCGAACTGCGCGGCGTGGTGCACGGGGCGGCGGTGATCGACGACGGTTCGGTGGTCGCGATGACCAGGGACAGCCTGGAACGTGTGTGGGCTCCCAAGGCTGCCGGGGCGTGGCGATTGCACGAGGCCAGCCTGACTCGCAAGCTCGATTGGTGGGTCGGGTTTTCCTCCGCGGCTTCGCTGCTCGGCTCTCCGGGACAGGCTGCCTATGCCAGCGCAAGCGCCTGGCTGGATGCCCTGGTGGCCTGGCGCCGGGCAACCGGCCTGCCCGCGACCGCGATCAACTGGGGACCGTGGTCGGAGGTGGGCGTGGCCCGCTCGCGGGCTGACGGTGTCCTCGACCCGATCACTCCCGCGGAAGGGATCGAGGCCCTCGCGTCCCTGCTCGCCGCCGACCGCACCCGGACCGGCGTCGCGCGCCTGCGGCTCGACCGCGCGTTGTCGGCGTTCCCGGAGATTCGCGGGCTCGGTTACTTCACGCGGGTGGCCGAGGAATCCGGCTCGGCCGGCGACGGCGGCGACTGGGCCGGTCCCGGCGCGCTGCGCGCCCTCGATACCGATGAGGCGCACCGCGCCGTGTCCGATCGGTTGTCGGCGCGAACCGCCGCGATCATGGGTTACGCGGGGGCCGCCGCGTTGGACCCGACCCGGCCGCTGGTGGAGGTCGGGATGGATTCGCTTCTGGCGGTGCGAATCAGGAACGCCGCACGCGCGGACTTCGGCGTGGAGCCGCCGGTGGCGTTGCTGCTTGGGGGCGCGTCGCTGCGGGACATCACGACCGATCTGATCCGGCAGCTGGGTCTCGCCGATCACGATGTGCCACAGCATTCCGGCCGGGTGCGGGATCGGGACCAGCAGCTGGCCGCCGCGCGTCGGGAGGCCGCGATGAGGCGCAGAGGGGGACAGCGCGCATGAGCCGCCGAAGCGGTCCCGGTGAGCCGGACACGACGCAAGGCCGCGTCCCGGCCGGCGGCCTCCGTCAGCTCGGGCCGGTCAACACGGTGATCAACCGGATCGCGGCCCGGGCGATCCGCGCGCCGCGGATGAACCTGTTCACCACCCTCGGTCAGCACAAGCGGCTGTTCCACGCGTGGTTCTACTACGGCACGGTGCTCTATTCAGGCGAGTTGCCCCGACCCGACACCGAGCTGGTGATCCTGCGGGTGGCGCATCTGCGGGACTGCGAATACGAGCTTCAGCAACATCGGAGGTTCGCCGCCCGCCGTGGAGTTCCCCCCGACGTCCAGCAGAAGATCTTCGCCTGGCCGGACGCCGAAGGGCTCTCGCCGCGTAGCCGGGCGCTGCTGAACGCCACCGACGAGTTCGTCATGAAGCGGACCGTCACCCGCGATACCTGGGAGGCGCTGTCCCGCCATCTGTCCCCGCGCCAACTGATCGAATTCTGTCTGCTGGCAGGGCAATACGATGCGCTTGCCGCGGTGATCTCCGCCCTGGAGATCCCGTTGGACCACCCCGCGGGCGACACTCCGTGACCAGCGGGACCGACGTGCCCACGTTGTACATCTTCCCGCACGCCGGCGGGGCGGCGAGCTTCTACGTCCCGTTCTCGAAGGCGTTCTCCACCGGTATCAGAAGGGTCGCGGTCCAATATCCCGACACCCAGCGCGGGCGGGGGGACACCGCTGTACCGAGCATTGAGGCGTTCGCGGACAACATTTACCGGATGCTGGCGTCGGCGCCCGCCGCCGAGGGCCCCACCGCATTCTTCGGCCACAGCATGGGCGCGCTCGTGGCATTCGAGGTGGCCCGCCGGTTCGAATCGCAGGGAGATCCCATCAGCGCCCTCTTCGTCTCCGCCTGCGGCGCGCCGGGCCGGATGAGAGACGAGTACGTCAGTGACCTCTCCGACGAGGAATTCGCGGCGTTCCTCGTCGAGTTGAGTGGCGCTGACCCGGAGATACTGTCCGACAGGGAACTTGTCGGCATGGCTCTGCCCGCATTGCGTGGCTATTACGACGCCATCGCCGGCTACTCCTGTGCGCCGGGAGCGGCGCTGTCCTGCCCCATCCATGCATTCGCGGGGGCCGACGACGGTCTGGCCCGATGCGACAGCGTGTCGGCGTGGTCGGCACACACCACATCGGAGTTCACTGCGCGGGTATTCGACGGCGATCACTTCTACTTCGCCGGGCATCTGCCGGAAGTCGTGCGCGACGTCGAGACGAGATTCCACGAAGCCGCGCCGCGGCGAAAGCGAGGTCAGCGCGCGTGAACAGCACTTCCGGTCCCCCCAGCCGTCCCGCCGGCCCGCCCTCCAGTGCGATCGCGGTCGTCGGGATGGCCGGCAGATTTCCCGGCGCGAACTCGGTCTCGGCGTTCTGGGCCAATCTCCGCCGGGGCGAGGAGTCGATCACCACGCTGTCCGCCGACGCGCTCACCGCGGCCGGGGTCGGCGCCGAGGTTCTCGCCGATCCGGCGTATGTGCGGCGCGCGCCGATCCTGGACGGCATCGACGAGTTCGACGCCGACTTCTTCGATTTCACCCCGCAGACTGCTCGCACGACCGATCCCCAGCACCGGTTGTTCCTCCAATGTGCCTGGCATGCGCTGGAGGACGCGTCCTGCGACCCCGCCCGGTTCGACGGCTCGATCGGCGTGTACGCAGCGAGTTCCGCGAGCGGATACCTTGGGTACAACCTGTTGTCGCATCGCAATCTGGACACCCTCATGGGCCAGGGCGCGAACATCGACCTGATAGGCCTTTCCTTTCAGAACGAAAAGGATTTCCTGACGACGCGGGTGTCGCACCAGCTCAACCTCCGGGGCCCGAGCATCGCCGTTCAGACGGCGTGCTCGTCCTCCCTGGTCGCCGTCCACCTCGCCTGCCAGAGCCTGCTCAACGACGAATGCGACATGGCCCTCGCCGGGGGGGTGTCGATTCGCATCCCGCACCACGTCGGCTACTGGCACGAGCCGGGATCGATCCTGTCGGCGGCCGGGCATTGCAGACCGTTCGACGTGCGCGCCGATGGCACGGTGTTCGGCAGCGGCGTCGGAATCGTCGTCCTCAAGCCGCTGCGGGCGGCCCTCGACGACGGGAACCGCATTCACGCCGTCATCAGGGGGTCAGCCGTCAACAACGACGGATCGATGAAGATGGGATTCGCCGCACCCAGTGCCGCCGCGCAGGCCGACGTCATCGCCGAGGCCCACGCGGTGGCAGACGTCGATTGCGCGACGATCGGCTACATCGAGACGCACGGGACCGGGACACCGCTCGGTGACCCGATCGAAATCGACGGGTTGCGCAGGGTGTTCGGGGCTTCCGCGGCGGCAAGGCGGGGGCCGTGCGTTCTGGGCTCGGTCAAGTCGAACATCGGTCACCTCGAAGTGGCATCCGGCATCGCGGGACTGATCAAGACCATTCTGTGCCTGAAGAACCGGGCCATTCCCTCGACGCTGCACTTCGTCAGCCCCAACCCCGAACTGCATCTGGACCGGGGCCCGTTCGTCGTGCGCAGCGAGTACGGCGCCTGGCAGGCCGACGGTGTCCGTCGGGCGGGGGTCAGCTCGTTCGGTGTCGGTGGCACCAATGCGCATGTCGTCGTCGAAGAGGCGCCGCCGGGTCCGGTGCAGCAGGCGCGCAGCGGCCCGCAGGTCCTCCTGGTGTCGGCCGGCACCGCCGGAGGCCTCAAGGAATTGCAGTCCGCTCTGGCCGCTGAACTCTCGGGGCCCGACGCGCCGGACCTGTCCGACGTCGCCTTCACCCTTGCAGGCCGGCGAGGCGCCAGGTTCCGGATGGCGGCCGTCGTCCACGACCATCAGCAGGCCGTCCGCGTGCTCGAAGCCGCCGAGCGCGACAGTGCCTCGGCGGACGAGGTCTTCGCCGGCGAGTCCATCGCTGGCGAGCTTGTTGCCGGCCCCGGATCGGACTCTCGGGTGGTGTTCCTTTTTCCGGGCCAGGGCGCCCAACATGCCGGAATGGCCCGCGGACTGTACGAGTCCGAGCCGGTGTTCGCAGCACATTTCGACGTGTGCGCCGAGGGATTCGCCGACACGCTCGGCGTCGACCTGCGCGCCGAGGTGTTCGACGGACCGGGAACCAACCTGGAGCGCACCGACCACGCCCAGTCCGCGCTCTTCGCGGTGGAGTACGCTCTCGCCGCGCTGGTCGCCTCCTACGGCGTGCACCCGTCAGCGCTCGCGGGGCACAGCATCGGCGAATACGTCGCGGCCACCCTCGCGGGCGTGTTCGACCTGCCGACGGCGATCACCGCGGTGTCGGCTCGCGCGCGCCTCATGCAGTCCGCATCACCGGGTGCCATGGCCGCCGTTGCGCTGGCGCCCGGCGACATCGCCGAACACCTGCCGGCCGGCCTCGACCTCGCCGCCATCAACGACCCGGGCAACTGCGTGGTCGCGGGATCGGGGGAGGCGATCGGACAGTTTGCGGACCGGCTTGCCGAGCGGGGGATTGCGGTCCGTCGGATGCGGACATCGCACGCATTCCATTCGGGGTCGATGGAGCCGGCGCTGCCGGAGTTCGCCGAAATCCTCGCCCGGCTGAGCCTGCGCGAGCCGACAACGCCCCTGCTCTCGAACGTCACCGGAACATGGATGACCGTCGAAGAGGCGACCGACCCTGCGCGATGGGTGCGGCAGATGAGGGCCACGGTCAGATTTTCCGACGAGCTGGACGCCGTGCTGCAGGCTCCGGCCCGCGTCTTGATGGAGGTCGGCCCCGGCGGGAGTCTGACGGCCTCGGCGACACGTCAGCCGCGGTGGTCGAGTCAGCACCGTGCCGTCCGGCTGATGCGCCATCAGCTCCAGAGTCGCGACGATCGCGACACGTTCCTGCTCGGGCTCGGGCAGCTGTGGTCCGCCGGAGTCGGCGCCGACTGGTCACGCCTGCGGACCGGCGTGACGCCGCGCGGCGTCGCACTGCCCGGCTATCCATTTGACCGCCAGAGACACTGGGTGGAACACAGGCCCTCAGCGGTTCAGTCGGACGGCTCCGCGCCGACCGACACCGGCCGGCCCGTCACCCTCGATGGCGCGAAGGACGGTGTCAGGGATGCGGGCGGCGGTAGGCAGCAGCGGATCGAAGCGACACTGCATCGCAGCTGGGCCGAGTCGCTGGGCGTCGAATCGATCGACCGCAATGCCAACTTTTTCGAACTGGGCGGCGATTCGGTGAGTGCCATCGGGCTTGCGAGGAACCTGACCAAGGCCGGGCTCGACATCTCGCCGCAGGATCTGTTCCAACATCAAAGTGTCGCCGCGCTGTCGGCCGCACTCGCCGCCAGGTACGGTGCCGGCGGGCTGGCCGAGCCGTGCAACGACGCCGAGAATCCGCCGGTGCCGCCGAACATCGCGTACTTCGCCGAGCGCGGGCTACGCGATCCTGGCCGCTGGCGCGTCCCCGTCATCCTGCGGCTGGGCCCCGAAGTGTCCTTCGAGGATGTGCGTTCGGTGCTGACCGCCGTGACCAACCACCACGACGCGCTGCGTCTGCACATCGTCGAACGTGCCGGCATCTGCGAGCAACACATCGCGGAGCCGGGCGAATTCAGCGGACTGCTGTCTCGGTCGCTGCCCGGGGACGTGGCCGGCGGCCCGGCCGAGCGGGACGCGGTCCTGGCCGCCCTCTCCGAGCTCGTCGACGGCCGGGATTCGCCCTACCCGCCGTTGGCCGCAACCTACATCACGGGCGCTCAGGACGGGCGGTGTCACCTGGCGATCGCCATACACCATGTGGCCGGTGACGACCTGTCGCGCGAAATCCTGATGACCGACATCTTCACCGCGTTCGGACAACGGCTGGCCGGCGAGGACATCGCGCTGCAACCCGTAACGACGACATGGCGCGAATGGTCGCAACGATGCGCCGGACTCGCCACCCACGCCGCGATCCTGAAAACCCGCGAATTCTGGCTCGACAACGCGCGCAGGGCAACCCTGCGGGTGGCCGACCGGGACACCGCGGAACCGCCCTACGCCAGCGACCTGACAAGGCTGTCGTCGACGATGGCACCCGTGCCGACGGCCGAACTCGACGACGCTCAGCGCCGTCTCCGCCTGCCGGTCGATGAGATGCTGCTTGCGGCGCTGGGCCGTACGATCGCGCTGATTGTCGGTGAGGGTGTGCTCGCCGTCGACCTCGCGGGCCACGGCCGGTCGGTTCTCCAACCGGACGTCGATCTGCATCGCACCGTCGGCTGGTTCACGACCATCTACCCGGTTCCGCTGTCCTGCACCCTGCGCGAGAGCGCCGGTGCGACGCAGACTTTGGACGCCGTCCACCGCGCACTTGAGGCCGTCCCACATCACGGAATCGGCCACGGGCTGTTGCGGTATGTGTACGCGCCGACCGCACGGCAACTCGCCGCCGAACCTCAACCCGACGTCTTCGTCTCGTACGTCGGCACGATCCCGTCGTTTCCGTCCGGGCAGGGACCCGTGCAATTCGACGTCGACGCCGCGATGCCGGCCCGTGAGATGCTCCCCGGGCTGGGTCATGCCATCGAGCTTCGGGTGTACCGTAGTCGCGGCCTGCTGCACCTGGATTGGTGGTACGACAGCCGCCGGCTGACACCCGCGAAGGCCGAGGCGCTGACGCAGCGGTTCCCGGTCGCGCTCGCCGAGCTGACCGCGGAGGCGCTCGCCTCGACCGGCGCGGACGGCGGCATCACGTCGGGGAACGAGACTCCGGGCGACGCGGCATTCACCCTGGTGGATCTGTCGTCGCTGGACAGCGCGTAGGTCGCCGTGAGTTCGGTGGAGGTGCGCATGACCGTCCCGACAGCGGCGCGGCCGCGGCCGTCGGCGCTACAGCAGTGGTGGGTACTCCTGGTCCGGGCAATCGTGCCGGCCCTGCGAAGCGGAGAACTGCTCACCGCGGTCGCGGCGTCGGTGATCGTCACCGCCGGCTTCTACATCCCGCTGCACAAAGTCATGGGCGACGCGACCGGCGCCAGCAGCTACGCGCAGTTCCTGACACCGTTGATCCTGCTGCAGGCGACGTCGTTCGCCGCGATCATGGGGGCCTTCCGCGCGGCAACCGATGCCGCGCGGGGGGTCAACCGTCGATTCAAAGCCATGCCGATCGCCGCGATGACACCGATGGCCGCCCGCATGTCGGCGACGATGTGCCGGTGCGTGGTCGGTCTGGTGATCGCGCTGATCTGCGGGTACGTCATCGGTTTCCGGTTTCACCGCGGCGCGGTGTACACGGTCGGCTTCTGCATGCTCGTCCTTCTGGTCGGTTTGATGCTGGCATTGCTGGGCGACGTCGTCGGCACCGGCCTGAATAATCCCGAGGCCACCATTCCGCTGCTGACGGGGCCACAGCTGATCTTCGGCCTGTTTTCGGTCGGCATTCAGCCTGCCGACCAGTTCCCGGAATGGGTCCAGCCTGTCGTGCGCGATCAGCCGATCTCGCAGTTCGTCTACGCGCTGCGCGCATTGGCCGGCGACAGTGGCGGGGCGGCGCCGCCGGTGTCGTGGCCGGTGCTGGTGCCGGCCTTGGCCTGGGTGTTCGGTCTGCTGGCGCTCCTGGCGCTGGTGTCGGTCCTGGTTCTCGGGCGGCGGCCGTGACGTCGGCATTGCCGGCGGGTGCGGCGGGCCCCGTCGACAAACGGCGGGCGGAGAATTCGGCGCGGGTCTTGCTGCCCCAGACGCTCGTTCAGACGAAGCGGTTGCTCCTCGGGTGGGCCCGTGACCCCAGGACCGTCATCGAGACGCTTGTGGTGCCGATTTTGCTCCTGGTGACGTTAGACGCCGTCTTCGGCCGGAGGATCTCGGCGGTCAGCGGCCATGACGCGCTGTTCGGCACCGTTCCCCTGGTCGCCATGGCCGCGACGGTCACCGGGACCTCGGTCAGCGCCATCGGTCTGGTCCGTGAGCGCGCCAATGGTCTCCTTGCCCGGATGTGGGCGTTGCCCACCCACCGTGCTTCGGGTCTGCTTGCGCGGTACTTCGCAGAAGGTGCCCGCATTCTTCTCACCACGGTGGCGATCCTGTGTGCCGGGCTCGCCCTGGGCTTTCGGTTCCATCAGGGTGCGTGGTCGGCGTTGGGCTGGCTCATGGTCCCCGTGGTCTTCGGTGTCGCCTTCGCCGCCGTCGTCACCACGGCGGCGTTCTTCTCGGCGACGACGACGCTTATCGAAGCCATTGCACTGGTGAACATCCTCGCGATCTTCTTCTGCACCGGTTTCGTGCCGTTGGAGCAGTATCCGGAGTGGATTCAGCCCGTCGTCGAGCATCAGCCGATGTCCTACGCCATCGAAACGATGCGCGGACTCGCGATGAGCGGTCCGATCCTGTCGCCGGTCGTCGGCAGCCTCCTGTGGGCGGCCGGCATCGTGGCCGTGTGTCTGCTGCCGATGGTCGTCGGCTATCGAAAGGCGAGTATGCGGTGACGCTTCCGGCGGCGGTGATTCGCAGGTTGGCACGCAGCGAGGAGATGTTCGCGCGGAGTCAGACATTCTTCGGTGTCGCGGTGCAACTGCACGGCCCTGTCGACATCGACGCGATGTCTGTTGCCTTCGGTGCGCTTCTGCGGGCACACCCGGTACTCGCCGGCCATCTGGTGAAGAGTGCTGACGCGCACGACATCGTCGTCGACGACTTTGTCCATCCCGGGATGTGGGTCGTCGAGGCAGAGCGCACGCCTTCGGCGGATACCGCCGGGATGCGCCTGGACCAGGGCGTGTCACTGGCTAATCTTCGCGTGAAACTCGGCGATGGTCCCGCGGAACTCACGCTGTACACACACCACAGCCTGACCGACGGTGAACACCACGCGGCGCTTCTCATGGAGCTGTTCGCGATGTATGCGGAACTGGTGTCTACCGGTCGCGTCGGCCCGGTGGCCGCCCAGGCGGCGCCACAACCCCTCGAAGTCGTGCTGGAGCAACGCGGCATACGCAAGCAATCGCGGTCCGGATTCGAACGGCTTGTGCCCGCCATGTTCGCCTACGACCTACCGCCGTCGACACGAAACACCGCGGGAGGCGATCCGCCCCTGCCCGCGCGGGTTCCTGCCGCCAGGTGCCGGCTGACGGAGCGCGAGACCCGGGCCCTGGTCGATTTCGCCCGCGACTACGGGCTGAGCCTGCACTGCCTGGTATCGGCGGCCATCCTGCTGGCCGAGTGGCAGGTCCGCAACACACCGGATATTCCGATTCCCTACCTTTATCCCGTCAATTTGCGCGTTCTGCTGACACCGCCGGTGGAGGCAACGGCCAGCACCAATCCGCTGGGCGTGGCTACGTACCTCGCCAAGATCGACAAGAACACAGACATTGTGGATCTGGCGCGCGACATCGTCGAGACCTTCCGGGACGACTTGTCCGACGGCGTCATTCAGCAGTCGTTGCTCCACTTCAGCCTGCAGTACGACGGCAATCCTCCCGGACTGCCCGACATTGTTCTAGCCAGCGAGGGGGGGTTCGCCCCCGCATTGCACACTCCGCCGGATCTGAGCCTGATCAGCGTCGAGACCGAACTTCACACCGCGTCGGCCGCCGGTGTCGATTTCTACAGCTACCTGATATTCGCAGATCAATTGCACATCGAGCATCACGCACACGCGCCCGGACGGGAGAGGCCGATCGCGGTGATCCGTTCGTTGCTGTGTTCGGTTCCCGCCGAGGACGCCTGGATGACGGAGTGATTCACCTGATCGGCTCGGCCGACAGCTGGTCGAGAAGATGCCCGGCCAAAGCCTGCACGGTGTTGTGGGTCGCCACGGTCTTGGGGGTGATGCGCAACCCGGTCTCGGTTTCGATGCGGGTGCGCAACTCGAGGTTGCCGAGCGAGTCGAGACCGTGATCGGAGAAGGAACGGTCGGGGTCCACGGTGCGGCGCAGGATGAGGCCGGCTTGCTCGGCTACCAGCCGCCGAAAACGGCTCGGCCATTCATCTCGGGACAGCGATTCCAGCTCCGAGCGGAATGAGGCTGTGCCGGTTGAATTTTGACGTGTCACTTCGAATGCTTCGGCGAACGGGCTGCCGCGTTCGACGAGTGCGGTAAGCCACGGCGCTCCCACGGTCGGGATATACCCGGTGTAGGCGCGGTCGTGGCGCACGAGTGTCTGGAAGGCGTGCGCGCCCTCGTCGGGCGTGATCATCGTGATGGTGCCGCTTTCTGCCAGGGGTGCGCCTCGCCCGATCTCGGCCCACACACCCCAGGCGACCGTGGTGGCTGGATAGCCGCGACTTCGGCGCCAATGGGTGAAGGCGTCCAGCCAGCTGTTGGCCGCCGCGTAGGCGCTCTGGCCGGACGCGCCGAGCAAGGCGGTTATCGACGAGAACGAACAGAACCAGTCCAGCGGCTGCGTGGTGGTGGCATGGTGCAGGTGCCAGGCGCCGTAGACCTTCGGCGCCCAGTCCCGGTCGATGACTTCGTCGGTCAGGTTGGTCAAGGTGCCGTCCTCGATCACCGCCGCGGCGTGCAGCACGCCGCGCAAAGCAAGCCCGGTGGCGGTGGCCGCTTCGACCAAGCCGCTTGCGGTGGCCGGCTCGGCGATGTTGCCGCAGACCACCTCGATGTCGGCACCGGTCGCCCGGATACGGGCGATGGTCTGCTCCGCCTTGCGGGTCGGCTGAGAGCGGCCGGTGAGCACGATCCGGCCGCAGCCCGCCGCCGCCATGTCGGCGGCGAGGAACAGGCCGAGGCCGCCCAGGCCACCGGTGATGATGTAGGCGCCGTCGCGGCGGAACGGGGCGGCTCGGTCGGGGGGCACCACGACGCGGCTGCGCCCAATGTCCTCAACGTGCGGCATGTTCAGCAGGAGCTTGCCGGTGTGCTCGGCCGCGCTCATCACCCGGATCGCGGTGGCCGCCTCGGCAAGCGGGTAGTCGGTGCGCTGTGGCTGCGGCAGCACACCGTCGGCGACGTGGGTGAACACCGTCCGCATCAGGTGCTGGACCCGTTGCGGGTGGGTGTCGCACATCAGCGCCAGGTCAAGGTAGTGGAACGTGAGGTTGTGGCGGAAGGGGTACAGCTCCAGCCGGGCGTTGCGGTAGACGTCCTTTTTGCCGATCTCCACGAATCGCCCGCCGGACGACAACAGTTCCAGGCCGGCACGCTGCGCGGCGCCCGTCAGGGAGTTGAGCACGACGTCGACGCCGTACCCCTGTGTTTCGTCGCGGATCAGCTCGGCGAAATCGGTCGTGCGCGAGTCGTAGACGTGTTGGATACCCATGTCGCGCAGCAGGGCACGCCGCTGCGGGCTCCCCGCCGTGGCGAAGATCTCCGCTCCCGCCAGGCGAGCCACCGCGATGGCCGCCTGCCCGACACCGCCGGTCGCCGAGTGGATCAGGACCCGGTCACCGGTCTGCATCCTCGCCAGGTCAACCAACCCGTGCCAGGCGGTGCCGTATACCACCGATACGGCAGCCCCCTGGCCGGCGGCGAGACCGGACGGCACGGTGGCGGCAAGTCGGGCGTCGACGGTGACGAACGTGCCCCAGCTTCCGTTGCCGTGCCCGGACAGGCCACCGACCCGGTCACCGACCCGGTGGCCGGTGACATCCGGCCCGACCGCGGTGACCACGCCCTCGAAATCGATTCCCAGCGCCGGCGCACGGCCGTCGATGCCGGGTTGTCGGCCCATCGCCACAAGCACATCGGCGAAATTGATGCTGGACGCGGCGACCGCTACCTCGATTTGTCCCGGCCCGGGCCGGCCGCGGTCGACGGCGGTGAGTTCGAGGGTTTCCAGGTCGCCGGGAGCGCGGATCTCAAGACGCACGCCGCCGCGCTCGGGGTCCACACTGCTGATTCGGCGTTCGTCCGGCCGTAGTGGAGTCGTAGCCAGCCGGGCGGTGTACCACTGACCGCCACGCCAGGCCGTCTCGTCCTCGTGCGAGCCGGACAGCAATTCCGCGGCCACCGGGTCGGGTTCGCTGATGTCGTCCACGTCGATCTGGGTCGGACGCAATTGTGGATGTTCGGCGCCGATCACCCGCACGACGCCACGCAGGCCCGCCTGGCCCAGGTCGGGCTGATCGCCGGACAGAACCTTCTGGGCACCTCTGGTCAACACGTAAAGACGCGGCGGATCTCCCGGCAACTCCGTCAGTTCGCGGACCATCCGCACCAGATGGCGGACGTTTTCCCGGCCGGCGACCAGACAGCCCTCGCCCTCGTCGCGGCCCGATGGCCCGAAGAGCGCCACGACGCCGTCGATGCCCGCCTGGATTCGGTTGACGAAGTGGCCGGCGATGGCCGGGTGGTCGGCGAGCTGCGGCCAGTGCAGCGTGTCACATTGCGCTCCGAGCGAGTTCAACGCCGCGGCGAGTCTGCTCGGCATCGGATCGTCGGCCCTGGAGTCGGAACTGGAGGTGGTGACCAGCAGCCAGTTGCCGCCTCCGTCGTCGCCCAACGCGGGCAGTGCTCGCCGGTGCCATTCGATGGTGAGCAGCCGGTCCGCCAGCACGCGGTCACGCTCGCTGCTCTCGTCGACCCGGCTGACCATCCGCAGCCCCCGGGCGATCAGCACCACCGTCCCGGACTCGTCGAGAACATCGAGATCGGCCTCGACGCCCGCCCTGTCGTGCGCGGTCGCCCGGGCGTAGCAGTAGCGGGCGTTCCGCGTCGGGCCGCAGATA
This sequence comes from uncultured Mycobacterium sp., assembly GCA_964511995.1. Lineage (GTDB taxonomy): Bacteria > Actinomycetota > Actinomycetes > Mycobacteriales > Mycobacteriaceae > Mycobacterium. The sequence goes on from CAZEHT010000044.1 coordinate 16,443, forward strand.
CTCAGCCGGCGGACACCTGACGGCAACAGCAGGCCGCCATCGCCGGCTGCCCGGACGGCCGGCAGGGCCGCGACGGACTGGAAGCAGGCGTCCAGCAACGCCGGGTGCACGGCGTAGGCGTCCCGCTGGGAACGAATCGGCGCCGGCAGCCCGATTTCCGCCACCAGGGTGGAGGCGTTGGCGGCGGTGTATGCGGCGATCAAGCCCGCGAAGGCCGGACCCAGTTGGACCCCGCGGCTGTCGAACAATCCGCGCAGCTCGCTTCCTTCCGTCCGGGACGGGTGCGCCGCGAGCAGGCTGGGGATGTCGTGCTGGGCGGGTTGCGGCTCACCCACGGCGGCGCGCAGGACGGCGGTGGCACGCTGGGTGTGTTCCCCGTCGTGATCGGTCTGGACCGCGAAGTCGAGGACACCGGGCGCCACAACGCATGCAACGGCCGCCACGGGAGTCTGATCGTTGAGCAGCAGCATCTGATGGAAACGGATATCGCGGACCTCGGACGGCTCGCCGAGGATGGTGCGAGCGGCGGTCAGCGCCATCTCGCTGAAGGCCGCACCCGGCAGGGCGGGCACCGTGAGGATGCGATGGTCGCGCAGCCACGGCAGTGCGGCGGTGCCGACGTCGCCACGCCAGGCGTGCCGCTCCGGCTCCTCCGGCAGTTCGACATGCGCACCCAACAGCGGATGCACGGCGATGACCCGGGCGCCGTGTGACTGGTTGTGGCCGTCGGACTCGATGAACAGCCGGCGGCGCGTCCACGTCGGCAACGGCGCGTCGACCAGCCGCCCGTTCGGATACAGCGCCGAAAAGTCCACCGCCGCGCCGGCGCAGTACAGATCCGTGACGAAGCGCCGTAGCCCGTGTGGCAGCTCCTGTTCGCGCCGCATGCACGCCAGCGCCTGTGCCGGGAGGTCGGTGGCCTGCGCGTTCTGCTCCACCGCGCGGGTGAGCAGGGGATGGGGGGCGAGCTCGGCGAACACCCGGAAGCCGTCCTCCAGGGCCGCCCGCACCGCCGCGGCGAACCGAACCGGCTGACGGAGATTGTCGATCCAGTAGCCGGCGTCGAACGCCGGCTCGCCCCGCGCGTCGTCCAGGGTCGCGGAGTAGAACGGCACCGCCGGCGTCGTCGGGGTGAGGTCGGCCAGCACATCGGCGAGTTCGGCGAGGATCGGATCGACCTGGGGGGAATGCGAGGCCACGTCGACGGCCACCTCGCGGGCCATCACCCCGCGTAGCTCCCACGCCCCGACCAGGTCGCGAACCGCCTGCGTCGCGCCGCCGACAACGGTGGACTGCGGCGAGGCGACCACGGACACCACGACGTCGGTCACACCGCGGGCGTCCAATTCTGCGCGCACGCGCTGGGCGGGCAGCTCGACCGAGGCCATCGCCCCGGCACCGGCCAACCGGGCACACAACCGCGAGCGGCGGCAGATCACGCGCACACCGTCTTCCAGCGCCAGCGCTCCCGCTACCACCGCCGCCGCCACTTCGCCCAGTGAATGGCCGATGACCGCTCCGGGCGCAACCCCGTACGACCGCATGGCGGTGGCCAGCCCAACCTGCATGGCGAACAGCGTCGGCTGGACGCGGTCGATGCCGACCACCGTGTGAGGCGCCGTCATCGCCTCGGTGACCGAGAACCCGGCCTCACGGGCGATCAACGGCTCCGCCTCGGCGACGCATGCGGCAAACGCCGGTTCACCCGCCAGCAGCTCGGCGCCCATCGCGGCCCACTGCGAACCCTGCCCCGAGAAGACCCACACCGGGCCACGGTCGTCCTGGCCCACGGCGGGCGGGTACGGCGTTTCGCCCCCGGCGATGGCGCGCAGCCCCTCGGCCAGCTCGGCCACACCCGATGCCACCACGGCCGTGCGCACCGGCCGGTGCGCACGGCGGCGCGCCAGGGTGTAACCCAGATCTCGTGGCGCTACCTCGGTTGCGTGAGCCTCCACCCATTGCGCCAGGCGCCGAGAGCTTGCGCGCAGCTGGTCGACCGATGTGGCGGACAACGGAAACACCAGCTGACCCTGCAGCGCCGAACCGCTCGGCCGGTCGTCGCGTACCTCGTCGGGCGCTTGCTCGACGACGGCGTGGACGTTCGTTCCCGACATCCCGAACGACGACACCCCCGCCCGCCGGGGTGTCTGTACGTCTATCGGCCACGACGTAGCCGCCCGTGGTACGAACAGTCCGGTTTCGATCGGTTCGAGGTCGTCGGGGAGGCGGGTGAAGTGCATCATCGCCGGCACCACGCCATGTCCGACGGCGAGGATCGTCTTCATCAGTCCCACCGCGCCGGCCGCCGCCTCGGTGTGCCCCAGATTGCTCTTCACCGATCCGAGCGCGCAGCGGCGACCGCCGACGCCGTACACCCGCGCCAGGCTGGTGAACTCGATCGGGTCACCGACCGGGGTGCCGGTGCCATGAGCCTCCACGAAACCGACCGTGGCCGCGTCCACACCGGCGGCAGTCAGCGCCGCCCGGTACACGGCCACCTGTGCGTCGACCGACGGAGTCGCGATCGTCTCGGTACGGCCATCCTGATTGGCGGCCGTACCGCGAATCACCGCCAGGATCCGGTCGCCGTCGCGCAGCGCGTCGGGCAGGCGCTTGAGCAACACCACGGCGCACCCCTCGGAACGCACGAAGCCGTCCGCGGCGACGTCGAACGCATGGCAGCGCCCGGTTGGGGAAAGCATGCCCTGCGCAGACGCCGATGAGCTCACCGACGGTTCCAGCATCACCATGGAACCTCCGGCCAGGGCGAGGTCGCTCTCGCCCCGATCCAGGCTGCCGCACGCCATGTGCACCGTGAGCAGACCCGAAGAGCACGCGGTGTCCACCGTGATCGCCGGCCCGTGCAGTCCTAATCCGTAGGCAATGCGCCCCGACGCCATGCAGAAGGCATCGCCGGAAAACCCGTACGGGTCGCCCAAGGCGCCGGCGTCCCTTTTGACCAGCGTGTAGTCGTCGTGCGACAACCCGACGAAAACACCCGTGCGGGACCCGGCCAGCGAGCGTGGAGCCACACCTGCGTGTTCTATTGCCTCCCACGCAGTCTCGAGCAACAACCGGTGCTGCGGGTCGATCGCAGCCGCCTCCCGCTCTCCGAAACCGAAGAACGCGGCGTCGAAACCCGCGATGTCGTCCAGAAAGCCGCCCCACCGCGACACCGACCGGCCGGGCACGCCCGGTTCGGGGTCGTAGTACTCGTCGGCGTCCCAGCGATCGGCCGGGATTTCGGTGACCAGGTCGTCGCCCCGGAGCAAGGAGTTCCAGAACGCTTCAGGGGAGTCGATGCCGCCGGGAAGCCGGCAGGCCATGCCGATGACCGCAACCGCAGTGACCCGTGCGTCGCGCACGCCGCCCGGTTTCCGTGTGTCTGGCTCCATAACCGAGGCCTCGCAATCGCCGCCGTTCCCGCATCCCCGAAAGGGCGGTCCATGCGCCCTCAGCAGGAGTCTAGGGCGGCCAACGGCGGCCGAGACGGCGGATGCCGGCCCAGGATTCTGCCTCCCGTCGGCAGGCTGGGAGCTGGGACACGCCGGCGCGGGGGAGCGGTGCGCCCGCCCGTCGCGCCGGCCTCAGGACGGCCCGGTATGGATGACCCCGCGCCCGGTGTTGCAGGCTGACATGGTGCACGACGAACGATTGCAAGCCCTGTTCACGCCGATCAGCATCCGCTCGGTCAGCATCCCCAACCGATTCGCGATGGCCCCGATGACGCGCATGGCGTCCCCCGGCGGAGTCCCAGGCCCCGACGTCGCCGCCTACTATCGGCGCCGGGCCGTGGGCGGCACCGGGTTGATCATCACCGAGGGCATCCGGCTCGGCGATCCGGCTGCCGGCTATCCGGCCCGCATTCCGACCCTGACGGCGGGCGACGCGCTGGCCGGCTGGCGCACGGTGACCGACGCGGTACACGGCGAGGGCGCGGTGATCGCCGCCCAGCTTTGGCATCAGGGAGCCGAGCGCAAAGACCGCGACGGCGTCGCGGCGGTCAGCCCGTCGGGGATCGACAGCGCGGGACATCCCAACGGCCGTGCGCTGGACATTGGGGAACTGCCTGCCATCGCCGAAGATTTCGCCACCGCTGCCGCCAACGCCCGCGAGGCAGGTTTCGACGCCGTGGAACTGCACGGCGCTCACGGCTATCTGCTCGACGAATTCCTCTGGGCACAAACCAATCAGCGCACCGATCACTATGGCGGCTCGCTGGCCGCGCGCACACGCTTCCCGGTCGAGGTGGTTGCTGCCGTCCGGGCGGCGGCCGGCCCGGATTTTCCGATCCTGTACCGGTTCTCGCAGTGGAAGGCCAACCGCTACGACGCCGTGCTCGCTTCGACTCCCGATGAACTCGCGGCGGTACTGACACCGTTGGTGGCTGCCGGTGTGGACATGCTGCACCCATCCACCCGGCGGCACTACGTCCCGGCCTTTCCGGACTCCGATCCGACGCTGAGCCTGGCCGGCTGGACCAAGAAGCTGACCGGGGTCCCGGTCATCGCGGTGGGTTCGATCGGCCTGCAAACCGAGTTCCGCCCCGGCAACAGTGAAGACCCCGTGCCTCCGGCGTCGGCGGAGCGACTGCTGGAGCAGTTTCGCGAAGGCGAATTCGACATCGCGGCCGTCGGCCGGGCACTGCTGGCCGATCCCAATTGGGTCAACCGGTTGCGTGACGGAGAGTTGGAGGGGTTCACCGGCTACGACGCGAACACCGCCCTGGCGGCGCTGCGCTGAGTCCGGGAACAGAAGCCGGACCCCGGGCGTTAGGAGCAGCGTGGCTACCAAAGACCTCACCGCGGCGGAGTTCAACGACACCGTGAACGGTAACGACATCGTGCTGGTTGACTTCTGGGCCTCGTGGTGCGGTCCGTGCCGCGCCTTCGCGCCGACCTTCTCGAAGGCCTCCGAAAACCACCCCGACGTGGTGTTCGCGAAGGTCGATACCGAGGCCGAGCACGAGCTGGCCGCGGCGGCCCAGATTCGGTCCATACCGACGTTGATGGCGTTCAAGAAGGGCAATCTGGTGTTCAACCAGGCGGGTGCCCTGCCGCCGGCCGCGCTGGAGCAGTTGATCGCACAGGTGAAAGAGTTCGACATCGACGCGGCGCTCGCCGGCCGGGGCAACGCGCAGGACGTCTGACCGGGCGCACGCGATAGCGTGCAGTCCCGTGAGTTCCGAATACGTCCTGATCGACCGTTCGCGTCCGGCGGTGGCGCTGGTGACCCTCAATCGCCCCGAGCGGATGAATTCCATGGCGTTCGACGTCATGCTCCCGCTGAAACGGGCACTGGATGAACTCAACGACGACAACACCGTGCGAGCAGTCGTTCTCACCGGCGCCGGTCGGGGATTCTCGTCGGGCGCGGACCACAAGTCGGCCGGCAGCATCCCGCATGTGAAGGGCCTCACCCGGCCCAGCTTCGGGCTGCGCTCGATGCAGGTTCTCGACGAGGTCATCCTGGGACTGCGCAGGATGCATCAGCCGGTGATCGCCGCGGTCAACGGCGCAGCCATCGGGGGCGGGTTGTGCCTGGCGTTGGCGTGCGACATCCGCGTCGCCGGCCATAGCGCCTACTTCCGCGCCGCGGGTATCAACAACGGCCTGACCGCCAGCGAACTGGGGCTGTCCTACCTGCTGCCGCGAGCGATCGGCACGTCACGGGCGGCCGAGCTGATGCTGACCGGACGGGACATCGACGCGCAGGAGGCCGAGCGGATCGGACTCGTCTCGCGCCAGGTCGCCGACGCGGACCTGCTGGAAACCTGCTACGCGATGGGCGAACGCATCGCTTCGTTCTCACGGCCGGGCGTCGAATTGACTAAGCGCACACTGTGGAGTGGACTCGACGCCGGTAGCCTGGAGACGCACATGCACGCGGAGGGCCTGGGCCAGCTCTACGTGCGACTGCTCACTTCCAACTTCGAGGAAGCGGTGGCTGCCCGAGCCGAGAAGCGGGCGCCGGTCTTCACGGACGACAAGTAGCCCGCGCCGAGGCACGTAGGAGTTCGCCGTGATCACTGCAACGGATCTCGAGGTCCGCGCCGGGGCACGCACACTGCTGTCCGTGGAGGGTTCGGCACTGCGGGTGCAGCCCGGTGACCGGATCGGTCTGGTTGGGCGCAACGGTGCCGGCAAGACCACCACGATGCGGATCCTGGCCGGAGAGGGCGAACCGTACGCGGGCAGCGTGACACGCACGGGTGAAATCGGGTACCTCCCACAGGATCCCCGGGAGGGTGACCTCGACGTCCTGGCCCGCGATCGAGTGCTTTCCGCTCGCGGCCTGGATTCGCTGCTCGCCGACCTGGAGAAGCAGCAGGCGCTGATGGCCGAATTGGCCGACGATGCCGGACGGGACAAGGCCGTCCGCCGTTACGGTCAGCTCGAGGAGAGGTTCTCGGCGCTGGGCGGATACGCCGCAGAAAGCGAAGCTGGCCGCATCTGCGCGAGCCTGGGCCTGCCCGAACGGGTGTTGACCCAGCGATTGCGGACGCTCTCGGGCGGGCAGCGCCGCCGGGTCGAACTGTCACGCATCCTCTTCGCCGCCTCGGATACCGGCTCCGGGTCGGCCACCACGCTTCTGCTCGACGAGCCCACCAACCACCTCGATGCCGACTCGATCGGTTGGCTGCGGGACTTTCTGGGAAACCACGCCGGCGGTCTGATCGTCATCAGCCACAATGTCGACCTGCTCGCCGACGTGGTCAACCGAGTGTGGTACCTCGACGCGGTCCGCGGCGAGATGGACGTCTACAACATGGGCTGGCAGAAGTATCTCGACGCGCGCGCCACCGACGAGCAGCGCCGCCGGCGGGAACGCGCGAACGCCGAGCGCAAGGCTTCCGCGCTGCGCACCCAGGCGGCCAAGATGGGCGCCAAAGCCACCAAAGCCGTTGCAGCGCAGAACATGCTGCGCCGTGCCGACCGGATGATGGCGGCGCTCGACGAAGAGCGCGTCGCCGACAAGGTGGCCAGGATCAAGTTTCCCACGCCGGTGTCGTGCGGTCGGGTGCCGCTGACCGCCAACGGGCTGTCCAAGAACTACGGCTCCCTGGAGGTGTTCAGCGGCGTCGATCTTGCCATCGACCGGGGCTCGCGGGTGGTGATCCTTGGTCTCAACGGCGCCGGCAAGACGACGCTGTTACGGCTGCTGGCGGGGGTGGAGGTGCCCGACACCGGTCGTCTGGAACCCGGGCACGGCTGCAAAGTGGGTTATTTCGCTCAGGAGCACGACACGCTCGACAATGCCTCGACGGTGTGGGAGAACATCCGCCACGCCGCCCCCGACACCGCCGAGCAGGAGCTACGGGGGTTGTTGGGCGCCTTCATGTTCAGCGGCGCGCAACTCGACCAGCCGGCCGGCACGCTGTCCGGCGGCGAGAAGACGCGGTTGGCGCTCGCGGGGCTGGTGGCCTCGACGGCCAATGTGCTGCTCCTCGATGAGCCGACGAACAACCTCGACCCGGCGTCGCGCGAGCAGGTGCTCGACGCGCTGCGCAGCTACCGCGGCGCGGTGGTGCTGGTTACTCACGACCCCGGTGCCGCCGAAGCGCTCGGGCCGCAGCGGGTGGTGCTGCTGCCGGACGGCACGGAGGATTTCTGGTCCGACGACTATCGCGACCTCATCGAGTTAGCCTGAACCAATCATTGTTTGCTCCAACACATTTGGCAATTATGATCACACCGTACGGGTCGGCTCTTACGCTGAATGTGCCGGGTCATCCGAAGCAGGGAGCCGTCGATGAGAGTGCCGAACGAAGCGCGCGAGCAGATGTTGCGGGAACTCCGTAACGCGTACGAGGGCGGCGCCAGCATCCGGACTCTGGTGGCCTCGACTGGTCGGTCGTACGGGTCCATCCACAGCATGTTGCGCGAATCGGGAACCGCCATGCGCAGTCGCGGCGGGCCCAACCACCGCACGCGGAAGGGCTGACGGCGGCTGCGAGGCCGGAGCTCAACAGACCGCCCGCGCCAAACCTGATGCATGTAAACCAAGTGCACGACCCTGACGAACGCCGGCAAACAATTCATCGTCAATTCATCGTCGCGGGTGAGCGTCTGTTGACCTGCATCCCCGCGCGACCGTCCGGATGGCCGACACCATGGTCGAGGCAGCGTATGTTCGCCCACAACGGTGGCGGGATAGCCCTCTAGCGAGCTCGTACGGAGTCTTCCACGAGGTCGAGCACGGCGGTGAGCCGCTGGGGATCGTCGCCGGACGCCAGCCTGGCCGCCAGGCCGTCCAGGACCAGATCCAGATACACCTGCAGCACGTCATCGGGCACGTCCTCGCGCAGGCGCCCGGCTTGTTTCTGCCGCAGCAACCGGTCCCGGGTGGCGGCCGAGAGCTCCGCGGAACGCTCCGCCCACCCCCGGCTGAACTCCGGGTCGTGACGCAGCTTCCGCGTGATCTCCAACCGGGTCGCCAGCCAGTCGAACTGCTCCGGCTCTGCCAGCATGTCACGCATCACCTGGATGAGGCCCTCGCGCGTGGCGACCTCGGACATGCGTTGGGCGTCCTCGCGCGCCAGCTCGAAAAACAGCGAGTCCTTGTCGCGGAAGTGATGGAAGATCGCGCCGCGGGACAGTCCGATGGCCTGCTCCAGGCGGCGTACCGTCGCCTGGTCGTAGCCGTATTCGGCGAAGCAGCGCCGGGCGCCGTCGAGGATCTGGCGGCGGCGTGCCGCCAGATGGTCCTCGCTGACCTTCGGCATACCCGCGGCGGGCCCTACGACCCGGACTTCAGCATGTTCCGCAGCACGTACTGCAGGATGCCGCCGTTGCGGTAGTAGTCCGCTTCACCCGGGGTGTCGATGCGCACAACCGCGTCGAACTCGACCTTCGACCCGTCCTCTTTGGTGGCGGTCACCTTGACCGTCTTGGGTGTCTTGCCGTCGTTGAGCGCTTCGATCCCGGTGATGTCGAAAACCTCGGTGCCGTCCAATTTCAGCGACGCCGCGGACTCCCCGGCGGGGAACTGCAGCGGGATGACGCCCATACCGATCAGGTTCGAACGGTGGATGCGCTCGAAGCTCTCGGTGATCACCGCGCGCACACCGAGCAACGTGGTGCCCTTGGCCGCCCAATCCCGCGAGGAGCCCGAACCGTACTCCTTGCCGCCCAGCACGACCAGCGGGATACCGGCCTTCTGATAGCTCTGCGAAGCGTCGTAGATGAACGCCTGCGGGCCACTGGGCTGGGTGAAGTCGCGCGTGTACCCACCGGAGACGTCATTGAGCAGCTGGTTGCGCAGCCGGATGTTGGCGAAGGTGCCGCGGATCATGACCTCGTGGTTGCCGCGGCGTGACCCGTAGGAGTTGTAGTCCTTGCGCTGCACGCCGTTGGACTCGAGATACTGCGCGGCAGGGGTGCCCGGCTTGATGTTCCCGGCGGGCGAGATGTGGTCCGTGGTCACCGAATCACCCAGCAGCGCAAGCACTCTGGCGCCCTTGATATCCGAGACCGGCTGCGGTTCGGCCGGCATACCGTCGAAATACGGAGGTTTGCGCACATAGGTCGACTTCGGGTCCCAGTCGAATGTCTTGCCGTCGGGGGTCGGCAGGTTCTGCCAGCGCTCGTCGCCCTTGAACACGTCGGCGTAGTTCTTAGTGAACATCTCCTCGTTGATGGCGGTGGCTATGGTGTCGGAGATGTCCTTGGGCGACGGCCAGATGTCCTTCAGGAACACGTCGTTACCCTGCGGGTCCTGGCCGAGGGGGTCGGCTTCGAAATCGAAGTCCATGGTGCCGGCCAGCGCGTAGGCGATCACCAGCGGGGGCGATGCCAGATAGTTCATCTTGACGTCGGGGGAGATGCGCCCTTCGAAGTTTCGGTTGCCCGACAGTACGGCGGTCACCGTCAGATCGTTGTCGTTGATGGCTTTGGAGATCTCGTCGGGCAGCGGACCGCTGTTGCCGATGCACGTCGTGCAGCCGTAGCCGACCAGGTAGAAGCCGAGCTTCTCCAGATACGGCCACAACTGCGCTTTGTCGTAGTAGGCACTGACCACCTGCGACCCGGGCGCCATGGAGGTCTTGACCCACGGCTTTGCGGTCAGGCCCTTCTCGACGGCGTTGCGGGCCAACAGCGCTGCGCCCAACATGACTGAGGGGTTGGACGTGTTGGTGCACGACGTGATGGCGGCGATCACCACCGCACCGTGGTCGAGCACGAACTCGCCGCGGTCGTCGGAAGACACCTTGACCGGCTTGGTGGGACGACCCTGCGACCCATTTGCGGCACACGTCACGACGGCGTCGTCCTCGGCGAAGGACAGCGCCGCGGCGTCGCTGGCCGGGAAGGACTCTTCGACTGCCTCATCGAGCTTGGTCTCCGGAGTGGGATGGTTCTCCTCGACATAGTTGTGAATGTCCTTGCGGAACGCGGTCTTGGCGTCGGATAGCTCGATGCGGTCCTGAGGGCGCTTGGGGCCCGCGATGGACGGGACGACGTCGCCGAGGTGCAGTTCCAGATATTCGGAGAATGCCGGCTCGTGATCGGGGTCGTGCCACATACCCTGTGTCTTGGCGTAGGCCTCGACCAACGCGAGTTGTTCCTCGCTTCGCCCGGTTAGCCTCAGGTAGTCGACGGTGACCTCGTCGATCGGGAATATCGCCGCGGTGGACCCGAATTCGGGGCTCATGTTGCCCAGGGTGGCGCGGTTGGCCAGGGGAACTTCGGCGACACCTTTGCCGTAGAACTCGACGAACTTGCCGACCACGCCGTGTTTGCGCAGCATGTCGGTGACGGTCAGGACGACGTCGGTCGCGGTCACTCCGGGCTTGATCTCACCCGTCAGCTTGAATCCGACCACCCGCGGTATGAGCATCGACACCGGCTGGCCCAGCATCGCTGCCTCGGCCTCGATACCGCCCACGCCCCAGCCCAGTACGCCCAGTCCGTTGACCATCGTGGTGTGGCTGTCGGTGCCCACACAGGTGTCGGGGTAGGCCCAATTCTTTCCGTCGTCGGCGCGCACCATGATGGTACGGGCCAGGTACTCGATGTTGACCTGATGCACGATTCCGGTGCCCGGCGGAACCACTTTGAAATCGTCGAACGCGCCCTGGCCCCAGCGCAGGAATTGGTATCGTTCGCCGTTGCGGCCGTACTCGATGTCGACGTTGCGTTCAAACGCGTCGGCGCGGCCGAACACATCGATGATCACCGAGTGGTCGATCACCAGCTCCGCGGGCGCCAGCGGATTCACCTTGTCGGGGTCACCACCCAGATCCGCCACGGCTTCGCGCATCGTGGCCAGGTCGACGACGCATGGCACGCCGGTGAAGTCCTGCATGATGACCCGGGCGGGCGTGAACTGGATCTCGATGCTGGGCTGCGCAGTCGGATCCCAGCCGGCGATGGCTTCGATGTG